>NZ_JBNDIK010000016.1:0-158655 GCF_050434365.1 Massilia sp. UYP32
TCTTGGGCTTTTTGGTGGTCATCACTTCGGTCATGGAACAGTCCTTTCGGGATTATTTCATGACCCCGTTCCACACAGAAAATCTGACAGGCTCGTCGACGGCGACTCGGCCGTGTCGTCGAAGCGCGCGATCAAGCGCTACGAGTATGCGTCGAACCTCATCACCGACGTCAGCATCGAAACCGCCGGAACGCTGGACATGGACATCGAGCTGAAGTTCAACGTGGATGACACGAAGTTCTCGATCGACGTTAAAAAATCCTTCATCGAACAGCTGAAGGACATCTACAAGGCCTTGATTACCATCGGCAAGCAGCAGCGGCGCGATGCCGTGTGCCGCGACAATGCGCTGCGCACGCTGGATGCCACCGCCTCGGTCCACAAGCTCAATATCGCCCCCGGCGCGGGCAGCCTGGTCAGCCAGTACGGCGAACTGCTGGAAGCGCTGAATACGGCCATGCTCGACACCCACACCAAACGCGATTTCAGCGACGTGTTCGCCAAATACATCCACAACTGACGCAGCGGTCGCCGCCAACAAAAAACCACCATGCCGGCGTGCGCCGGGATGGTGGTTTTTTCATGCGGCGCTGCCGCCTCGCCTGCAATCAGGCAGGCTTGCCGGCGCGGCGGCGGCGCACGGCGCCCATCAGGCCCAGGCCTGCGAGGATGGTCGCCAGGCTTGCCGGTTCCGGCACTTCGACCGCAAATGGCGTGTAGTCGTAGGTCACATTCACATTGCCAGACGCGAAGGTCTGGAAAATGGCTGCCAGGTTACCCGCGCCGTTCGCACCCGATGCGCCGGTCGCTTTCAGCGACAGATTGATCTGCCCCCCGCCCAGCGCCGAGAACAGGGCGAAATCGCTGGAACTGGTGCTCAGGAAGAAGTCATGCGCGTTGGCCGTGACCAGGCCGGTGCTGCCGCCGGAAGTGCCTGCAAAATCGATGTCGCCGTCGCCTGCGCTGAACTCGAAGACATGGTTGAATACCGGATTGCTCAGCACCAGCAGGCTGCCGTCCGGACGCGACAGCTTCAGGATCGACGCCAGGCTCGGGTTGACCGTGGTCGCTTCCTCATCGTCGCTCTCGGCCCTGCCAGTGCCCTGGATCAGGCCGCTCAAATCGAACCTGATCGAATTGAGGGTGCCCAGGCCGGTATCGAACTTGCCAAAGCTGAGGGTATTGGTCCAGTTGGTCTTTTTGAGCGCAGCGGCATCACTGAAGCTGATCGTGGCAGCCTGGACGCTGGCGACAGGGATCAGGGCGGCTGCGAGCGCCAGTGCGGCGAAAGTCTTTTTCAAGTTGATCGCACTAGTTGGATGGACGTCGGGACCATACGGCGACGTTGCAACCAATAAGCATAATTTATGCCACTAAGAAATACTTGATTAAAAACAGAGACTTGAACTTTCCCGGAGCGTCAATACGCCCCGCGCTGTAAAGATTTCCAACAAGAAAACTGCTCAAACGGCGGTGAACCCGCCATCGACCACCATCTCATGGCCATTCACATACGACGCCATGTCCGAGCACAGCCACAGGGCGGCCTGCGCCACCTCGCTCGCCTCGGCGAAACGCCCCATCGGATGCGCCGCCTTGAGCTTCTTCTCGATCGCCGGATCGCGCTCGAAGGCGCGCGCCAGCATCGGCGTCTTGACCGCGGCCGGGCACAGCACATTGACGCGGATACCCTCGCGCGCATATTCGGCGGCGGCGCTCCTGGTCAGGCCGACCACCGCGTGCTTGCTGGCGCCATAGATCGCATGGTTCGGGCTGCCGACCAGGCCGGCGATGCCGGCCATGTTGACGATCGCGCCGTGTCCCTGCTTGAGCATCTGGCGCAACTGGTATTTCATGCACAGCCAGACGCCCTTGACGTTGACGTTCATGATGCGGTCGAACTGCTCGTCGTCGGCGTCGGCCAGCGGCTGGCGCTCTTCCTCGACCGCGGCATTGTTGATCGCGAAGTCGAGACGGCCGTAGTAATTGATGGTCTTGTCGACCAGGGCTTCGACGTCGCCGGCACGGGTGACGTTGCTTTGCACGAACAGCGCCTTGCCGCCGTTTTCGACGATCATCGCCGCGGTGGCGTGTCCACCGTCGATCGAGACGTCGGCCACCACGACACAGGCGCCGGCGCGGCCGAACGCCAGGGCGATGGCGCGACCGATGCCACTGGCGGCCCCGGTGACCAAAACGACCTTGCCGGTGAACGAGAAACCGCTCGCCGGCTGCTGCTTGCTGATGGCCTTCATGATGCTCCCTGGATGAAACTTTTGCTTCTGAAAAGAAACATTTTAACGCATGGCTTCGTGCATTGTCACAATCCAGAGAGTTTTTGTCAGGAAACTGTTGTAGTTACGGCATAGTGACTGACGGTGTCGCCGCGCCGCCTGCCTTGGCCTGGTCGCCCGCCATGAATACCGATAGCTTACCCGGATCAATCGCCTTGCGGAATGCTGCATTCAGCTGAGGCAGGGTCACCGCCTGCATCTTGCGTTCGAGCTCGGCCGATGCCTCGAAGGTCTTGCCGCGATACAGGAACGAGGTCCAGCCGGATGCCAGCGCCCCATCGTTGGAGCGCGATTGCAGGCGCTGCTGCATCAGGCCCGACTTGGCGCCGGCCAGCTCCTCGGCAGTGAAGCCATCCTTGAGCGCCCGCGCCAGTTCCGCGCGCACGGCGGCGTCGAGCCTGGCCAGGTTCTGCGGCGCCGCGATCGCATTGATCGTGAAGCTGCCGGCGCGGTCCAGGGTGCCCGGCGACACGTCCGAGCCGCCGCCATACGACAGGCCATCGCGCTGGCGGATGCGGTCCATCAGGCGCGACTTGAGGCCGCCGTCGCCGAAGATGTAGTTGGCCAAGGTCAAGGCCGGATAGTCCGCATCGTCGATGTTCAGGTCCAGGTTCAGGCGCGCGATATAGAAACCGTTTTCCTTGTCCGGGGTATTCAGGGTGCGCGCCACCGGGGCCACCTCGGCATGCGCGACCAGCACCGGCGCGTGCGGTTGGGGTGCGCGCCAGGCGCCGAACAGGGTATTGACCAGCGGCGTGATCTCCTTCGGATCGAAGTCGCCCACGATGGCCATCTCGGCCGGATTGGCGCCATAGAACTGCGCGTGGAAGGCCTTGACGTCCTCGAGCCGCGCCGCCCTGGCGTCGTCGAGCTGTTCTTCCAGGCTCGGCGAGTAACGGATGTCGCCGCGCGGATAGCGGTTGAAATGCTGGCTGAGCGCGCGCACGGCGGCGCTTTGCGGCTCGTTGCGGCCCGCTTCGATGCCAACCACGAGTTGCTGGCGCAATTGCTCGAACTCGGATTCAGGGAAAGCCGGCTCCTTGAGCACGTGGGCCATGAGCTTGAGCGCTTCAGGCAGGTGTTCGCGCGTGGTCTGGAAATGGGTCGGACCGCCGGCGATCTTGAGCTTGTCGAAGGCGTCGGCCAGTTCGGCGCGCGTGTAGCGGGTGGTGCCGCGCGTCAGCATCAGGTTCGTCAGGGCCTGGGTCGTGCCCTTGCCGAACAGGCTTTTCTCGTCGCCGAAGTGCTGGCGCAGGTCGACCGTCACGGTTTCGCCGCGGTTCTTTTTCGGCAGCAGGGCCAGCTTGACGCCGCCGGCGGTCGTCAAGGTGGTGCGCTTCATGATGTTGTGCTGGCTCGGATCGAAATTCTCCGCCACCAGGGTCGAGACGGCCGGCTTGAAGTCCTTCATGGCATCAAGCACCGTGGGCGCCGGCGGCAGTTCGGCGCGCTTCGCCGCTTCTTCGGGGATGAACGTGCCGACCGTGCGGTTGCTGCGCAGGTAATAGCGCCCGGCGCTGGCGGCGACCTGTTCGGCCGTCATCTTCTGCACGCGCTCGCGGCCCACGAAATACATGCGCCAGTCGCCCAGGGCGATCGGTTCGGACAGGGCCACGCCCACCGCCTGCGGATTGTTCAGGCTGCGTTCGATCGTGTTCAGCCAGGAGCGGCGCACCCGTTCCAGTTCCTCGGTGGTGGGCGGCTTGCTGGCGAGTTCCTCGACCGCCTGGACCAGCGCCTCGCGCACCGGCTCGATCGGCTCGCCCAGCTTGACCACGGCGCCGAAGAATTGCAGGCCCGGCGCGTAGCCGGTCTGGCCGAAGCTGAACACCTGGCTGGCCTTGCCGGTCTCGACCAGCAGCTTGTGCAGGCGCCCGTTCGGCGCGTCGCCCATGATCTCGGAGGCGAAGCCGAGCGCCTCGGCTTCGGGATGCAGGTCGGACGGGATCTTGTAGCCGACGGCCACGAACTGCATATCGCCCTGGCGCCGCACGGCGAAGCTGCGCTCGCCGTCCTGGGTCGGCTCGACCGTCCAGAAGGCCGGCAGGCTGCGCTTCGGTTTCGGGATCGCGCCGAACAGGCGGTTGATCTTCGCTAAAGTTGCGCGCTGGTCAAACTGGCCGGCCACCAGCAGCACCGCATTGTCGGGCTGGTAATAGGTGCGATAGAAATTCTGCAGGTTCTCGATGCGCACGTTCTCGATGTCGCTGCGGTTGCCGATGGTCGAGCGGCCATAGCTGTGCCAGTCGTAGGCGACGCTCTGCATGCGCTTGAACAGCACGTTGCCGGGCTCGTTCTCGCCGGCTTCGTACTCGTTGCGCACCACGGTCATCTCGGACGCGAGATCCTTGCTTGATACGAAGGAATTGACCATGCGATCGGCCTCCATCTGCAAGGCCCAGTCCAGGTTTTCCTGGGAGGCCTGGAACACCTCGTAGTAATTGGTGCGGTCGAGCGAGGTGGTGCCGTTGAACTGCATGCCGCGCTCGGAGAACTGCCTGGTGATGTCGCGGTTGTTCTTCGCGCCCTTGAACAGCAGGTGCTCGAGCAGGTGGGCCATGCCGGTCTCGCCATAGTTCTCGTGGCGCGAACCGACCAGGTAAGTGACGTTCACGGTCACGGTGGGACGCGAGGCGTCCGGGAACAACAGCACTTTCAAGCCATTCGCCAGGCGGTATTCGGTGATGCCTTCGACCGAGGGGCCGAGGGTCACGCCCTTGGGGAGCGTTGCGCCGGCGGCGGACTTGCCGGCGGCCGGGGTTGCAGAGGCGGCGGTCGCCGGCGCGATCATGACCAGGGCCAGGCAGCCCGCTGCTACATGCGCGGCCATCCCGCGCAACTGAAATCTCGAATCCATGGTGTCCCGTTGACTCGGCGGGACGCCAGCCGTCCCGCCTGCCGCACGATGGTAGCAGACGGACGTCTTTCCTGTGACCTAACCAGCCACCCAGTTGACAAGACTTGCCGATAGGCAGCTATTGACGCACGCGGCGCTCGTGCGATTGCTGCCAGGAGCCGATGCGCGACAGCTCGCTCATTTCTTCGGCCAGGAATTCGAGCAGGTCGTCGGCGCTGACGATGCCGCTCAGGTTGCCCTGGGCGTCCACCACGGGCACCCGGCGGATGCCGCGCAGGCGCATGTGCTCGATGGTCTCGTAGACATCGTCGGACTCGCCGGCGGTGAGCAGGTCGTCGCTCATGATGTCGCCGGCCAGCAGGCTGGCCGGATCGAGGCCGGGGGCGATCACGGCCAGCACGATGTCGCGGTCGGTCAGGATGCCGAGCGGGACGTTGCCGCCGCCGTCGGTATCGATCACGACCAGGTCGCCGACGTGGTGGCGCCGCATCAGCATGGCGGCGCCCTGCACGGTCTCGTCGCGCGTGCAGCAAATGGTGTCAGTGGTACAGATTTCGCCGATGCGCATGGTGCCCCTCCCCCGTTGTCGCTTGAGGCTAGGCCGAAACAAAACTGGCGCTTTGATTTCGATCAAAGCGCCAGTGGTGGCAGGCTTGCAGCGACGGTCAGGCCGCGCCTGGTTTCTTTTCGCCCGGCAAGGGCACGAAACAGGCGTCGACGACTTGCATATCGTTGTCTTTGGCGAAATTGACCACGAAGTGGTAGGCCATCGGTTCGATCTTTTGCAGGGTGCGGTTGACCACGACGGCCTTGGTGCCGTTGACCACGGTCGGGTAAACGTAGGGCGAAAACTTCAGGTGGGCATTGGGGCCGCCGGCGCCGGGGCAATAGCAGGACATGACGCCGCACAGGCGCTCAGCCCAGTCGCTCGGGCGGAACGTCTTGCCTTTGTTCGTGATGCCCAGGATGAAAAACTCGCCAGACAGTTCATCATCCTTGGGGGGCGCTTGGTCGGTCATAGTCCTACGGGCTCAGACAGAAAATACTGCGTGGATGAGAGCAAATTCGGCTCGGTGCAATACGGCTTTGCTCGGCTCAGGCAGTATTATATCTTATAGAAGACTTGAGGACGAGGCCCGGCGCGCCACACTCAGCGCAGCCAGGCCACGCTCGAGGTCAGCAGCAGCAGGATCATCCACAAGATCAGGGCGCGCCACACCAGGCCAACCGTGCTCTGCAGCGCGCGCACGTTCGGCTCCTCGCCCGGCAGCACGTCGACGTCGCTTTCGCTCAAGTCCACCGTGGCGGCGTCCGCTGGCAGCAATTGTGGCGCATTTTCGTTCGGCGTGCCGAGGCGCACACCCATCGCGCCGCCGCCGGCCGACAGGATGATGCCGCGCGCCTCGTCGGCCCAGCGGTTGGCGAAATTGCGCCAGGCATAGACGGCATCCTCGAAATTACCGACCACGGCAAAGGCCACCGCCGTCAGGCGCACCGGCACCCAGTCGATCCAGTAAAAGGCCCTGGCGGCGAACTGGCCGAAGGCTTCGTTGCGCATGTGGTCGGGCTCGTTCCAGGCGCGCGACAGGTATTCCGACACGCGGTACATCACGGCGCCCGCCGGCCCCAGCGGCATCAAGAACCAGAAGAACACCCCGAACACGTTGCGATGGGTTGTGATCAAGGCCTTTTCGACCGCGATGCGGGTGATCTCGGTGCTGTCCATCCCGACGGTGTCCAGCCGCGTCCATTCGGCCAGGAGGGTACGCGCCCTGGCGTCATCCCCTGCATTGAGCGCGAACTGGATGGAGGTGAAGTAATGGCTGTAGTGACGGAAACCGAGGGTCAGGTAGACGATCAGGACATTCCAGGCGAAGGCCAGGAATACCAGGTTGTAGTGCATGAAGAACCAGTAGACGAGCCAGGTCGGCAGCATCAGCGCGGTCATCATCAGGATCCAGCCCATGCGCCCATTCTTTTGCTCGCCTGCATTGAACCAGGTCTCGATGCGCACGGCGAGCGACTTGACGCCGCCATACACCTGGTTATCGGCGCGCAGCGGTTTCAGTTGCTCGATGAGCAGTGCGCACAGGATGGAAAAGAATGTCATTCAGGAACCCTTTTTTGTTATGGCAATACGACTGCCCCGTTACGATAACGGAGAAGCCAGCCAGAATCAAATCCGGACCTGCGATAAAGCGTTACGCGCGCAGAAAATGGAAGAGGTTGCGCAGCATGGCCGCCGTGGCGCCCCAGATGAAATATTGCTCGTACGGCATCGTGTAAAAAGCGCGCCTGCCGGCCCCTTTCGGCAACTCGACTACCCGGCGCTGGTGGTTCAGGCCATCCATCAGGAAGCTGAGCGGCACTTCGAACGCTTCGGCCACTTCGCCCGGATCGGGCTGCAGCTCGAATGGCGGCTGGACCAGGGCCACCACCGGCGTCACGCGATAGGCGCTCACGGTGGTGTAGTCGGGCAGTACGCCGATGATCTCGATATGACGGCGGTGCAGGCCGACCTCTTCCTCGGTTTCGCGCAGCGCCGTCTCGATCGGGGACGAATCGAGTTCTTCGGCGCGGCCGCCGGGAAAACTGATCTGGCCGGCATGGCTGGACAAATGGTCGGTCCGCAGCGTCAGCAGCACGGTCACACCCTCGGGGCGCGCTACCAGCGGCACCAGCACGGCTGCACGGCGCAGCGTGGCGCCCGTCATGCCGCGGCCCTCGTCCGACACCTCCTCTTCCCACGGCAGGGTTTGCGCAAAGCGTGCGCGCAGCGCGGCCGGGATCAGGCGCGCGGGCGCAACCGGCGCTTCACCGGCAAGGCCGGCAACCGGCAACTGGGTCGGATCGAAAATGAGTTTGGCCAAACTGAATCCTTTGCAATACTCCGCCGGAATAGAAAAAGGCATCCTTGCGGATGCCTTTTTCTGAGCACGAATGCTATTACTCAGCAGCAGCGGCGGTCTTGACGCGACGCTGTGGCAGTTTTTCTTTGATACGCGCCGATTTGCCCGAACGCTCACGCAGGTAGTACAGCTTCGCACGACGGACGTCACCACGACGCTTCACTTCGATCGAAGCGATCAGCGGCGAGTACAGCTGGAACGTACGCTCGACGCCTTCGCCGGACGAGATCTTGCGAACGATGAAGTTCGAGTTCAGGCCGCGGTTACGACGCGAAATCACGACGCCTTCGTATGCCTGGGCGCGCTTGCGGTTGCCTTCGACGACGTTGACGCTGACGACAACGGTGTCGCCAGGTGCGAAATCAGGGATATCACGGCCGAGGCGCGCGATTTCTTCTTGCTCGAGTTGTTGAATCAGATTCATTTTTTTATGACTCCAAAAACCATCTTGCTGGCACTACCTTCGCCCAGTAGAGGATGGGGTTGAACCACGGGCAACATGCCCGTGATTGCATGCGCCATACTGCCGCGCATATTCTTTTAATCAGCAGGTTTTTCCAAACCCGCCAAAAACTGTTCATCGGCCTTGCTCAACTGGCCGGCGGCGCGCGCCTTGTCTAGCAGATCGGGCCGCTTGGTCGCGGTCGCTTCCAGCATGCGCTGGCGGCGCCACTTGACGATCTCGGCATGGTTGCCGCCCATCAGGACCGGCGGCACTGGCACGTCTTCGTACACTTCCGGCCGCGTGTAATGCGGCGAATCGAGCAGGCCGTTGACGAAGCTGTCTTCGACCGCCGAGGCATCGTCGCCCAGCACGCCGGGAATCAGGCGCACCACCGCATCCATCAAGGCCATGGCCGGCAATTCTCCGCCCGACAGCACGAAGTCGCCGAGAGAAATTTCCTCATCGACACAGCGGTCCAGCAGGCGCTGGTCCACCGCCTCGTAGCGGCCGCACAGGATCACCAGGCCGGGCTCGTCCTTCAGCGCCATCGCGCGTTCATGGGTCAATGGCTTGCCTTGCGGCGACATGAACACCACGCGCGGACTCGGCAGGCCGAGCTCGATTTGTCTTTGCTTTGCTGCATTGATGGTCGCTTCGAGCGGCTTGGCCATCATCACCATCCCGGGGCCGCCGCCGTAAGGGCGATCGTCCACGGTGCGGTGGCGGTCCTGCGTGAAATCGCGCGGATTCCAGAGGGTCAGGCCCCAGCGTTGCTGCTCGAAAGCGCGCCGGGTCACCCCCGACTGCGTCAATGCGGCGAACATTTCGGGGAACAAGCTGACGACGTCAAACTGCATCGCGCTGTGCTCCTCTATTGGATGGGCTCAAAAATCGAGACCCCAATCCAGGGTAATCAGTTTTTGCTCGAGACTGACGGTCTTGACGAACTGGTCCACGAACGGCACGAGGCGCTCTTGCGCCTTGCCTTCGGCAGCTGGATCAGCGACCGGAGTGATGCGCAAGATCGATTGCGCGCCGTTGTGCATCATGTCGGTCACCTTGCCCAGGGCTTCGCCCTGCAGGTTGACCACGTCCAGCCCGATCAGGTCGGACCAGTAATACTCGTCTTCCTCGAGCGCTGGGAACTCGCTGCGCGCGACTTGAACCGACGCACCTTTCAGTGCCTCGGCCTCATTGCGGTCGCGCATGCCGACCAGGGTCGCGACGACGTCGCCACCATGCAGCTTTGCACTCCGTACGGTGACGGCGTGCAGGGTCGGCTTGTCGAGCCACCAGGTCTTCACGTTCAGCAGCGCATCGGCGTCTTGCGAATACGGGGTGACACGGATGCCGCCCACGATGCCATACGCCCCGGAGATGTGCCCGACCTGGGTCAGGTCATCGGGGACGGCCACCGGGCTTGCTGCTGAATCGCTCACTACGTGTTGCTTGATAAATTAAGCAGCTGGCTTGTTCTGGGCGACCAGACGAGCGACGGTCGGCGACAGTTGTGCGCCAACGCCTTGCCAGTGAGCCAGACGGTCAGCAGCGATACGCAGGCCGACTTCGGCGCCCGAAGCCATCGGGTTGTAGAAGCCGATGCGCTCGATGAAACGGCCATCGCGACGGTTACGCGAATCGGTTGCAACGATGTTGAAGAACGGACGCTTTTTAGCGCCACCACGAGCCAAACGAATAACGACCATAATATTTCCGAAAAAGTTGTTCTGGACGGAGAAAGTCGACGATTATAGCGCGCGACACCGAACAGCAGCAAGCGTTAATGACAACAGGGCGCGCAGTCCCAGCAGAATCAACCATTATCGCTGATTTTTCACCACACCGCCACCGGCCATCCCGCCATTTCGCCAGCCTGTCGCCTGAAACGTGCCATTCCTGCAAATATGGACGATACTCTTGCTGTCCTGAATCCTGAACAACACGACATGGCTGCTACTCACAAGAACAAGACCGTCGCCACCCTGCTCGCCCTGCTGCTGGGCGGGTTCGGCGCGCATCGCTTTTACCTGAAGGGCGGCGCCGACCGGCTCGGATTGCTGCACCTGTGCGCGCTGCCCATCACCGGCATCCTGTACGGCGCGGTCAAGCCGCATCCCTTCTATGTGATCCTGCCGCTGCTGGTATCGTTCATCGCCGGCTTCATCGAGGCGCTGGCGATCGGCCTCACGCCCGACGAGAAATGGGATGCCAAACACAACGCCGGCAGCGGCCGCCAGTCGCGGTCGAACTGGACCTTGCCGCTGCTGCTGGTGATCACGATGCTGACCGGCGCCATCGTCCTGATCGGGACGATGGCGCGACTGTTCGACCTGCTGTTTACCGGCGGCGCCTACGGTTAGAACTGCTCGACGTCGAGCGCCAGCACGCCGGCGGCGCCTTCCATGATCGCGTGACGCAGGCTGTGCGCCTGCGACAGGATGTGGTCGGCAAAGAAGCGCGCCGTGGCGATCTTGGCGCGGTAGAAGGCGGCGTCGCCCTCGCCCGCATCCAGCTTGCGCTGCGCCACCAGCGCCGCGCGCGCCATCTGCCAGCCGCCCAGCACGATGCCGGCCAGTTTCAGGTACGTCACGCTGCCGGCGTACACCCCGCGCGGATCGTTCTTTGCGTTTTCCACCACGAAGCCGACCACGGACTCGAACGCGCTGGCGCCATCGCGCAATTGGCGGGCGATCGCGGTGAGGTCGATGCTCTGCGTTTCTGCCAGCTGCTGGACGACCTCGTCCATCTGCGCCCGCAGCGACCTGGCCACCGCCCCGCCATCGCGCACCGTCTTGCGGCCGACCAGGTCGTTGGCCTGGATCGCCGTCGTGCCCTCATAGATGGTGAGGATCTTGGCGTCGCGGTAATGCTGGGCCGCGCCGGTTTCTTCGATGAAGCCCATGCCGCCGTGCACCTGCACGCCGTCGCGCGCGACGTTCTCGCTCATCTCGGTCGACCAGCCCTTGATGACCGGGACCAGGTATTCATACACCGCCAGGTTCGCCTGGCGCGTCGCCTCGTCCGGATGGTGATGCGCCAGGTCCGAGATGCCGGCGCCGACGTAGGCCAGCGCGCGCGCCGCCTCGGTCTGCGCGCGCATCGACATCAGCATGCGGCGCACGTCAGGGTGGTTGATGATCGCCACCGGGCCGCTCGAGCCGGCCACGTCGCGCGACTGGATGCGGTCCTTCGCGAACGCCACCGCCTGCTGGTAGGCATGTTCGGCCAGGCCGACGCCCTGCATGCCGACGCCGAAGCGGGCCGCGTTCATCATGATGAACATGTATTCGAGGCCGCGGTTTTCTTCGCCCACCAGGGTGCCGATCGCGCCGCCGCCGTCGCCGAACTGCAGCACGGCGGTCGGGCTGGCCTTGATGCCCAGCTTGTGCTCGATCGAGACGCAGTGCACGTCGTTGCGCGCGCCCAGCGAACCGTCGTCGTTGATCATGAACTTCGGCACGATGAACAGCGAGATGCCTTTCACGCCCGGCGGCGCGTCGGGCGTGCGCGCCAGCACCAGATGGACGATGTTCTCGGCCATGTCGTGATCGCCATAGGTGATGAAGATCTTGGTGCCGAAAATCTTGTAGGTGCCGTCGCCCTGCGGCTCGGCGCGGGTGCGCACGGCGGCCAGGTCGGAGCCGGCCTGCGGCTCGGTCAGGTTCATGGTGCCGGTCCACTGGCCCGAGACCAGCGGCTCGAGGAAGCGCGCCTTCTGCGCATCGGAACCGGCGGTGAGCAGCGCCTCGATCGCGCCGTCCGAGAGCAGCGCGACCAGCGCGAACGCCAGGTTGGCCCCGTGCAGCATTTCCATGCACGGCGTGGCCACCAGCTTGGGCAAGCCCTGGCCGCCGAATTCCTGCGGATGCTGCACGCCCTGCCAGCCGGCGTCGGCGTAGGCGCGGAAGGCTTCCTTGAAGCCCCTGGTGGTGGTGACCTCGCCATCCTTCCAGAAACTCGGCTCCTGGTCGCCGGCATGGTTCAGCGGGGCGATCACTTCGCCGCAGAATTTCGCGTTTTCTTCCAGCACCGCTTCCACGGTGTCCGGGGTCGCGTCCTCGCAGCCGGGCAGCGCATTGACCTCGGCGAGGTTGGCCAGTTCATTGAGGACGAACTGCATGTCTTTCAGCGGGGCGTTATAGCTCACCTGTTGTCTCCTGATTGTCTCTCATGCATGAAAAACGCCGTTCCTGCGCGGGCGGGAACGGCGTGTGCGGGGTGCTTGTGGCGCGCCTTGCTGGATGGCGCGCCGCGCGATCAGCCCAGTTCCTTGACCAGCTCCGGCACGACCTCGAACAGGTCGCCCACCAGGCCGTAGTCGGCGACCGAGAAGATCGGCGCTTCCGGATCCTTGTTGATGGCGACGATGGTCTTCGAGTCCTTCATGCCGGCCAGGTGCTGGATCGCGCCCGAGATGCCCACGGCGATATACAGGGTCGGGGCGACGATCTTGCCGGTCTGGCCCACCTGCCAGTCGTTCGGCACGAAGCCGGCGTCCACCGCGGCGCGCGAGGCGCCCATGGCGGCGCCCAGCTTGTCGGCCAGCGGCTCCAGGATCTTGAAGTTGTCGGCCGAGCCGATGCCGCGGCCACCCGAGACGATCACCTTGGCGGCGGTCAGCTCCGGACGGTCCGACTTGGCCAGCTCGCGACCGACAAAAGTGGAGGTGCCCGAGTCGGCGACCGCGGTCACATTCTCGATGGCGGCCGAACCGCCGGCGCCCGCGGCGTCGAAGGCGGTGCCGCGCACGGTGATGACCTTGACCTTGTCGCCCGACTGCACGGTGGCGATGGCGTTGCCGGCATAGATCGGACGCTCGAAGGTGTCGGGCGAATCGACCTTGGTGATCTCGGAGATCTGCGCCACGTCCAGCTTGGCGGCCACGCGCGGCAGGATGTTCTTGCCGTAGGCGGTGGCTGGAGCCAGGATGTGCGAGTACTCGCCGGCGACGGCAAGGATCTGCCCGGCCACGTTCTCGGCCAGGCCGTCGGCGAAGTGCGGCGCGTCGGCGACCAGCACTTTCGACACGCCGGCGATTTGCGCGGCGGCTTCGGCGGCGGCGCCGCAGTTCGAACCGGCGACCAGGACGTGCACGTCGCCACCGCACTGGGCGGCAGCCGTCACGGTGTGGTGGGTAGCGCCCTTCAGGGAGCCGTTGTCGTGTTCAGCAATGACTAATGCGACCATGTTGATTCCTATGTATTAAGTAACGACAGACGACTCAGATGACCTTGGCTTCAGTGCGCAGCTTCTGCACCAGGGTCGCCACGTCCGGCACCTTGACGCCGGCCGAGCGCTTGGCCGGCTCGACGACCTTCAGGGTCTTCAGGCGCGGCGCGACGTCGACGCCCAGGTCTTCCGGCTTGACGGTCTCGAGCGGCTTCTTCTTCGCCTTCATGATGTTCGGCAGCGTCACGTAGCGCGGCTCGTTCAGGCGCAGGTCGGTGGTGATGATGGCAGGCAGGGTCAGGGCAACGGTCTCCAGGCCGCCGTCGACTTCGCGGGTCACGGTCACCTTGCCGTCTTCCAGCACGACTTTCGAGGCGAAGGTCGCTTGCGGCCAGCCCAGCAGCGCAGCCAGCATCTGGCCGGTCTGGTTCGAATCGTCGTCGATCGCCTGCTTGCCCAGGATGATCAGTTGCGGCTGTTCCTTATCGGCCAGCGCCTTGACGATCTTGGCCACGGCCAGCGGCTCGGTGTCGCCGGCGGTTTCCACCAGGATGCCGCGGTCGGCGCCGATCGCCATGCCGGTACGCAGGGTTTCCTGGCACTGGGCCACGCCCACCGAGACCGCCACCACCTCGGTGACCTTGCCGCCCTCTTTCAGGCGGGTCGCCTCTTCCAGCGCGATCTCGTCGAACGGGTTCATCGACATCTTGACGTTGGCGACATCGACGCCGCTATTGTCGGACTTGACGCGAACCTTGACGTTGTAGTCGACCACGCGTTTGACGGGTACCAGGACTTTCATAGGGTGCCTTTAAAAATGGAATGGATGACAGAACTGTGGCCCAGATTATAAGAGAAATTCGAGCGACGGGCTAAATTAAAGCACGATCGTACGATTTTTTGTTAGAGGAAACCGCCTAATGCACCCGTCCATTTCATGCACCTTGACTAAAAGTGATGCGCTACCCGAAAAGCGGTGATTATTTCCTACACACAATTACATTCTGAATACATAATGTTTCTACATGGCAATTTAACCATGCATAAAAACGAATGATCCTGATATGAACGAACTGACTTCCCACGCATCCGCGGTGCACGCCTTCTATCTCGCTTTCCTCGGCCGTCCGGCCGATCCTGACGGCCTGGCGTACTGGTCCGCGCGTCTCGCCGCCAATGAAAGCGACCTCGGCGCTATCGCCGCATCGTTCGCGCACTCCGAGGAAGCCCAGGACCGCTTCGGCGACGACACGCCGGCCGAGCGCATCGCCGAGATCTATCAACAGTTGTTCAGCCGCGCACCCGATGCCGGCGGCCTGGCTTTCTGGAGCGACGCGATCGGCGCCGGCCATGTGTCGCTGGCCGACGTCGCCATCACCATCCTCGATGCCGCCCAGGGAACGGATGCGGACCTGGTCGAGCTGCGCAAGCAGGCCGCCGTCGACTTTACCGCCCAGGTGGCTGAGTCCGGCAGCAACTATGCCGGCGACGCCGCGCTCGAGGCGGCCGGCGTGCTGATGCGCGCCGTCACGCTCGGCGCTTCGCAGGACGACATCGACCAGCTGGTGCAGGCCACGGTCGCGTTCACCGACATCGCCTCATCCAATCCGAAGGTGGTCGAGGCGATCGCCACCGGCACCACCCTGCTGGCGCTGTTCGACACCGAGCGCGGCGCGGCCGACCCGGTGACCCTGGCGCAGGCCCTGGCCGACATGGCCAAGGCCGCTGCCGACGATCCCTCCGCGCTCGCTGCGCTGCAGCGCCACGGCGGCATGGCCAAGGTGCTGGACAAGCTGCCGGCCAGGGCCAGCCTGCAGGACGTGGTGGACGCCGTGGCCAAGGGCGGACTGGACGCCGTGATCGACATCGTCGACCCGCCGCGTCCGACCCCGCCGGCGCCCACGCCGCCAGTCGGCGTGACGCTCAAGTTCGCCGGCGTCGATCACGACGCCAACGACCGGGCTCCCGACGACAACGTCACCAATGCGGAAGTCGCCGACGTCCGCTTCAGCTTTACCGGCACGCCAGCCACGGGCCAGAAGTTCCAGTACCGGCTCGATACTGAAGCGGACTGGACCGATATCGCGCCGGTTGGCAAGACCATCACCGTCACGGACGTCGACCTGACCGCCAGCCCCGCGGGCACGAATGTGCAGGTACGCCTGGTGAACGCCGACGGCGCGGCAGTCACCGCGATCGACCAGGACATCGTCCACGACGCCACGCCCCCGACCGAGCGGCTGGCCTTCCTGCGCATCGAAGGCCAGTACGACGGCGCGGTGATCACGACGAAAGAAACCGTCGACGTGAGCTTCAGCGTGGATCAGCGCGACGACAGCATCCTCCAGTGGCGCATGACCGGCAGCGATGCATGGATCGACGTCGAGGACGATGCCGGCGCCGGCACCGTCACGCTGAAGGGCATCGACCTGACGCAGAACGATCCGACGATCGAGGTGCGGGCCATCGACGCGGCCGGCAATATCGGCGAGACGGCCGAGGTTCGTATCGACGGGCCAGGCGGCATCGACATCGGGCTGGGCATGCGCTGGGTGAGGCTCAACAGCCCGTTCGACGGCGAGATCACGCTGGAATCGGCGGCCGGCTCGTTCGTGGTGGAGTCGAACCACGCCAGCAAGGGGGCCGTCGCAGGTGTCTCCGTCCAGATCCTGGAACAGCAAACGCTGATGCAAGGCACGCTCACGGTCACGTCGGCGCAGGGCGAGACGATGACGACCGGCGACAACTACATCTACACCTTCGGCAGCGCTGCCGGTGAAAAACTCACGGGCAATATGCTTTGGGGGTTTGGCGGCGACGACACGCTCACCGGCACCAGCGACTCCTACAACTTGCTGAGCGGCGGCGCCGGCAACGACACCATCTACGCGAACGGCGGCGAAGACACCATTTCGGGCGGTCTCGGCGCGGACACGATCATCCTGACCGCGGATGGGATACCGGCCCTGTTCATGTACAACGTGGGCGAGGCCCTGAGCGGCGTATTCGCGAGCGGTGATTCGATTGCCGAACTGGACCGGATCACGAATGCCGAAGCCGGCGACATCTTCTTCGCCTCCTACATCGATCCGGAAGTGGCCGTCGTCAGCGACACCTTCCTCACGACCGGCGAACTGAACCAGGCCGCCCTCGTCCGCGGCGACATCGTGGCCGACGCCTTCGTTGCCAATACGGGCGGCGAGGCCTGGATGATGCAATGGACCGATGAGGTCGGCATCAACAGTGTCGTGTTCACCAACTTCGCCGGCGGCACGCCGGGCCTGGACCTGCAGTTCGGCACCCTCGACCTGGTCGACCTCGATGCCGGTGCGGAGGGAGAACGGATCGGGCTGGTCGGCGTGGCCGACGGCGCCGGCTTCGGCGGCTGACGGCATCCCGTCACCGCGCAGGCACGCGCCCCGCCATCCTCGGATGCGGGGCTTTTCTTTTTGCGGGAAGCGCACGGGGCAGGACGCCCCGTCGCGGGATACGCACGCGGCTGCAGCATGGACTGCAGCCGAATCGCTTATTTGCGGCGCATCAGGAAGGTGAACTCGCCATTCTCATGGGTATGAGCCAGCAAGGCATTGCCGGTTTGCTTGGCGAAGGCCTGGAAGTCGCGCACGGAGCCGGTGTCGGTGGCAACGATGCGCAGCACCTGGCCGGTTTCCATCTCGGCGAGCGCCTTCTTGGCTTTGAGGATGGGCAGCGGGCAGTTCAGTCCGCGTGCATCCAGGTCTCTCTGGAATTCCATGGTGTCGGTGTCGGTTTCAAAAGTGATATCGCTCATCGCATTACCTGCTTTGATTAAGTGGTCCAACTTCAGTCGCATACTACTCCAATTCGGGCAGTATGACGCACCGCACCAAAATAGTCACACATTGTTGCAGGATTGCAACCACAATGTGAAATGCTTGACCAAATAACATTGACTGTGTACTCGGTGCTCACAAATCGGCACCGCAGCGGTGCAGCACGCCTCCTAGATGCGGTCCGAATCAGGGCGCGCAATAGTCGAAACGACCATCAAAACAAAGTGTTACCACTTCAGTCCAGGTTTCGTGCGGCGCATGCAAAACGCCACCCGAAGGTGGCGTCGATGGTCAAGCCAAGAGACGGAACGATCAGGCGCGTTCGCCGACCCAGCCGGCCACGCCGGCCAGCGCCGCCGGCAGGCCCGACGGATCGGTGCCGCCTGCTTGCGCCATATCAGGACGGCCGCCGCCCTTGCCGCCCACCTGCTGCGCGACGAAGTTCACCAGCTCGCCGGCTTTCACTTTACCGGTGGCATCCTTGGTCACGCCCGCGATCAGGCTGACCTTGCCGTCCGCCACGCTGGCCAGCACGATGGCGGCCGTCTGCAGCTTGTCCTTCAGCTTGTCCATGGCTTCGCGCAGGGTGGCCACGTCGGCGCCTTCCATCGTTGCCGCCAGCACCTTGATGCCGTTGACGTCGACCGCCTTGCTCACCAGCTCGTCGCCCTGGCCGGCCGCCAGCTTCGACTTCAGCGCGGCGACTTCCTTTTCCAGGACCTTGACCTGATCCTGGACCTGGGCGATGCGGGCCGTCAGCTCGTCCGGGCTGGTCTTGAGCGCGCCGGCCGCTTCGACCAGCTTGCGGTTGATCGACTGCACCAGGGCCAGGGCGCCCTCGCCCGTCACCGCTTCGACGCGGCGGATGCCGGCGGCAACGCCGCCTTCCGACACGATCTTGAACAGGCCGATGTCGCCGGTGCGGGTCACGTGCACGCCGCCGCACAGCTCTTTCGACGAACCGATGTCCAGCACGCGCACGGTGTCGCCGTACTTCTCGCCGAACAGCGCCATCGCGCCATGCTTGACGGCGTCGTCGAACGACATGTGGTGTGACTGGGTCGGATGGTTCTCCAGGATCTCGCGGTTGACGATGGCTTCGACCTTGGCGATTTCGTCGGCGGTCAGGGCTTGCGGGTGGCTGAAGTCGAAGCGGGTCTTGTCCGGATCGACCAGCGAACCCTTCTGCTGCACGTGGCTGCCCAGCACTTCGCGCAAGGCCTTGTGCATCAGGTGGGTGGCCGAGTGGTTGCGGATGGTGCGGCCGCGCTTGACGGTGTCGACCTGCGCGTCGACGGTGTCGCCGACCTTCAGCGAACCCTCGCGCAGCACGCCGTGGTGGCCGAACACGTCGGCCTGGATCTTGAGCGTGTCCTCGACCTCGAAGCGTGAACCTGCGCTGCCAATCACGCCCTGGTCGCCGACCTGGCCGCCCGATTCGGCATAGAACGGGGTGGTGTCGAGCACGACGATGCCGGCCTGGCCAGCCTTCAGCTCGTCCACTTTCACGCCGTCGGCGTACAGCGCCAGCACGTGGGTGTTGTGGGCCAGCGATTCGTAGCCGACGAACTTGGTCTTTTCGCCCGCATACTCGACGTTGGCGGCCATCTTGAACTTGCCGGCGGCGCGCGCGGTCTTCTTCTGCTGCTCCATGGCGGCGGCGAAGCCGGCCTCGTCGAGCGTGACGTTGCGCTCGCGGCAGATGTCGGCGGTCAGGTCGAGCGGGAAGCCATAGGTGTCGTACAGGGTGAAGGCGGTGGCGCCGTCGAGGTTCTTCGGATCCTTGGCCAGCTGGGCTTCCAGGATCTTCATGCCGTTTTCCAGCGTCTCGCCGAAACGTTCTTCCTCGGCCTTCAGCACTTGCGCCACGCGGTCTTTCGCGTCGCGCAGTTCCGGATAGGCTTCGCCCATCTCGAGGTCGAGGTCGGCCACCAGCTTGTAGAAGAACGGTTTCGTCTGGCCCAGCTTGTGCCCGTGGCGCAGCGCGCGGCGGATGATGCGGCGCAGGACGTAGCCGTGGCCTTCGCTGCTCGGGATGATGCCGTCGACGATCATGAACGAGGCCGAGCGGATGTGGTCGGCGATGACCTTGAGCGAGTTGTTGCCCAGCTCGTCGATGCCGGTCTCGCGCGCGGCGGCGCGGATCAAATTCTGGAACAGGTCGATCTCGTAGTTGCTGTGCACGTGCTGCAGCACGGCGGCCAGACGCTCCATGCCCATGCCGGTGTCGATCGACGGCTTCGGCAGCGGGGTCAACTTGCCCGCCTCGTCGCGGTTGAACTGCATGAACACCAGGTTCCAGATCTCGATGAAGCGGTCGCCGTCTTCTTCGGGCGAGCCCGGAGGACCGCCCCAGATGTCGGCGCCGTGGTCATAGAAGATCTCGGTGCACGGGCCGCATGGGCCGGTGTCGGCCATCTGCCAGAAGTTGTCCGAGGCGTAGCGCGCGCCCTTGTTGTCGCCGATGCGGATGATGCGCTCTTTCGGCACCCCGATCTCGTTGGCCCAGATATCGTAGGCTTCGTCGTCCTCGAAATAGACGGTGACCGTCAGCTTCTCGGCCGGCAGGCCATAGACCTTCGTCAGCAGTTCCCAGGCATACTGGATCGCATCGCGCTTGAAATAGTCGCCGAAGCTGAAGTTGCCCAGCATTTCAAAGAAGGTGTGGTGGCGCGCGGTGTAGCCGACGTTTTCCAGGTCGTTGTGCTTGCCGCCGGCGCGCACGCAGCGCTGGACCGAGGTCGCGCGCGAATACGGGCGCGAATCCAGGCCCAGGAACACATCCTTGAACTGCACCATTCCGCTATTGGTCAACAGCATGGTCGGGTCATTGCCAGGCACCAGCGGGCTGGAACGCACGATGGAATGGCCTTTGGATTCAAAGAACTTCAGGAACTTTTCGCGAATGTCTGAGGATTTCATGTCTGTTGGAGGGCGGAATGAGGCAGCGTGCCGTATAAAGGAACGATTATAGCCTAGCCGCCGCCGTCAATATCAGTCCCACTAATATTGACAACTTGCCAGCAACAACGGATTCAGCGCAGCAGGTTCGAGATCGCGCGCGTCCTGGGCTCGACCGGGGCCAGCATCGTCATTGCGGCTTGCCGCAGGATGCGGGAGCGCGCCTCGCCATCCGCCTCGATGGCGGACCGGCGCACGCCGGCCATCGCGACCTGGCCGAGCCAGTGGCTGACGGCGGCCTGGGTGTCTTCGCCATGCGAAGTGAACGGGATAATGGTGGTCGAGGGTGCCATGCTAGCTGCTTCAAAGAGATCGTCTGTACTTAACGTCTCCCCGGCCTCCATTCTTGAGGCCGCCTCACAAATATATTGCTGAGCCGAAAGTATCTCAGGCGAAGTCCGGCCCGATCAGGTCGATGCGGTCGGTGCAGAAGGCATCCACGCCCCAGTCCAGCAAGGTGCGTGCACGGCCGGGATCGTTGACCGTATAGCAGAACAGGCCCAAACCCGTTTCCTTCACCGCCCGCGCCATCTGCGGCCCCAGGTGCTGGTGATTGGTGTGGATGGCAACCGCGTCCAGCGCCCGGGCGCGCAGCTCCCAATCCGGCCCCAGCGCGCTGATCAGGCAGGCGCGTGGGAGTTGCGGCGCGGCCAGGCGCGCGCTGGCCAGCGCCACGTCGCTGAACGAGGACAGCAGCGGAACCCGGGCCATGTCTCCGGCCGCGAGTTCGGCGGCGAACAGGTCGGCGGCAAGCGCGGCCACGACCGCGCCGGTTTCCGCTTCGAACCCGGGCGCCGGCTTGATCTCGATATTCATCCACACGCCCTGCTCCCTGCAGCGGCGCGCGAACTCGGTAAACAGCGGCACCGGTTCACCGACGAACGCCGGGCCGAACCAGGCGCCGGCATCCATCGCCACGAGATCGCCGGCATCGTGCTCGAACACGCTGCCGCTGCCCTTCACCGTGCGGCCCAGGCCGGGATCGTGCATCAACACCGGCACGCCGTCGCGCGCCAGCATGACGTCGAACTCGATCGCGCGAAAGCCGGCCTGCATCCCGCAGCGCAGTCCGGCATAGGTATTCTCGGGCGCCAGGGTGCCGCCGCCGCGGTGGGCCAGGATACGGGGGTAAGGCCACATGCGATCCTCCTTTCGACGATCAGGCCGGCACGCCGAAGCGCCAGGCCAGCCAGGCGAAGGCGCCCAGGTTCAGCGCCACCGTCAGCTGGAACTTGCGCTGGAACGATGGCTTGCTGCTTTTGTGGCGCAACCATTGTTGGGCCAGCAAGGCGCCGGGCCAGCCGCCGACCAGGCCCAGGATCAGCAAGGTGCTTTCCGGCGTGCGCCAGGACTGCGCACGCGCCGCCGACTTGTCGATGGCGTAGGCGACGAAGCAGGTCAGGCTGGTCGTCAGGTAGGCCGCGCCGACCAGCTGGGACATATCCCAGGCCAGGCTGGCGAACAGGTAGACGGCGAGGAAGATGACGAGCGGCAGGTAGGGCATGGCGACAGCTTACCGCTCCCGGCTTGCAAATGTCCACTGGGCAAATATGGGCCGATCGTCGATGAATACCCTTCCTGGGTTCGTCATCGAACAGAGCCGGCGATACCAAACGCCTACGCTGAGCAATCACAGGTATCACATCACGTAGGAGATGACATGGCTTTCGATTTAGGAAACTTATTGCAGCAGTATATTGGCGGCGCCGTCGCCAATAATGGCAAGGCTGCCGACGACTTCGACCAGGTGGCGCAAAACGCGCCCCGCGCCAGCATCGCCCAGGGCATCGCCAGCGCCTTGCGCTCGGACCAGACCCCGCCCTTCCCCCAGATGGTCAGCCAGCTGTTCGGCCAGAGCAATCCCGACCAGCGCGCCGGCATGCTCAACAACCTGATCGGCGGCGCCGGCGGCGGCCTGCTGTCCTCGGTGGCTGGCGGTGCGCTCGGCAAGATCTTCGGTGGCAACACCTCCCAGGTGACACCGGAACAGGCGGCCCAGGTCTCGCCTGAGCAAGTGCAAGAACTGGCTGAAAAGGCGCAACAACAGAACCCTGGCATTGTCGATCGCATGAGCGACTTCTATGCCGAGCATCCGACCTTGATCAAGGCTGCCGGCGGCGCCGCGCTGGCGGTCGCGCTCGGCTATATGGCAAACAATATCCGTAAACAATCACCAGAAAAGGAGGGTCCCGTGGGTATCCTGAGCAATATTTTCCACAAAATTTTCCCAGGTAAGAAAGATGCGGCGCCTGCCGCAACGACCGCCGCGCCAGCGGCCGCACCGGCAGCCCCGAGCGCCGCGCCGCAGCCGCAAGCCGCGCCCGCGCCAGGCGCACCGGCTGCCGCTCCCGCCGCTTCCGCCGCTCCGGCCGCCGCCCCGATGCAGCAAGTCGACGTCGAGCAGATCCTGAACGATATGCAGAAGTCGTCCGGCCAGCAGCTGAACTGGCGCACCTCGATCGTCGACCTGCTCAAGCTGCTCGGCCTGGACAGCAGCCTGCAGTCGCGCAAGGAACTGGCCGCCGAGCTGAACTACACCGGCGACACGGGCGACTCGGCCAAAATGAACATCTGGCTGCACCGCCAGGTGATGAACAAGCTGGCCGCCAACGGCGGCAAGGTGCCGGCCGACCTGCGCGACTGACCCTGTCGCACGGCGCTGGCCGCCTAATCGGCCAGCGTGGTGTTGGCCGCCGTCCCGCAGGCGAAGCAAAAGCGCGCGAACGCATTCTTGCGGGTCGTGCAAGCGCCGCATCGGTTGAACAGGCCGATGCCGCAGTGCGGGCAGAAGTCGGTCTTGCCATCCTTGAGGTCGACGGCGCGCTCGCAACCGGGGCACACGCTTTTCGTCAGGCGCGCCTGGACGAGGTCGTAACGCATCCCCTGGCGCCGCTCGGCGTCGGGCAATGCCTCGGCCAGCTTCTGGCGCGCCAGGTAGCCCTGCAGCCATGCGACGGCGTAGCGCCCCGCGACCACGGTGAGGATGATGCCGACGATGTAGCGCACATAGCCGCCATAGCTCGGCAGGTAGGGCACCAGCTCGAAGAAAAAGGTGAACAGGGCAAAGATGATGAAGCCCCAGGCGAACGGCCAGTCCGGCGTCTTGCGCTTGTGCCGGAACAGCCAGCCGGCCGCCAGCAGCAGCGGCAAGGTCAATGCCAGGCGATACAGAAAGACGCGCAGCTCGCGCGCCTCGACTTCGTCGGCGAAGGCCTGCTGCGCCGGTTCCTGCAGGGCGTTCCAGCGCAGGTTGGCGCGCTCGTAGGCCTGGGTGGCGTCCAGCATCGTCTGCTGTTCGCCTTCCACCGCCGCCAGGGCGGCGCGTTCAGCGCGCTCCAGGGCCTCCAGGCCCTGGGTACGCTTGATCAGTTCGGGGTCTTGCTCGGGCCGCGCGGTGGCCTGCCGGGTCGCGAGCCAGTTGTCGAAGGTCGAGCGCGCCGAGCGCGTGTTCGACTGCGCCACGGCATGCTTCTGGCTGGCCTGCTCGAGGCGCGTGCGTGCGCCTTCGATGCGCGCGCGCTCGCTGTCCATCTCGGCGCGCAGCTTGCCGACCAGGGCCGGGTTCATGAACTGCTCGACCGTCAGCGGCTCTTCGACGTCGCGCAGCTGCTGCACGACCAGGCCGCCCAGGCCGATCAGGAAGCCGGCGAAGACGAAGGCGACGAGCCACAAGGCCCGCTGCATCCATTGTTCGGTCAGGCGCAAGCCTTTGCTCATGAAGCGCTCCTCGGCGATGGACAAGCCCGCAGCTTGCCATCGTCGCCGGCTCCGTGCTACTGATAGTTATCAGAGGCACGGGTTGCGCTACCGCAGGTATCGCGCAGCGATACCCGTGCCCTCATCAGAAGTAGGACAGGCCCAGCGCCTTCTTGACCTCGTCGGTGGTCGCGGCCGCCACTTCGCGCGCCTTGAGGGTGCCTTCCTGCAGCATCTTCATCACCTGGGCCGGATCCTTGGCGAACTCTTCGCGGCGAGCGCGGATCGGCGCCAGCAGGTCTTGCAGGATGCCTTCGAGGCGCTTCTTGACGATGCTGTCGCCCAGGCCGCCGCGCTGGTAGTGCGCCTTCATCTCGGCCAGGCCTTCCTTGTCGGTGTCGAAAGCGTCCAGGTAGCTGAAGGCGACGTTGCCCTCGATATGCCCTGGATCCGACACCTTCAGGTGCAGCGGGTCGGTGTACACGTTCTTGACCGCGGCGCGGATCTCGTCGGCGCTGGCGCCCAGGTTGATGGTGTTGCCGAGCGACTTGCTCATCTTGGCCTTGCCGTCGATACCCGGCAGGCGGCCGACTTCCGGCACGAAGGCCTTGGCCTCGACCAGGATGTCGCGGCCGACGATGCGGTTGAAGCGGCGCACGATCTCGTTGCACTGCTCGATCATCGGGATCTGGTCTTCGCCCACCGGCACCACGCCGGCCTTGAAGGCGGTGATGTCGGCGGCCTGGCTGGCCGGATAGGTCAGGAAGCCGGCCGGGATGTCGCGCTCGAAGCCGCGCAGGACGATTTCCGCCTTCACGGTCGGGTTGCGCTCGAGGCGCGCGACGGTCACCAGGTTCAGGTAATAGAAGGTCAGCTCGGTCAGTTCCGGAATCTGCGACTGGATGAAGATCGTGGTCTTGGCCGGGTCGATCCCTACGGCAAGGTAATCGAGCGCCACCTCCAGCACGTTCCGGTGTACCTTACTCAGGTCATCCATATTGTCGGTCAGGGCCTGCGAATCGGCCAGCATGACGAATTGGCGGTACTGGTGCTGGTAGGTCACGCGATCGCGCAGGCTGCCCACGAAGTGGCCGAGGTGCAGCGGACCGGTCGGACGGTCGCCGGTCAGGATGATCTGGCTTCCAGGAGCGGAAGCAGAAGCAGGAGCGGTAGTTTGTTGCAGGGTCATCGAGATTCCTTGGTAGATGCCTCGATTGTCCTGCGTCAAAGAAAAAACGCCACCCAAATCGAGGCGGCGTTAGCTGAAATGCACATCATTTCCGGGGCCGCGCGCTAGGAGCGGCGCCACCAGGCAAGAATGAGATGTGCTTTCGGAAAGATCATGGACCGCATGGTTGCAGGTTGGCGCTCCGCTGTCAACCGCTACCCGCACCGTGACTCGGCAGGCAGGGCTCTCCCCACGCAGTTTGAACGTCGGTAGCGCCGCATTGTCGAAACTTTGTTGTCATAAAATTAAGGATTCAAGACCACCATGAACAAGAGCACGAACAGCCCAGCACACCCCCTCGAACTCTGGGGCGGCCTCGAATGCACGGTCAACCGCGTGCAGGACACCTACTTCAGCCAGCTGGACCGCAACGGCCATAGCGGACGCGCCTGCGACATCGAGCGCTTCGCCGCGCTCGGCATCCGCGCCATCCGCTACCCCATCCTGTGGGAACGCACCGCCCCCGATGGCGTCGACGGCGCCGACTGGCGCTGGCCGGACGAGCGCCTGGCCGCCCTGCGAGAGGCTGGCGTCACCCCGATCGCCGGACTGATCCACCATGGCAGCGGCCCGCGCCACACGAGCCTGGTCGATCCCGGTTTCGCGCAAGAGCTGGCCGACTACGCCGGCGCCGTCGCCGCGCGCTACCCCTGGCTCGAGTTCTATACCCCGGTCAACGAGATCTGCACCACGGCGCGCTTCGCCGGCCTGTATGGCGTGTGGTATCCGCACGGCCGCGACGACCGCACCTTCATCGACGCCCTGCTCAACCAGTGCCGCGCCACCGTGCTGTCGATGCGCGCCATCCGCGCCGTCAACCCGAACGCGAAACTGGTGCAGACCGACGACCTCGGCAAGACCTACAGCACGCCGGAGCTCAGCCACGTGGCCGAGTTCTACAACGAGCGCCGCTGGCTGGGCTGGGACCTGCTGTGCGGCATGGTCGGGCCCGAGCACAAGCTGTGGAACTACCTGCTCAAGAGCGGCGCCAGGCCAGAGGACATCCTGTGGTTCCGCGACAACCCCTGCCCGCCCGACCTCATCGGCGTCAATTACTATGTCACCAGCGAGCGCTGGCTGGACCACCGCCCCGAGCGCTATCCGGCGCACCACCGCGGCGTGGCCGACGGCATTCCCTGCGCCGACATCGAAGCCTCGCGCGTGCTGGCCACGCCGACGCCCGGCATCGCCCCGCTGCTGTCCGAGATCTGGGAGCGCTATCGCATCCCGCTGGCCATCACCGAAGCCCACATCGACGCCAACCGCGAAGACCAGATGCGCTGGCTGCTCGAGATCTGGGAAGCGGCCCAGCAGTCGCGCGACAACGGCGTCGACGTGCGCGCCGTCACGGTGTGGGCCCTGCTCGGCTCCTTCGACTGGAACAGCCTGGTGACGGTCGACCGCGGCTACTACGAACCGGGCCCGCTCGACGTGCGCTCGCCGCTGCCGCGGCCGACCGCGCTGGCGAACATGATGCGCGAACTGTCGAGCGGCGCGCCGCTGTCGCACCCGGTGCTGCGCGCCCAGGGCTGGTGGCGCCGGCCGGGCCGCTTCCTGTGCCAGCAGCCGGTGGCCACGCCGGCCGCCCTCACCTCGATCGCGGCCGACGGCCACCGCCTGGTGGGCAGCGACGCCGCGCCGATCCTGATCCTGGGCGCGACCGGCACCCTGGGCCGCGCCTTCGCCCGCATCTGCGACAAGCGCAACCTGGCCTACAAGCTGCTGTCGCGCCAGGACATGGACATCGCCGACGCCGACTCGGTCGAGCGCGCGCTGGCGCGGCACAAGCCGTGGGCGGTGGTCAATACCTGCGGCTATGTGCGGGTCGACGACGCCGAGCACGACATGGAACGCTGCCAGCGCGAGAACACGCACGGCGCCGCCATCCTGGCCGCCGCCTGCGCGCGCCACGCCATCCACCTGACCACCTTCTCGAGCGACCTGGTGTTCGACGGGCGCAACGAGCGTCCCTACGTCGAATCGGATACGCCGAATCCCCTCAACGTCTACGGCCGCAGCAAGCTCGACGCCGAACGCGCGGTGCTGGCCAATCACCCGGGCGCGCTGGTGGTGCGCACCAGCGCCTTCTTCGGGCCGTGGGACCAGCACAACTTCGTGACCCAGGCGCTCGATGCCCTGGAGCGCGGCGACGCCTTCGTGGCGGCCGGCGACATGACCATCACGCCGACCTATGTGCCCGACCTGGTGCACGCCTGCCTGGACCTGGCCGTGGACCGCGAAGCCGGCATCTGGCACCTCGCCAACAAGGGAGAATTGACCTGGGCCGAGCTGGCGCGGCGCGCGGCCGGGCTGGCCGGCGTCGATGCATCGACGCTGGAAGCGAAGCCGGCGGAGGAATTCGGCTTCACTGCGGCGCGGCCGGCCTACTCGTCGCTGCACAGCGAACGCGGCGCGCTGTTGCCAGCGCTGGACGATGCGCTGCGGCGTTATGTCGAGTTGCGCAATGCCGAGAAGGCCGAGCGCTGCGCGCTGCTGGCCGAGGCCGAAGGGCGCCAGGCGGTGGCGGGTGGCGATAGCCAGGGGGAGGCCGATTCGGTTGCGGTAGTGCAGTCCGGGACGTAAGCAACTGCAATTAACGGAGAGCGCTACGGCGCTTTCTCCTAAGAAGGGCCTATTTCATTATTAGCAAAAAAGCCACGAAGATCGTGGCTTTTTATCAATGCTCAGCAGTACGAGGCTTGGAGAAGGTGACAATTGTCCCAGCTCGCCGTCTGCGGTAAACATCTGCCTGAAAGGCAACTGCTCCATGCTGGGGAGTATCACGCTCCCTACGCTGTGCACGTACCTCTTCAAGCGAAGTCGATTTGAGCTGCGATAGCGCTTGCAAAAATTTTCTTGTCATATTGAAATCCCCCTCGCCTTGGCGTACTCATGCAGAAGTTTCCAACTCACACTATCATCGTCAAGTTCGAACGTCAATTCGAGTCCTACCCCGTTATAGTACCACCAATCAGGCCCTCCATCTGCCTGCATCAAATCAGATACCCGCGCGCACCACTGAAGCTCGTCAGGAAGCTTGCTCAATATCACGCTTGGCAAATCTGCATCGAAACCCAAAGATGGCCAGACGTGATAACCGAAAAACATGCTTCGATTGCTTGCACTGCCGGCAGCTTCCAAGCCAACTGAATGAAAACCCAATTCTTTTGCCTGGTCGATACTGATCATTACCGACCTGACGCCAATGCCTTTGTCCTGATCTTCTTTACGAACATAGATTGAATCGACGATCAGCTGAAACCTGAGTTCTCCACCGTTGTTAATGATGAAATATTCTGACGGATACTGAAACACCTCATTGTGCACTTTGAGGTTGAGCGTATCAACTGCCCCTATACCCCGCGAAACAAGGATGGTGCTTCGATCGGGTGCACCAGTGAGACGAGCAAGTAAATCCACATTGTTAAATGTATCAAACTCGTCGTCAGTAATTGACGATCCGATCTCCAACGTGATGCAATGCTGATTGAAGTACTTTTGAGAGGTAATATCGCGAACCATCCAGCATCTTAGCACTCACCAATCCTCCCCGTCCCTTGAGCTCTCAAAAGGTGACGAACGATGAAGGCAGGTCTGAATCATCAGTGAAGCGATACAGACTGCGCCTACGAGCCAAGCGCTCGTCCACTCACAATGCCGTTTCGTTCCTGCCAGCTATAATCAGCCTTCCTTGTTGCCGCGCAAAGAACGTCATGACGCTATCCACCTCTCCCCCCTCAGCGCTGCCGAAAGCCCTCGGCCACATCCGCGTGCTCGACCTGTCGCGCGTGCTGGCCGGCCCCTGGTGCTCGCAGAACCTGGCCGACCTCGGCGCCGACGTGATCAAGATCGAGCGCCCCGGCGCCGGCGACGACACCCGCGCCTGGGGTCCGCCATATGCCAGGGATGCGCAGGGCAACGATACGCAGGAAGCGGCCTATTACCTGTCGGCCAACCGCGGCAAGCGCTCGCTCACGGTCGACATCGCGAGCAGCGAAGGCCAGGCCCTGCTGCGCGAGCTGGTGCTGCATTGCGACGTGGTGCTCGAGAACTTCAAGGTCGGCCACCTGAAGCGCTATGGCCTCGACTATGACTCACTCAAGGCAATCAAGCCCGACCTGGTGTACTGCTCGATCACCGGCTTCGGCCAGGACGGTCCCTACGCCCACCGCGCGGGTTACGACTTCCTGATCCAGGGCATGGGCGGCCTGATGTCGGTCACCGGCGAGCGCGACGACCTGCCCGGCGGCGGTCCGCAAAAGGCCGGCGTCGCGCTGACCGACCTCATGACCGGCATGTACGCGACGGTGGCCGTGCTGGCCGCCCTCACCCACCGCGACCGCACGGGCGAGGGCCAGCACATCGACATGGCGCTGTTAGACACGCAGGTGGCGATGCTGGCCAATGTCGGCAGCAATTACCTCAACAGCGGCAAGCCGCCCAAGCGCTGGGGCAATGCCCACGCCAACATCGTGCCCTACCAGACCTTTGCCTGCGCGGATGGCCACATCATCGTCGCCACCGGCAACGACGGCCAGTACCAGAAGTTCGTCGAGGCCGGCGGCCGGCCCGAGCTGGCCGGCGATCCGCGCTTCGCCACCAATCCGCTGCGCGTACAGAACCGCGATGTGCTGGTGCCGCTGCTGGCCGAGATGGTCAGGACGAAACCGCGCGACGCATGGATCGCCCTGCTGGAAGAAAAAGGCGTGCCCTGCGGGCCGATCAACGACGTCGGCGAAGTGTTCGCCAACGAGCAGGTGCAGGCGCGTGCGATGGCGATCGACCTGCCGCATCCGAGCGCGGGTCAGGTCAAGCTGGTGCGCAATCCGATCCGGATGTCGGCCACTCCTGCGACCAGCGGGATGGCCCCGCCCCTGCTGGGCCAGCACACGACGGAAGTATTGCGCGAGATGCTGGGCAGGAGCGAGGAAGAGATCGCGGCCTTGCGCGAGCGGGGTGTGGTTTAAAGGCTCAGTGCAGCTGGTGCTTCAGGTTCGACAGCTCGTCGTGCACGCGCACGACGACGGATTGCACTTGCGGTGAAGGCCTGGTCGAGGTGCAGACGCGCTTGGCCTCGTCGCCCATGGCTTCCAGGTCGTCGATGCACTGGATCATGCTCGACTGGTCGTTCGACTGCATGACGCTTTGCGCGCGCCCGGCTTCCTCGGCGATCTTGTGGATGCAGTCGCGGATTTCGCTGGGGACGCTCTGGTCGCTCTGGCAGACTTGCTCGGCCTGGTTCACGACCTGCTGGACGTTCATGAAACGTTGCTGGATTTCGGCGGTTTGCAGCATGATGTTCTCCTGAGAAAGATGTGGAAAAAACCACTGGAGCCTTCCAGCTTAGGATGGATTCGTGGTTTATCAAGCATCGATTTCGCCCGTTCCGCGGGACAATCGCGGTGCACTCCAGATGGCAGTGTTACGCCGCCGGCTCCGACAGCGCCGCGCGCAAGACGTCGACCAGCTCGCGCACGCGCGGCACGTCCTGTTTCGCCTTCGGCCACACCACGTGCATTGTCAGGCCGGGCGTCGCATAGTCCGGCAGCACCTCGACCAGGCTGCCGTCCGCCAGGTGGCGCTCGATCAGCCAGGTCGACAGCTGGGCGATGCCGAGCCCCGCCACGGTCAGCTCGGCCTGGGCTTCGGCGTCGCCGGCGACGATCCGCGCATCGAAAGCGCGCTGCTCGACCAGGGCGTTGCCGCGCCGGATCAGCAAGGGACTGACGCGGCTGTCGGCCTTGCCGTACATGATCACCGCGTGTTCCACCAGGTCTTCGACCGAGGCCGGTGCGCCGTGCGCCGCGAGGTAGGAAGGCGCCGCGCAGAACACCTTGCGGTCCTGGCCCAGCAGGCAGTGGCCGAGCGCGGGCGACCAGGCTTCCGGACTGCCGATGCGCACCGTCACGTCAATGCCTTCGTCCTCGAGGTCGACATAGCGGTCGGTGAAGGACAGCACCGGCTTGATACGCGGATAACGCTGCAGGAAAGCCGTCAGCACCGGCAATACGATCAGGCGTCCATAGGTGGCCGGCAGGTCGACCCGCAGCCGCCCGGCCAGCAGGTCGCCCTCGGCGTGCAATGCATGCTCGGCTTCCTCGAGTTCGCCGAGCACCCGGGTGCAGGCGGCCAGGAAACGGGCGCCGGCGTCGGTCAGCGCCAGCCGGCGCGTGCTGCGCTCGAACAGGCGCGCGTTCAGGCGCGCCTCGAGGCGGGCGATGGCCTTGCCGACGGCCGATCCGGTCAGGTGCAGGCGCTGGGCCGCGCGGACGAAGCTGCCGGCCTGGGCCACGGCCACGAAGACATCGACCCCCTTCAGGCGTTCACTGGTTTGCATAGGCTATTGCGGAAAAATATTCCGCCAAGTATAGAAAAAATGCCCGAGATAGGAAATGGTATTTCAAATAGGATGGCGACCCTGCTTAATCCTTATAAGAAATCCATGTCCCGTTCAAGCTCTGCGCTCGCACAGGCGGCCCCGGCGTCATCGTCGTCCGGCGCGCTGCCCATCCTGATCCTGGCGGTCGCCGCCTTCATCATCGTCACCACCGAATTCCTGATCGTCGGCCTGCTGCCGGCCTTGTCGCGCGACCTCGGCATCTCGATCTCGCTCGCCGGGCAGCTGGTGACCCTGTTCGCCTTCACCGTGATGTTGTTCGGTCCGCCGCTGACGGCCTGGCTGTCGCACCTGGACCGCAAGGCGCTGTTCATCGGCGTGCTGGTCGTGTTCGCGCTGTCCAATGCCCTGGCCGCGCTGGCGCCGAACGTCTGGGTGCTGGCGCTGGCGCGCTTCATTCCTGCGCTGGCGCTGCCGGTGTTCTGGGGCACCGCGAGCGAGACCGCGGCCGAACTGGCCGGTCCCGACAAGGCCGGGCAAGGCGTGGCGCGGGTCTACCTCGGCATCTCGGCCGCCCTGCTGTTCGGCATCCCGCTCGGCACCATCGCCGCCAACAGCATCGGCTGGCGCAATGCATTCTGGATCCTCGCCGCCCTGTCGCTGGCGATGGCGCTCGCGCTGCTGTTCCTGATGCCGGCCGTGGCGCGCGCCAAGCGTGTGGACTTCCGTTCCCAGGCGCGCCTGTTCCGTGAGCCCTACTTCCTGGCCAACGTCGGCCTGTCGATCCTGGTGTTCACCGCCATGTTCACCGCCTACACCTACCTGGCCGACATCCTCGAGCGGGTGGCCGGCGTGGCGCCGCTGGACGTCGGCTGGTGGCTGATGGGCTTCGGCGCGATCGGCCTGATCGGCAACTGGGTCGGCGGCAAGGTGGTCGACCGCGCGCCACTGAAAGCCACGGCGCTGTTCTCGGGCCTCTTGGCGCTGGCGATGGCGCTGGCGGCGCCCAGCGCCGGCTCGACGATCCTGTTCTGCGCGGTGCTGGCGCTGTGGGGCATCGCGTACACGGCGCTGTTCCCTATCTGCCAGGTGCGGGTGATGAAATCGGTCACCCACTCGCAGGCGCTGGCCGGCACCACCAATGTATCGGCCGCGAATGCCGGCATCGGCATCGGCGCCATGCTGGGCGGCGCGGCAATCCCGCTGGTCGGCCTGGACAAGATCGGCTACTTCGCGGCCGGCTTCGCAGTGCTGGCCGTGCTGCTGGCGCCCCTGGTGGCGCGCTTGCGCCAGGGCGAGTGACGCCCCGGCGGCCACCGTCGCCATCACTATTCTCTGCACCTTGTGAAAATATTTTTTCACAAGGTGCATCCATTCCTGCATCTGGCGCGTAGTACCAACGCCAACATTGCAGCCGACCCGGCCGCGATGCGCCCCCAATGAATTCAAGCAAGCAATTCTTACTGAGGACACATCATGACCCAACCGCAATTCACCAAGCTCGCTCTCGTCTCGTCGATCGCCCTTGCCCTGGCCGCCTGCGGCAGCAGCAGCGACGACGATCACGCCTCGCCGCCGACCACCACGCCGCCGCCCGCCGCCACCGTCGGCGACGTGGTCGCCCTGACCACCAGCAACCGCCTGGTGTCGTTCGACCGCGCCACGCCGGGCGCCATTCGCACCAACGTGCTGGTGACGGGCCTGCAGAGCGGCGAGAACCTGGTCGGCATCGACGTGCGGCCGGCCGACGGCATGCTGTACGGCGTCGGCTCGACCGGCCGCCTGTACACGCTGGACGCCGCCACCGGCGCCGCCACCAACAAATCGCGCCTTGTCGCCGATGCCGCCGACACCACGGAACCGTTCACCGCATTGGCCGGCACGAGTTTTGGCGTCGACTTCAACCCGATGGCCGACCGCCTGCGCATCGTCGGCAATACCGGCCAGAACCTGCGCATCAACGTCGACACCGGCGCCACCACCACCGACGGCGGCATCAATGGCGGCGCGGCCGGCGCCGCGATCTCGGCCTCGGCCTACACCAACTCGTTCGCCGGCACCGGCTCGACCACGCTGTACGGCATCGATGGCGCCAACTCGACCTTGTACACGCAGAATCCGCCGAACAGCGGCGCCCTGGCCACGCCGGTGCCGCTGGGCGTGACCATCGGCGCCGCCAACGGCTTCGACATCGATGCGCGCACGAATATGGGATACATGGTCGCCACCGTCGGCGGCGCGCGTAACCTGTATGGCGTGAACCTGGCCGCCACCAGCGCCCCCACGACGCTCATCGGCGCGCTCGGCGTCACCGAAGACATCCGCGGCATCGCGCTGCGCGGCGCCGCGGCGCCGGTCGTGCTGGGTCTCTCGAACGACAACCGGCTGATGGGCTTCAAGGTCGGTTCGCCGAATACCATCGACACCAACGTCGCCATCACCGGCCTGGCCGGCGGCGAAACCCTGGTCGGCATCGACGTGCGGCCGAAAGACAGCAGGCTGTACGGCCTGACGAGCAACGCGCGCCTGGTCACCATCGACCCGGCCACCGGCGCCGCCAGCGTCAAGGCGACGCTCGCCGCCGACGGCGCCGACACGAGCGCGCCCTACACCGCCATGCAGGGAACCGCATTTGCGGTCGACTTCAACCCGGTCGCCGACCGCCTGCGCGTGATCAGCGACAGCGGCCAGAGCCTGCGCATCAACGTCGACACCGGCGCCACCACCACCGACGGCAACATCAACCGCGCCGGCGTGGCCCCACGCGTGGTGGCCGCGGCCTACACCAACAGCATCCCGACCCCGGCCTCGACCCAGCTGTTCGACGTCGACGGCGCCAGTTCGGTGCTGGCGCTGCAGAATCCGCCGAACGACGGCACGCTGGTCGACGTCGGACCGCTGGGCGTGACGGTGGCGGGCGCAGGCGCCATGGACATCGGCGGCGGCGAGAACGGCCTGGTGCTGGCGGCGCTGCGCACCACGGCCGGCGGCCCCAGCTCGCTGTACCGGGTGAACCTGAGCAGCGGCGCGGCAACCCTGGTCAATGGCGCGGCGACGCCGGCGACGTCGGTGATCGGCGGCAGTAGTGGCAACAGCGGGCCAGGCGTGCGCGATATCGCGATCTGGCTACGCTGATGATCCGGGCGGCGGCATGCGGGCTGCCGCCTAGGGAAGCACTGATTTATTCTGGCGGGCTGCGATCGGTCACGAAAAATGTGCCCGGCAAGGCCTCGCCGGCCGCGCACAAACCGCAGCGATACCGCGTGGTATCGCGAGGATTTGCAACGCCGCAGGGCGCATTTTCTCGTGGACGAGCGCGCCGCCATGAATAAATCAGTGCTTCCCTATATCCTGACCGCGCGCCCGATGTAGAGAATGGGGCCGGTCGGACGGCCGATCGGTGAGCCGGCGGCCGGTTCCAATGTAATCTCGAACAGCTGGTTCGGCACCACCTTCGGCAGCTTGGCGAGCTTGACCTCGACCGCCTCGCCCGGCTTGACCAGCCCCAGCGAGACCGGACCTTCCCAGTCGTCGGCCTTGGTCCACAGCTGCAGCGCGCGATCGGCCGGGACCTCGGTCGTGACCAGCGGCTCGAGGCGCAGCGTGTCGTCGGCCACCAGCTCCAGCACCCAGCCCGGCCCCGCGTTCTGCGGCGCCGCCAGCACCACCATGTAGCGCGGCTGCGCGACCTCGAACTGGCGCACGCCGACCACGGCCGCCATGATCGCGGCGGCGGCGAAGCCGCCGGCGGCCAGCGCGCGCCACAGGCCCAGGCGTTCCCACCAGCCCGGACGGGCGACGGCGGACACGGACGCCGGCCCGAGGCTGCGCTCGATGCGCGTCCACAGCGCGGGGGGCGGCGCCACCGGCTCGACCAGCGCGCTCAGGGGCAGCAGCCGTTCTTCCCAATAGGCGACGGCGGCGCGCAGCGTGGCGTCGTCCGGCAGCATGGCGTCCACCTCGCGGCGGCGCTCGCGCGACAGGGTGCCGAGCACGTACTCCCCCGCCAGCTCGTAGGGATCGAATCGTTCGCTCATACCATGCACTCCCGCAGCGCGCTCAGGCCGCGCTTGATCCAGGCCTTCACCGTTCCCAGCGGCGACTTGAGGCGATCGGCGATCTCGCTGTGCGACAGCCCATCGACATAGGCATGCAGGATGCTGTTGCGCTTGGCGACGTCGAGCCGGTTCAGGCAGTCGTGCAGGCGTCCCATGTCCTGGCGCAGTTCGAACGCGTCCTGCATGCCGGGATCGAAGGCATCGGTGCTCAAGGCATCGAAGGCTTCCTCGCCAACGTTGATTTCGCGGGCGCCGTCGCGCACCGCATCGAGCGCCGCGTGGCGCACCACGGTGTACATCCAGCCGCGGCCCGAGCCTCGGGTCGGCTCGAAGCTCGCGGCGCGGGTCCAGATGGCGACGAAAGCGTCATGCAATACGTCCTCGGCCGCCTGGCGCTCGCGCACGATGCGCAGGGCCACGGACAGCAGGCGCGGACTTTCCTGGTCATACAGGCGGCGCAGCGCATGGCGGTCGCCGCGCGCGCAGGCCGCGAGCGCGGCTTCATAGTCGAACGGCGCGGTGGAGTCGCTCATCTTTCTCCTTCGATCGGTGGAACCATGGCTGGCCGCTGTGATTCGTCGCCGGCGCGCTGGCGCTGCAGCGCCTGACCGACGCTGATCGCCAGCTCGGCCAGCTGGAAGGGCTTGCGCAGCACCGCGCCATCGCCGATCACCTGCTCGATCGCCTTCATGTCGGCGTAGCCGGTGGCGATGATCGTCGGCAGGCCGGGGAACATCGCGCGCGTGCGCTGCACCAGTTCGGCGCCGGTCATGCCCGGCATCAGGTAATCGGTGATGAGCAGGTCGGGCCGCTCGTCGTGCAGCGCGCAGAGGCCGGCCTCGCCGTCGGGCGCCTGGCGCACCGTGTGGCCGAGGGCTTCGAGCGAAGACACCATCGAGGCGCGCACGAAGTCGTCGTCCTCGACGACCAGGATGCGCGCCGCCTGGATGGCGGCCGGGATGCGCGCCAGGGGCGCCGGCTCGGCGTCTTCCGTGCCGCGGGCCGTGCGCAGCCAGATTTCCACCGTGGTGCCGGCGCCCGGCTCGCTCAGGATGCGCGCGGCGCCGCCCGACTGCTGCGCCATGCCGTACACCTGGCTCAGGCCCAGGCCGGTGCCTCCCACGCCCTTGGTCGTGAAGAAGGGCTCGAACACCTTGGCCACCAGCTCCGGCGTCATGCCTTCGCCGCTGTCGGTGACGGCGATGCGCACGTACTCGCCCGGCGGCAGGAAATCGGGCGGTGGTTCGTCGCAGGCGGCGACGAAGACCAGTTCGCCGCCGTCCTGCATCGCGTCGCGCGCATTGATGGCCAGGTTCAGGAGCGCCATCTCCATCTGGTTGGCGTCGGCCAGCACCGGCGGGCAGTCCATGGCGGCGTCGAAGCGCAGCCGGATGCGCGAACCGAGCGAGGTGGCGACCAGTTCGCGCACGCCGTCGAACAGAAAGCCGATATCGGTCTCGCGCAGGTCCAGGCTCTGGTTACGGGCAAAGGCCAGCAACTGGCGGGTCAGCTTGCCGCCGCGCTGGCAGGCCTTGCGCGCGATCTCGGCGCGGCCCTTCGCCACTTCGTCCTTCGACATCAGCAGGATCAGGTCCATGCTGCCCTGGACCACGTTGAGCAGGTTGTTGAAGTCGTGGGCGATGCCGCCGGTCAGGCGCCCCACCGCTTCCATCTTCTGGTACTGCGCCATGGCCTGCTGCACCCGTTCGCGCTCGATAATCTCGCTCATCAGGCGGTCGTTGGCCTGGGCCAGGGCGCGGGTGCGCTCGTCGATGCGCGACTCGAGCGTTTCGTTCAGCGCCACCAGCTGCTGGCGGCTGTGATGCAGGCTGGCGGCGGTGCGCTCGCGGTCGGCCAGCACGTCGCGCGCCTGGTACTGGCGGCGCCGCGCGCGCAGCGCCGACACGCTGGCGCTGCGCAGGGTCTGGACGTTGAGCGGACGCTCGAGCAGGATCACGTTGCCCAGGTCGCCCAGGCGCTCGCGCGCCGCGCCCTGCTGCAGGCCGATCGTCTTGCCAAGCAATACGACGAAGGGAAAGTCGGACCACGGCTCCTGGCGCCCCAGCCAGGCATGCAGCGCCGCGACATCGACGCCGTGCAGGGCCTCCTCGGCCACGATGGCGGCGCCCGCCCCCGCGCCGATGGCGCTCACCAGGGCGCCGAAACCGGCGGCGACCTCGCATCCGAGGCCGTCGCGCGCCAGCATCGAGGCCATGACCTCGGCATCGCGCCCGAGTGGCGCGAAGATCAGTATCCGCTCTTCGTGCAGGCTATTCCGGTGCATGCCCGGCCGGCGCCATCAGCGGCGTTTCTCCGCGGTAGGTTGGCATCCCCGACAGGACGCCCTCGAATCCCACCAAAGGCGCGCCGATGCGCACCCCGCCCTCGCCCAGCAACAGCTCGTGGATGGTGGTGGCATGCTCGGTGGTGCGGCTCTTGATCACGCTGATCGCGCGCCGCACCTTGCCGCCCGCCTCGAAGAAGCGCAGCAGCACCGTGCTGTCGCTCAGGTAGCTCAGGTCGACGTCGGTGCGCGCATCGGCCATCAGGCCATGCTGGCCGAGGATCATCACCGTGGTCACGCCCTGCTGGTTCAGGTAGGACAGCAGTTCGTGCATCTGCAGGATCAGGAAGTGCTCGCCCGGCATCGCCTGCAGATAGGCGTTCAGGCTGTCGATGACGATGAAGCGGCTGCGGCGCTGGTCGACCGCGTCGCGCAGCTTCTGGGCGAATTCGCCGGGCGACAGCTCGGCCGGATCGAAGTGGTCGATGGTCAGCTGGCCATTGTCGAGATAGGGACGCAGGTCGAGACCGAGCTGGATGCTGCGGGCGAAGAAGGTGCCGAGCCCCTCGTCGAACAGGTAGTACGAGGCCTGCTCGCCGCGCTGCAGCGCCGACAGCAGGCAGCGCGTCGACAGCGTCGTCTTGCCGATGCCGGACGGGCCCACCAGCAGGGTGTTCGTGCCGCGCACCAGCCCGCCGCCGAGCAGCGCGTCGAGGCCGTCGGAACCGCTCGAGCCGACCTGCGGCGCGAAGTCGCGCACGTGTTCGGCGGCCACCAGGCGCGGATACATGACGATGCCGCCGGTGTCGAGCGTGTAGTCGTGGAAGCCGCCCCGGAAACGGATGCCGCGCATCTTGAGGATGTTGACCCGGCGCCGCTCCTTGCCGTATTCCCTGGTGATCTGCTCCAGGCTGATGACGCCGTGGGCCAGGCTGTGCAGGTGCTGGTCGGATTCCGCGGTCTTGTCGTCGAGCAGCAGCACGGTGCAGTCGCGCGCCGAGAAGAACTGCTTGAGCGCCAGGATCTGGCGCCGGTAGCGCAGCGGGTTCTGGGCCAGCAGGCGCACCTCGGACAGGCTGTCGAACACGATGCGCATCGGCCGCAGCGCGTCGACCCGGTCCATTACCTTGCGCGTCGTTTCACCCAGCTCGACTTCGGAAGGATGGAACACCGATTGCTGCGAGTGGGGGTCGAGGTCGTCGTCGCCGGCCAGCTCGACGATCGCCAGGGCGCCCAGGTCCCATCCATGGCTGTGACCCACCGCGACCAGCTCGTCGGTGGTCTCGGACAGCGTGATGTACATACCGCTCTCCCCCCGGGCGACGCCGTCGAGCAGGAATTGCAGGCCGAGGGTGGTCTTGCCGGCGCCGGGAGAACCCTCGACCAGGTACAGGCGTTTTGGCGTCAGGCCGCCACCCAGGATGTCGTCGAGACCGGGAATGCCGGTCGAAGTGCGGTCGTTCATGCAATGCAACCCTGGCTGTAGGCCGGTTCACGCGCGTCCGCGCCTGCGCACGAGGGACGGAACGGGGGATGGCCCGGGATCGGGAGGCGTCGCGCGCGGTACAAGCGCAGCGTAACGAATATTGCTGGGATTATATCCTCATCAAGGCCGACCCGGGACAGCAAGGCGCCAACCGTGCTACACTATCGGTTCTGCGGCATCGACCGCCCCTCGCGCGCGTTGCGCGTCATGCAGTGCTGGGGCTGGCGACACGAGATTGCCTCTGGAAATTCCTGATTCCGTCCCCATATCGTGTTCCTGCGGACGAATACTGCGCCAGCAGCGCAGCCCTGAAGCGCGACGCGGAACGCGGGCCGTCGCACCCAACGAAGTAACCGTCATACCTGACATCGAATCGAGGCCTGCAGCATGTGCGGGCTTTTTCATTCCCCGGCACGGCGCCTGCGCCGCGCCGCCACGGTCACCTACACTGCCCGCTTGCGCGGGCCGCTTCACCGCCCGCCCGTGCGCCTTCGCGCCAGGCTGGCCTGATATCGTATTTGCAACTAACAGGAGCCCATCTTGGCAAAAGAAGAACTCATCGAAATGAATGGCGTCGTCGCTGAAGTGCTGCCCGATTCGCGTTATCGCGTCGATTGCGAAAACGGCCACAAGCTGATCGCCTACACCTCCGGCAAAATGCGCAAGAACCACATCCGCATCATCGCCGGCGACCAGGTCAGCCTGGAGCTGTCGCCTTACGACCTGAGCAAGGGCCGGATCACCTTCCGCCACCTCGGCAAGACCGGCAGCGGTCCGCGTCCGCCGGTGAACCGCGCGGCGCGTCGCTGATCGGGGCGCCGCTCATCGGCAAGCAACGCCACGCCCAGCGTGGCGTTTTTCATTGGCGCACACTTTTCGGACCAGGCTGGCAGATCGTCTTCGTCACGGGGTATCATCCCCGGACGCGCGGATGCATACCGAACCATCCGCACTCGACAGTAAATGATGCAAAGGTGTTGTGAGATGCAAATGCGGCAACGACGCAGCGATGAAACCACCGCGAACGCCGTGGCGCGCGGCCTGAACATCCTGGCCGTGCGCGATGCCACCCAGGCGCGGCGCTATATGGAATACAAGAATGTCCCTGCAACCGTGATCGAGCGCGTCCTGCAAAGTCCGCACGCGTGCCGCCGGCTGACGCCCGAACAGGCGGTGTCCGAGGCGATCCTGCCGCTGCCGCGCAACGGCCGCTTTCCGAACTGAGCCGCTCAGCTCAGCAGCGGCACCGGCGCCAGCCTGCGCAGGCGCAGCGCGATCAGCAGGCCGACGCCGAGGATCGCGCCCAGCAGCGCCACCACTCCGGGCCAGGCCCAGTGCTCGTAGACATAGCCGGTAAACCACCCCACCACGCTCGAGCCGAGATAATAGAAGAACAGGTAAATGCCCGAGGCCAGCGCCTGCGGCGGCTGCGCACGCCGTCCGACCCAGCTGCTGGCCACCGAATGGGCGGCGAAGAAGCCGAAGGTGGCCACGCCCACGCCCAGCACCACGGCGACCACCGAATCGACCAGGGTCACCAGCAAGCCCGCGATCATCACCCCCATCAGCAGCCAGAGCACGTTGCGCCGGCCCAGGCGGTCGCCCAGCTTGCCGGCCCACATCGAGCTGAAAATGCCCAGCAGGTAGAGCAGCGACAACAGCCCGACCGCGCTCTGGCGCAGCCCGAACGGCGGCGCCAGGAGGCGGTAGCCGATGTAGTTGTACAGGCTGACGAACGCCCCCATCAGCAGGAACGGCAGCGCGAACAGCCACGGCAGGCCCGGGTCGCGCAAATGGATGCGCAGGCCGTCGACGAAGCCGGGGCCGCGCGCCGGCAGCGCGCCGCCATGGCGCGACGGCGGCAGGCTGCGCGAGAATTCCCAGGCCGCGTACAGCCCGGCCGCGCCGAGCAGCCCGACCGCCACGCGCCACGACGCGACGTCGCTGATGAAGGCCGAGATCACCCGCCCGCTCATGCCGCCGAAGGCGCTGCCGCTGATGTACATGCCCATCGACAGGCCGAGCGAGGTCGGCTCGATCTCGTCGCTCAGGTAGGCCATGGCCACGGCCGGCAAGCCGCCCAGCATCAGGCCCATCAGGCCGCGCACGGCGACCAGTTGCGTGTAATTGGCGGCGAAGGCGCAGGCCAGGGTCAGCACCGCCCCGCTGATCATCGAGGCCACCATCACTGTCTTGCGGCCGAAGCGCTCGGCCACGCTGGAAGAGCCCAGCAGCGCCAGCGCCAGGGTGGCGGTGGACACCGACAGCACCAGGCTGCTCTGGGCCGGCGACAGCCGGAAGTCATGGCCCAGGAGCGGCATCAAAGGCTGGACGCAGTACAGCAGGGCGAAGATGGAAAAGCCCCCGAACGCCATCGCGCGGTTGATGCGCCGGAACTCCGGGCTGCCGGAGGCGATGCGCGCGCCGGGGGCGGTCATGCTCAAGGGTATTCCGGATCCAGTTCGGAACCGGCGTAGTTCTCCAGCTCGGCCATCAGCTGGCCCATGGTCGCATTCGTCCCGATCTGCTCCAGCACCGTGCAGTGCTTGCGGTAGATGTCGATACGCTCGGCCACGACGGCCTGGTGGGCCGGCGGGATGCGCGCCATGAACTCGGCCCAGCCCTGCTCGAAATCGGGCCGGTGCTTGCGCACCGCCTTCACGAAGCGCTCGAACTCCGCCTGGCCGGTGCGCGCCGTGATGCGCGCGCCGCCTTCCGCCGCGAAGATGATCGCCATGGCGATCACGCCCTCGGCGTTCAGGTCCGGATCCTTGACCGGGCCTTCGTAATGGTTCTTGCGCAGCCATTCGGCGGCCTTGACGATCGCCTGGACCTGCTGGCGCTGCTGGACCTGGCCCAGGAAGCGCTCGTAGCCCGACCACGATTCGCCCGGGTCGGCGGTGCAGATGTCGACGAACAGCTCCTTCAGGCGCCGCTGGGCGTAGACCGGATCGTTGTCGTACTCGCTCACCAGGCTGTCCTCGGGCAGCGCGGCCAGCTCGCGGATCATGCGGAAACCCGCCTGGAAGGCGTGCTCGGCGCCCTCGCCCACCAGGATGTCGAGCGCGTCGAGGTCGCCCTCGTCCTCGCTCTGGATGAGGTGTTCGAGACCCAGCGAAACACAGCCAATGCTCAAGAGCAGCGCGCGCTGGATCCCTTCGGCGGTGCGGTCGTTGGTGAACTTCTCGGCCACCATGGCGGTGATCCCGGACAGCTCGTCGGCCAGGATCGCCGCTTCGTCGGGCGTGGCTTCGCCCGGCAGCAGCTTGATGGCGCGGATCAGGCGCGGCGGTTGTTCGATGACGATGGCTGGCAACATATCAGCGGCGGCTCCCGTCACGAGAAGATGTCCGTGCCCATGCTGCGGCGCGGGCTGCGGCGCGGCATGCTGCGCACCGACGGTACCTGCTTGCGCAGGCGCAGCAGGAGGTCGCGGGTCGAACGCTGCATGAACTCGGACTCTTCGTCCGGATCGTCGGGGAGCTCGATCTCGGCCATCTCGGCGCTGTGGCGGAATTCCGGGAACAGCTCGAGCAGCGAACGCTCCCAGCCGTCCTCGGTGGCCTTGGCCAGGTCGACCGCCAGCGGCACGACGTCGCTGTCGGCGCTGGTCTGGCCGCTGACGTAGCGGCCTTTCGACAGGATCTCGCCCGCCACTTCCAGGATTTCCTTCGGCGCCAGCGACCACAGGATCGCGAACACGGTCGCGCCATGGTCGGTGGCGGACGCCGCCTCGAGCAGCTCGTTGCGGCGTTCCTCGTCGTCCTGGGCGTAGACCACGCCGTGCACGTGGTTGAACAGGTTCTCGGCGATGCGCTCGGGATCGTCTTCGATCAGGTTGTCGGGCCAGGTGGCGGCGATGAAGGCCAGGCTGTCGGCCCAGGCCTTGGGCGGCACCAGCATGGTCGCCAGCGAGGTCTTGGCGCCGTCGAAGCCCGACAGGTGCAGGGCCGTCACTTGCGGCGGCAGCTCGGTCAGGACCTGGGCCACGGCGTAGTCGCCGTGCTCGTCGGCGGCCCTGGAGAACACCTCTTCGGCGTGCTCCAGCGAGCCGGCCAGCACCAGTTCGCCGACCTGGCTGACCAGGGCCGGCAGGTTCGATTTGGTGTCATCGCTCATCGCGCTCTCCTTCGTCGAACAGCTGGGTGAAGTCGTCGGTGGCGGCGCTGTCTTCGTCGTCGTCGTCGTCGCCATCGTCGTCGCGGCCGAGTTGCTCGAGCGACTGGTCTTCGTCGTCCCAGCGGTTCTGGTTCTTGAACAGGAAGGCGGTGATGATGGCCTGGCGCGCCAGTTCCGGATAGTTGGCGGTCATGCCCTCGTACATGGCCTTGCCGTCGTCGCCGCTGCACTCGGCCATCGCGAACACGCGCGCCGGATCGCCGTCGGCGTAGTCGGCCGCTTCGCGCATCAAGCCCTTCGGATCCAGGAAGCGGATCTTGTCGACCAGGGCGAACGCCATCATGTTGACGTCGTCGATGCCGCCGCCGTCGGCGTATTCGGCCACCAGCGCGCCGACCATCATGTCGTAGTTCTTGCGGTTGGGCGGGTCGCCCAGGGTGCCCTCGATCTGGCCTTCCAGTTCACGCGACTGGAAAGAGAATTCGGGATGTACGTTCTTCATGTTCTATCCTGTTGATGGGACGCGGCGCTTCTGGCCGCATCCGTTGCGTTGCCGTCGGATGACGTGCAAGGCCGGGTCAGTTCGCCGGCAGGTTCACGCCGTTGAGCGCGAACAGCGAACGCCACAGCTCGAAAGCCTCGGCCTCGGCGTCCAGCACGATGCGGTGGTTCACGCTCTGGTTGTATTCCTCGCGTTTGGCGCGGTCGGAGAGGATCTCGTAGGCCTTGGTGACTGCCTTGAAACGCGCTTCCGCGCCTGGCGCCTGGTTGCGGTCCGGGTGGTAGCGCATCGCCAGCGAGCGGTAAACTTTCTTGATCTCGTCGTCGCTGGCATTCGGCGCGACGCCGAGGATCGCATATAAATTTTCCAACAGAAATTCTCCGGCAACTATCTTAAAAATGCGGTGGATTGAGACCAAACAGAGATTATCCTATAGAAAACGCCAGACGTGGCGCGAACGCCGATGTCCGCCTTGCGACGCGGGCAACCTCAGGCGCGTCCGGGTACGGTAAAATGCCCCCCAACTTACCCTTCCAGAACTTTTTCATGAGCAACGACAAGAATACCCCGGCGCCGGGCAATGCACCGTCGTCGAACTTCGTCCGTGCGATCGTCGAATCCGACCTGGCCGCCGGCACCCACCAACGGGACGGCCTGCCGCCGGTCATCACGCGCTTCCCGCCGGAGCCGAACGGCTACCTGCACATCGGCCATGCGAAATCGATCTGCCTGAACTTCGGCCTGGCGCGCGACTACGCCGGCCTGTGCCACCTGCGCTTCGACGACACCAATCCGGAGAAGGAAGACCAGGAATACGTCGACACCATCATGGACAGCGTCAAGTGGCTCGGTTTCTCGTGGGAGCGCGAGGGCCAGGAACACCTGTACTACGCCAGCGACTACTTCGAGCAGCTGTACAAGATGGCCGAGTACCTGATCGAGAAGGGTCACGCCTACGTCGACAGCCAGAGCGCCGAAGACATGGCGAAGAACCGCGGCAACTTCGGCACGCCGGGCACCAACTCGCCGTTCCGCGACCGTCCGGCCGCGGAATCGCTGCAACTGTTCCGCGACATGCGGGCCGGCAAGTACAAGGATGGCGAACACATCCTGCGCGCCAAGATGAGCGAGGATGCGATGGCGTCCCCGGTCATGACCAACCGCGACCCGGCCCTGTACCGCATCCGCCATGCGCACCACCACCGCACCGGCGACGCCTGGTGCATCTACCCGATGTACGACTACACGCACCCGATCTCGGATGCGATCGAGAACATCACCCACTCGCTGTGCACCCTGGAATTCCAGGACCACCGCCCGTTCTACGACTGGCTAGTCGAGACGCTGGCCGAAGGCGGCTTCTTCAACAAGCCGGTGCCGCGCCAGTACGAATTCGCGCGGCTGAACCTGACGTACGTTGTCACCTCCAAGCGTAAACTCCGCGCGCTGGTCGACGACGGCACCGTGACCGGCTGGGACGACCCGCGCATGCCGACCATCGTCGGCCTGCGCCGCCGCGGCTACACGCCGGAATCGATCCAGCTGTTCTGCGAGCGCATCGGCGTGTCGAAGGCCGACGGCTGGATCGACATGAGCACCCTCGAAGGCGCGCTGCGCGACGACCTGGACCCGAAGGCGCCGCGCGCCATCGCCGTGCTGCGTCCTTTAAAACTGATCGTCGACAACTTCCCCGAAGGCGAGTCGGTGGAATGCTCGTCGCCGGTCCACCCGCACCACCCGGAACTGGGCAAGCGCACCTTCCCGTTCACGCGCGAGCTGTGGATCGAGCAGGAAGACTTCATGGAAACCCCGACCAAGGGTTACTTCCGCTTCACCCCGCCCGTCGGCGACCAGCCGGGCAGCCGCGTGCGCCTGAAATACGGCTATGTGGTCGAGTGCACCGGCTACGACAAGGATGCCGACGGTAACGTTATCGCCGTGCACGTGAAGTACTTCGAGGATTCGAAGTCGGGCACGCCGGGCGCCGACAACTACAAGGTCAAGGGCAATATCACCTGGGTCAGCGCGGCCAGCGCGCTCGAAGCCGAGGTGCGCCTGTACGACCGCCTGTTCCTCGACCCGCAGCCGGACGCCGGCGGCAAGGACTTCAAGTCGGTGCTCAATCCGAACGCCCTGGAAACCGTGACCGCCTACCTCGAGCCGGGCATGAAGGACGCCGTGGCCGACCAGCGCTTCCAGTTCGAGCGCCATGGCTACTTCGTGGCGGACCGCGTCGATTCGCAGCCGGGCAAGCCGGTGTTCAACCGCGTGACCACCTTGAAGGATAGCTGGGGCAAGTAAGCTCCCAGTCTGCTGCCGTTCTGAAGAATCCCGCCCCGGCATTGCCGTGGCGGGATTTTTTTCTTGCAGGGCCGGCTCCAGCAAGGTGGCTTCGAGCTGCATCATTCGTGCGCGCCGCCGTCGCCTGATTCTCCTCACGCCACTCCGCGGATCGCGCCGCGATCATGGAAGTCCTGACATGCACCCACCCAAGCGGAGGCGATATGCACGCAAGTTTCCACACCGTCCTGTCTTGTCTACTCTGCCTGCTCGCGCCCGGGTTGATCGGCGCCGCGTCCGCCCAGGGCGCGCCCGGCCAGGTCGACGGCAAGAAGCCGCACCATCCCGCGCCCGCCAAGACCACCTACCGCGTCATCAACCTCGCCGCAGGCGAAGTGATCTCGGCCTCGATCAATGCCAGCGGCCAGGTCGCCTATTCGCTCACGACCGATATCTTCAACGAGCCCATCAACGCCTATTTCTACAATGGCAGCAGCTCGCAGAACATCGGCAGCCTGACCGGCCCGGGAAATTTCGCCCGCGCCACCGGGCTCACCAATTCAGGCCAGGTGGCCGGGGTGTCCCTCAATGCCGCCGACGACATCCGCACCTTCACCTGGAACGCCGCGGACGGCATGACCGATATCGGCACCCTGCCCGGGGCCGACGAAGCCCTCGAGCCGGTCATCAACAACAAGGGCGTGATCACGGCCATCGCCCACAATACCGCCACCAGCTTCAACCGCGCCTTCCGCTGGAGCGCATTGGGCGGCATCACCGACCTCGGCGTGCTGGCGCCGGGGCCGGTTGAATCGTCCTATCCCCGCGCCATCAACGATGCCGGCATCATCGTCGGCGACTCGTGGGCCTTCGGCAACGACTACCATGCCTTCCTCTGGACCTTCGGCACCGGCATGATCGACATCCACACCAACGCCAGCAACGACTCGACGCCGGTCGGCATCAGCGCCTTCGGCCAGGTGGCCGGCAACTACCATGTCGACGGCGAGCTCTGGCGCGGCTACGTCTGGACCTTCGGCACCGGCATGGTGGACATCGCCCCGCCCGCCGTGCGCACCGAGACCTTCGGCATGACTTCCGGCGGGCGCATCACCGGCCAGATCGGCGACCCGTTCATCGGTTCGCGCGCCATGACCTGGACCCAGGGCGGCGGCCTGGTCGACCTGGGCACGCTCGGCGGCACCATCTCGTCCGCGCGCGGCGCCAACAACAAGGGGCAAGTGGTCGGCGGCGCCCAGACCGGCGCCGGGCCGGTCCATGCCTATGTCTGGACCGCCAAAGAGGGCATGGTCGACCTGAACACGCGCCTGAAACACGCGCCGCCGGGCCTCGTGCTGGAAGCCGCCCTGGGCATCGCGGAGAACGGCTACATCGTCGCCGTGAGCAACACCGGCCTGGTGTTGCTCAAGCCGGTGAGCAAGTCGCCCTGCGGCTGCCCGCACAGCGTCGGCCCGGTCGTGGCGAGCGAGATGGTGGCGGTGGGCGCGCCGCTGACGGCATCGGTCGGCGTCGCCGGCGAACGTCAGGCCGCGCGCTACGGCATCACCTGGCACTGGGGCGACGGCAATGCCACGCGCACGGCGAGCACGCCGGCCGCGAGCGGCGCCGCCAGCGCCGGCGCGACCCACAGCTATACCCGTCCCGGCATCTATACGGTGACGGCGAAGGTCGTCGACGGCAACGGCGCCAGCGTGGACGTCAGCCGCCAGGTCGTCGCCTACCAGCCGGGCAAGGGGATGGCGGCCGGCGCCGGCGCCTTCATCTCGCCGCTCGCGGCCAGCAAGGCGCCTCTGCGCCATACGGGCAAGGCCCGCTTTCTGTTCATCGCGCCGGCGGTCGGCGCCCAGCCGGCAAGCGCGGCGGCGTTCTCGCCAGCGGCGCCGGGCTCACTGCACTTCGATGCCGGCGACCTGGACTTCGTGAGCAAGGACCTCAGGCGCGTCGCGGCGCAGGGCGCCCAGAGCCGCTTCGAAGGCAGCGGCACACTCAATGGCAAAGGCGGCTACCGGTTCGCGCTGGCTGCCACCGCATCGAACGCCGCCGGCGGCGAACCGGGCCGTATCAAGCTCAGGATCTGGCATCTCGACCGGGCGACGGGCAAGGAAGTGGTTGCCTACGATAATAGTGGGGCCGACGACGGACGCGTGCGCGCTGCCGTGGCCGGCGCGACCGCTCGCGCTGCTGCTTCCGCGACCGGCGCCAGCGATGGCGCCGGCAGCGCCCTGGCCGAGGGCAGCATCACCCTGTACTAAAAACTATCCCGGTACCAGGACGGCGCGCGGCAAAGATGCCCCTTCGCGCCGCCCTGTAACAAAGCGGTCATGCAAGAATGTAATCATGCCGGCCATCTTTCTGACCGGAGCCTGCATGACCCGCTTATCCTTGCCCCGCTTGCGCCTGACCGGCGCTGCTCCCTGCGCCGCCGCCCTTTCCCTGGCCCTGCTGGCCGGCTGCAGCCCCAGCGATCCATCCGATCCCGTTGCGATTACGCCGCCTCCAGTACAGACGCCGGACCCGACGCCAACGCCTGCGGCGCCGACGCCGGTCGCCTTCATGAGCGACGTGCACTTCCAGAACGTCTATGGCGACTTCAAGAACAGCCAGTTCGCCGGCATCCCGACCAGGGACGGCAAGCACGCGACCATCCGCACCATGTACGCGCAGCTGACCTCGACCCGTCTGTTCAACGAGAACTACTTCGCCTTCTTCGCCGCGCTCGACGACGCCTACGCCAGGGGCATCCGCGTCGTGGCCCTGCCGGGCGACTACACCGACGACGCCCAGCCGATGAACGTGGACGGCATCGCCGCCATCATGCGCGAATACCAGGCCAAGGGCATGCGCTTCTTCCTGGCGCCGGGCAACCACGATCCGGTCGAGCCCTACGACGACAACGAAGCCGGCAAGAACGACTTCCTGACCAAGGAAGGCAAGGAACAGAAGATCTTCGCCACCGGCAATCCGGCCTGCATCGCCAAGGACCCGACCGTGATCTGCACCGACCAGATCATGGAGCAAGGCACCGAACGCCTGATGACCAGGATGGCCGAATTCGGCTTCATGCCGAACAAGGCCGACCTGCTGTGGGAAACGCCGTTCAGCAAGTACAGCGGCGGCAAGTACAGCTATGACGAAGCGCTGGCCCAGGCCGCGGTGAAGAACCGCCAGTTCGAGATCTGCCTCGAGGGTTCGGGCGGCGCCTACAAGGCGGCCGGCGAAGCCAAGCTTGGCAAGCCTTTCACCAAATGCACCGAAATGATCGACAGCACCTATCTGGTGGAACCGGTCAAGGGCTTGTGGCTGCTCTCGATCGACGCCAACGTCTTCGTCCCGAACGCGAAGTTCGATCCGGCCAAGCCGCACGACTTCAAGGGCTACGACGGCGCCGGCAACGCCGGCTGGAACAAGGTGATCACCCACAAGATGTTCCTGATGGACTACATCAAGTCGGTGGCGGCGCGCGCCAAGGCCGAAGGCAAGCAATTGATGGCCTTCTCGCACTACCCGACCATGGACTTCTACGCCAACCAGACCGCGGCCATGAAGGCGGTGTTCAAGTCGGGCGCGTTCCAGACCGCGCGCGTGCCGGACCAGACGGTGGCCAACGCGGTGGCCGCGACCGGCCTGCGCCTGCACGTCGGCGGCCACATGCACTTCAACGGCACCAACGACCACCAGGATGCCGGCGGCAACTACCTGGTCAACGTCCAGTCGCCATCGCTGGCGGTGTACGGCGCCGCCTACAAGATCGTCACCTATAAAGACCAGGACACGATCGACGTCCAGACCATGCCCCTGAACACGGTGCCGCGCTTTGCCGAGCTGTTCCCGCACTACGTGGTCGAGAACGACTACCTGAAGGGCAGCTCGGTCCCTGGCGACGCCAGCAAGCGCTGGGACCGCAGCATCCTCGAGACCCGTTCCTACGGCGAGTACACCCATCAGTACTTCGGCGAACTGTCGCGCCTGCGCTTCATGGACGAATACTGGCCATGCGAGATGAAGGAAGCGGCGATGGCGCTGGACGGCAAGCAGATGCTGATCCTGTCGCAGCTGCAGACGAAGGTGACGCTGGCCCAGCTGAAGGATGTGCCCGGCGTCGTGCCCCTCACCGCCTCCTGCGCAGCGGCCGGCACTGCCGCCGGCGCCGCAGTCGCCGCCTCGACCCTGGCCACCGACTGGCTTGACGCCACCGCGCGCGCCGACAAGCTGGCCGGCACCGCGGGCCTGCGCCTGGACGACTTCGCCACCATCTCTGCCTACGATTTCTATGGCGACTTCCACCGCACCGTGTATGCGGGCGAACTGGCCCTGCGCGACATGGGCCAGCAGCGCGTGAACCAGTACAAGGTCTTGATGGCCGCCTTCCCGGCGACGCCGGCGGCGATCGTCAAGGTCGGCGACAAGCCGTCCGACCAGAACCCGGTGCACGTGCCGTTCCAGAACCAGTTCAAGCAGGTGTTCGCCATCCTCAAGGGCCTGGGCTCGGCCAAGCCGAGCGACCATTTCACGGTCGACCTGAAGGGCAAGAAGGTCAGCAATGCCAGCAATAATGGGCTGAGCTTCAACTAACTGCCGCTCTCACTCACCCGAAGGCGCTGCGCCCCATGGCCGCAGCGCTTTTTTTTCGGGAACAGCGATGCGCACGCCGTCCGACCTGTTTCGCGGCCCCCGCCGCCAGACGTCGTGTTTTTGTAAAACCTAGTAAACCTGATAGCTCCTGTCTGGTCAGACATTGCTTAGCGTATGGACCATAGGTATTGATGTTAAGCATGGCCACGTGCCGTCCCGCCCTTTCGAGATACCGCATGCCTTCAGATCGTCCTCCCGCAATGTTCTCGCCGGCAACCTTGTTGACGGGTTTGCTGCTGTCGCTGGCGTTCGGCGCCGGCGCCTATTTCGCCACCGCGGAGGCGATCGAGAGCGATGCCCACGCGCGGTTTCGCGGCATGGCGCGCGCCGCCCAGAACAATATCGATACCCGTATCAAGGGCTACGGCGCCGTGCTGCGCGGGGTCGCGGGGCTGTTTCGCGTCAACCCCGACACCACCGCATCCGAGTTTCGCCAGTACGTCGAGCAGCTCGACATCAAGCGCAGTTTTCCGGGCATCGTCGTGATCAATTATGCGCGCATGGTGCGCGCTGACGGCCTGCCGGCACTGAACGAGGAATTGCGCGCGCGGCTGGCGCGCCATGGTGTGCGCCATCACACGCCGCTATTGCCTTCATCCGAACGCGACAGCTACACGGTGCTGGTGTACATGGAGCCGCTGTCGCCCGACCTGTACGACAGGCTGGGCCTGGACCTGGAGGCGCGCGGCATCACCCGGCGCGTGATGGCGCATGCGCGCGACAGTGGCCTGCTGAGCGCTTCCGGCACGCGCATCACCCTGCGGCCCGGGCCCAACCAGACCGCGCTGGCGCTGCGCCTGCCGGTCTACCGCGGCGACATGCCCGCTTCCAGTGCGGAACAGCGGCGCCTGGCCTATGTCGGCTCGGCCGGACTGGGGTTCGGCGTCACGCCGCTGGTCAGCGGCGTGCTGGACGAGTTCCCGGTCGAAGGCGTGCGCCTGATGCTGACCGAGCTGACCGAGCCTGGCGAACCGGCGCCGCAGACGGTCCTCTACGACAGCCTGGCCACCGTCGACTACCCCAACCCGGCGCTGCCGCCGGACGACAGCAGCATGTTCGCAACCAGTCTACCGATCGAATTCAACGAGCGCGTCTGGCGCGCCGACTTCAGCGTCGCCAAGTCGGCGCTGTACACCCGTTTCGACGTGTATTACCCGTGGCTGGCAGCCTTCGCCGCCAGCATGAGCGCGGCCCTGCTTTACGCCCTGTTCCAGACCCTGGCCTCGTCGCGCCGCAACGCCCTGCGCATGGCCGAGGAAATGACGCGCGAGCTGCGCGCCAGCCAGGCCAAGCTGCAGGCCAGCCACGAAAAACTGCGCATGCTGGCGGCGCACGCCGAGCAGATCAAGGAAGGCGAACGCAAGCGCATCGCGCGCGAGATCCACGACGACCTGGCGCAGAACCTGCTGGCCCTGAAGATCGAGGCCGAGCTCCTGGCCAATCGCACCCGCGGCGGCCACCGGCGCCTGCACGCGCGCGCCGACGCCACCGTCCGCCAGATCGACGTCACCATTCGCAGCGTGCGCCAGATCATCAACGACCTGCGTCCCAACGTGCTGGACCTGGGCCTGTCGGCGGCGGTCGACTGGCAGGTGGCCGATTTCGCGCGCCGCACCGGCATCGAGTGCGAACTGGTCGACGACGACGGCGAGCACCGCATCGACGACCATTGCGCGACCGCCTTCTTCCGCATCCTGCAGGAATCGCTCAACAACGTGGCGCGCCATGCACGCGCCACCAAGGTCAGGATCGCCTTGCAGCAGCAGGCCGACATGCTGACCATGACGATCCGCGACAACGGCGTCGGCATGCAGCCGGGCAGCCGCAACCGCCACGGCTCGTTCGGCCTGGTCGGCATCGAAGAGCGGGTCGGCATCCTGGGCGGCTCGTTCTCGATCAGCAGCGGACTCGATTCGGGCACCACGATCGTGGTCACGATTCCCGTCGTCGGCCTGTGCGGGGACGTGGGCATGGACTTCTATCCCGGCAAGGCGTCCCCGATCGCCGTAGCCGCCTAATGCCCGGCAATGTTCGCACGGCTGTTGCCAAAAACTCGCAATGCTACCGGCACTTGAGCAACCTCAACAGTTACTCTGACAGACCGCAGGACAATTCCTATAGCTGTCGCCGGTCAATACACCGGGATTCTTCCTATATCGAGTAGGCGGAGTCCATCACTGACCGTTCAGCAGCGCAAGCGCGGCGAATAAGCGCACGACCTGAACAGGGATGAAGCAACACCAACGTCTACAACACAACACGAGGTGAAACGATGTCGACCAATACCGAATTCTCCGTCTTTGAAGCACTCGACCTGGCCCCTATCAAGATGAAACTGATGCACGTGGAATCAGGTGAAGGCTGGTCCGAGCAGCGTGCCGATGCCGCCGCAGCCGAGTACCGCCGCTTCCTGTTCCTGATGAAAAAATACCCGGAGGCCGGTGCTTCGCCGACCGTTGAAGTCGACACCTTCTGGCACTACCACATCCTGGACACCATGAAGTACGCCCGCGACTGTGAGGCTACCTTCGGATTCTTCCTACACCACTATCCCTACGTCGGCATGGGCGCCGGCGCCAACGATGGCGAACGCCAGCGCGCCGGCGACCGCATGCCTGCGTTGTACGAGGCCGAGTTCGGCGTGGTCGTCAAGGGCGACGCCGCGTTCTGCGCCTACCCGAGCAAGCAAGCCGCCGAAGCCGCGTTCTGCGCCGCCCCGAGCAAGCAGGCCAGCGACACCGCCTTCTGCGCCGCCCCGAGCAAGCAGGCCAGCGACGCCGCCTTCTGCGCCGCCCCGGGCAAGCAAGCCAGCGCCACCGCCTTCTGCGCCGCCCCGGGCAAACAGGCCAGCGACACCGCGTTCTGCGCCGCCCCGGGCAAGCAAGCCAGCGACACCGCCTTCTGCGCCGCCCCGGGCAAGCAAGCCAGCGCCACCGCGTTCTGCGCCGCCCCGGGCAAGCAAGCCAGCGACATCGCGTTCTGCGCCTCCCCGGGCAAACAGGCCAGCGCCACCGCCTTCTGCGCCGCCCCGGGCAAGCTGGCCAGCGACATCGCGTTCTGCGCCGCGCCCGGCAAATCCCTGCAAGCCGCCTGACCTGCCTGTCTGACCCTCGCAGCCGGGAGGCAGCCATGCCGCCATCCCGGCTGTCGCCTATTCGGCGAGCGTCATCTCTGCTTCGCTGCCCTTCCTGATCATCAGCGCCCGCAATTCGCTGATGCTGAAATCGCTCTCCTCGTGCATGCGGATCAGCAGCGTGGCGCCGATCGGCAGGGTAGCGTGGCGGATCTTGCTGATCACGGGCGGCGCCACTTCGAGCAGCTTCCACAGGGCTGCGTCATTCTTCAGGCGCAGTCGGGCAATGATGGCGTCGAGGACCCGGTTGGGGTCGTACTCGGCGCCGGGCGGGAGGCGGCGGATCGGCATGGCTCTTTCAGTAATATTATTAATTTGCTATTTAACACGCTATACCGCGAAAAATTAGCAGAAAGAGGCAAACTATCAGTATTTATACGGCTATTTTCGCGGGACGCGAAATTATACAGATAGTCGATAAATAATGTTTACTATTCCATCATCTGGTCACTACGCCGCGCGCAGGCGCGCCAGCGTCGTGGCGACGTCGGGATGGCGCAGGCGCACGCGCAGTTCGCGCCTCAGGCGGGTGTCGTCCAGCTGCCGCGATTCCGACATGAAGGACAGCAGCATCGGCGACACCGCACCTTCCAGATCGGCGCGCGCCAGGCGCGGCGGGCGGTGCATGCCGAAGGCGTCGGCCACGGCATCGAAATAATCGGCCATCTTCATGCGCGTGCGGTCGACCGCGTGCACCACGCGCCCGGCCCGTCCGCGCTGCAAGGACGCCAGCACGATGCGCGCCAGGTCGTCGGCGTGCACGTGGCTGGTGTAGACGTCGTCCTCGGCACGCAGCGCCGGCGTGCCCTGCTCCAGGCGGCGCAGCGGCAGGCGGTCGTCGGCATAGATGCCGGGCACTCGCAGGATGGACAGCGACGCGCCGCTGGCCAGGGCCCAGGCGCGCAGGATGCGTTCGGCGTCCACGCGCCGCCGCGCGCGCGCGTTGCGCGGCGCCACCGGGCGGTGTTCATGGACCAGCGCGCCGCCGCAATCGCCGTACACGCCGCTGGTGCTCACATACACCATGCGCTCGACCTTTCCCAGCGCCGCCGCCAGGTGGCGCGTGCGCCGGTCGTGCTCGCCGTCCGGCTGCGGCGGCGCCAGGTGCAGCACCCATGGCGCGAGTCGCCGCAGGCGCGTCAGGGTCGCGGGGCGGTCCAGGTCCGCCACCAGCGGCACCGCGCCCAGCGCGCGCAGCTCGGCGCGGCGCTCGGGCTGGCTGGTCAGGGCGAACACCCGGAATTTCCCGGCCAGCAGCGGCAGCAGGCGCATGCCGACGTCGCCGCAACCGACGATGAGCAGGCGGGGACGGGCGAAGGAGGAGCGGTCTGGCATGGGTTCGGGCGATGGAGGCGGACCGCGGCACTGTAGCACAGCGCCGGCGCCGGGCCGGGCCCACCCGCGCCCGGCAAAACCGGGGCCGGTGTAGAATAGCGCCCAGTTGCGACAAAATCGCCATAGGATCAACCACTTGCGCTTAGCTTGCGCGCCAACCACCGAATCGCATGACCTTCCAGATCACCGTCCAGCCCAGCGGCAGCCAGTTCACCTGCGAAGCCGACGAAACCGTCCTTTCCGCGGCCATCCGCGCCGGCATCGGCCTGCCTTATGGCTGCAAGAACGGCGCCTGCGGCTCGTGCAAGGGCAAGGTGCTCGATGGCGCGGTGGAGCACAAGCCGCACCAGCAGCGCGCGCTATCCGACATCGAGAAGACCAGTGGCATGTCGCTGTTCTGCTGCGCCGTGCCGAGCGCCGACCTGGTGATCGAGGCGCGCGAAGTGGGCGGCAGCTCGGACTACCCGCTGCGCAAGATGCCGACCCGGATCGCCGCCATCCGCCGCGCCGCGCCCGACGTCGCGATCGTCAACCTGCAGCTGCCGGCCAACGAGCTGCTGGCCTACCGCGCCGGCCAGTACATCGAATTCCTGCTCAAGGACGGCAAGCGCCGCGCCTACTCGATCGCCAACGCGCCGTCGTTCGAAGGCCCGCTCGAACTGCACATCCGGCACCTGCCGGGCGGCCTGTTCACCGACCACGTGTTCGGCGCCATGAAGGAACGCGACATCCTGCGCTTCGAGGGTCCGCTGGGCACCTTCTTCCTGCGCGAAGAATCCGACAAGCCGATCGTGCTGCTGGCCTCGGGCACCGGCTTCGCCCCGGTCAAGGCCCTGGTCGAGCACCTGATGCACCTGAAGTCGACCCGCCCCGTGCGCCTGTACTGGGGCGGCCGCCGTCCGCAAGACCTGTACATGGACGAGCTGTGCCGCGCCTGGGAAACCACGCTGCCCGACTTCACCTACGTGCCGGTGATCTCGGACGCGCTGCCCGAGGATGCCTGGACCGGCCGCACCGGCTTCGTGCACGCGGCCGTCATGCAGGACATCATCGATCTGTCGGGGCACCAGGTCTACGCCTGCGGCGCCCCGGTCATGGTCGATTCGGCGCGCCGCGACTACACCGCCCTGTGCGGCCTGCCCGAAGACGAGTTCTTCGCCGATTCGTTCACCACCGAAGCGGACCTGGCGGGCGGCTGACCCGCCGCTGGCGGCGCCGACGCGGCGCCGCATCTTCGGGCACAATGATGGGTTCTCCCGTCGCCCCGAACAATCCATGTCCCTGCTGTCTCCCTCCGGCCGCCTCGGCGTCCTGCGCAACCGCAATCTCGCCTTCTATCTCTCGGCGCGCTTCCTCGCCACCTTCGCCGTCCAGATGCAGAGCGTGGCGATCGGCTGGCAGGTGTACCAGATCACCGGCAGCCTGTTCGACCTCGGCCTGATCGGCCTGGCACAGTTCGCGCCCTTCCTGCTGTTCATCCTGTGGGCCGGCCACGTGGCCGATCGCTACAACCGGCGCCTGATCGTCATGGCCTGCATGGCGGTGCAGCTGTTGTGCAGCGCGCTGCTGATCGCCTTCACCGCCAGCGGCAGCACGGTCGTGTGGCCGGTGTTCGCGATCCTGGTGGTGTTCGGCAGCGCGCGCGCCTTCATGATGCCGGCCTCGCAGGCGGTGCTCAAGAACCTGGTGCCCGACCGCGAATTCAGCCAGGCGGTGGCGCTCGGCTCCTCGACCATGCACGTGGCCGTGATCCTGGGACCGATCGTCGGCGGCCTGCTGTACGTGTTCGGCGCGCAGGTCGTGCACATGACGTCGGCCAGCCTGCTGGCGCTGGCGGTGCTCCTGATGACGAACACGCGCAGCATCCAGCAGATCATCAACAAGGCGCCGGTCAGCTGGCACACCCTGCTCGAGGGTCTGCGCTTCGTGCGCTCGCGTCCGATCGTGCTGGGCGCCATCTCGCTCGACCTGTTCGCGGTGCTGTTCGGCGGCGCCACCGCCCTGCTGCCGGCCTATGCCCACGACATCCTCGGCGCCGGGCCCACCGGCCTCGGCTTCCTGCGCACCGCGCCCGGCGTCGGCGCCGCCCTGTGTTCGATCACGCTCGCGATGTTCCCGATCACGCGCCGGGTCGGGGCCTGGATGTTCGGCGGCGTCGCGCTGTACGGCGTCTGCGTGATCCTGCTCGGCCTGACCGACAGTTTCCCGGTCGCCCTGGCCGCCCTGTTCCTGCTCGGCGTGGGCGACATGGTCAGCGTCTACATCCGCCACCTGCTGGTGCAGTACGAGACCCCGGACGAGATCCGCGGCCGGGTCAGCGCCGTGAACTCGGTGTTCATCGGCGCCTCGAACGAGCTGGGAGAATTCGAATCCGGCGTCACCGCCGGCTGGCTGGGCCTCACCCGCGCCATCCTGCTCGGCGGCGTGGCCACGCTGGTGGTCACCGGGCTGTGGGCGGTGCTGTTCCCGGTGTTGTCCAGGATGGACCGCTTCCCGCACCACGAAAAAGAGCGCGGGAGCTGACTTCAGGCCACCGCCAGCGCGCGCTGGCGCGTTGCCGATGCCGCCGACGCCGGACGGGCCGCTCCGGCGGTGCGCAGGCCAGTGTCCAGCTTGAACACGCTGACCGTCTCGGCCAGGCGCGCCGATTGCTCCTTCAGCGACTGGGCGGCGGCCGCCGCTTCCTCGACCAGGGCCGCGTTCTGCTGGGTCACCGCATCCATCTCGCTGACCGCCTGGTTGATCTGCTCGATGCCGTTTTCCTGCTCGTGGCTGGCGACCGTGATCTCGCCCATGATGTCGGTGACGCGCTTGACGCTCACCACGATCTCGTCCATGGTGGCGCCGGCCTGGGTCACCAGGCGGCTGCCTTCGTCGACCTTGGTCACCGAGTCGTCGATCAGCGTCTTGATTTCCTTGGCCGCGCTGGCCGAACGCTGGGCCAGGTTGCGCACCTCGCTTGCCACCACGGCGAAGCCGCGGCCCTGCTCGCCGGCGCGCGCCGCTTCGACCGCCGCGTTCAGCGCCAGGATGTTGGTCTGGAAGGCGATGCCGTCGATCACCGAGATGATGTCGACGATCTTGCTGGCCGACGCATGGATGGCGCCCATGGTGTCGACCACGCTGGATACCACGACGCCGCCGCGGGTGGCGACGTCGGAGGCCGAGCGCGCCAGGCCGTTGGCCTGGCGGGCGTGTTCGGCGTTCTGCTTGACGGTCGAGGTCAGTTCTTCCATCGACGAGGCGGTTTCTTCCAGCGAGCTGGCCTGCTGCTCGGTGCGGCTCGACAGGTCGAGGTTGCCCACCGCGATCTCGTCCGAAGCGGTGGCGATGGTGTCGGTGCCGCTGCGCACCTGGCTGACGATGTCGCGCAGGTTCGTGTTCATCTCTTTCAGCGCGCGCAGGAGCTGGCCCGTCTCGTCGGTCGAGGTGACCTCGATCTCGCTGCTCAGGTCACCGGCGGCGACGGTGCGCGCCACTTCCACCGCCTGGTTCAGCGGCTTGACGATCGAGCGCGTGATCAGCCAGGCGATCAGCACCGCGGCCAGGAGGGACACGACGCCCACGCCCAGCATCAGGGCCATGGCCTGCGAATAGGCTTCACGGCCGCGCGCCTGGTCTGCGGCATTGCGGGTCGCCTGCAGGACGACCATCTCGTCGATCGCCGCGGTCCACGCGCGCATCGCCGGCGCCATCTTCGCGCTCAGGAATTCACGGCCGCCCTCCAGATCGTTGGCGCGGGCAAATACCTCGCCCTGGGCCACCAGCGGCAGCGCGGCCTTGCGCGCGGCGACGATGTTCGCGTGGAGAGTCGTGCCCTCTTCGCTGATGAGCAGTCCGGCGAGCGTGCTTTCCGCCTTGTCGTAGGCTTCCCGGGCGACGCCGATGGTCCGCGCCAGCTCCTGCATCTGCGCCTCGTCCGAAACGATCGTCATGTCGCGTACCGCGATCGAGATCCGGCGCAGGCTGTCGCGCATATTGCTGGCCGCCTCGATGCGGACGTTGTTGCCCTCGACGATCCTGACCAGCAGCGCGTCCATGGCTTGCAGTTTCTGGATGCCGGTTCCCAGGACCACGACCAGCAAGGCCAGGACCAGGCCGAATCCGAGCGCGAGGCGCTGGCCGATTTTAAGTTGCTTCAACTGCATCATACTCTCCGTTCTGTGAAGGTGCGCCAGCCAGGTTGCTTATCGGTGCTTGCGCATTTTTATCGATGTTAAAAAATGCTGCCGCCACGTCCGCGCCCAACCTGAATGGGATCGTCCGCTGCAAGAATTCGATAGATTTGCAAATACGTGTTGGATTCTAGTAGGACAAGTCCTACAACACGAGCACTAAATTGCGATGTGGAAATAATGCAACTAAGATATAAAAATGGCTTATCAAGAAGATAACGCGAGCGGGCGCGGCGAAAATCGCGGGAGGTGTAAGATGAAGCCGTAATGACTACAGGAGCCATCCATGCAGATCAATGTAAATACCGATAACACCATCAACAAGCATCAGGGCCTGGACGAGCACGTCCAGGAAGTCGTGCGCTCCTCCATCGGTCGTTTCGGCGACCAGGTCAACCGTGTTGACGTTCACCTGAGCAATGAGAACAAGGAGAAGAAAGCGGACGGCGGCAATTCCTGCATGCTGGAAGCACGCCTGGCGGGCATCGCGCCGATCGTCATCCACGAGCACGCCACCGACCTGCACCAGGCCATCAACAACGCCGGCGGCAAGCTGGCGCGCGCCCTCGACAGCGCGATCGGCCGCCTGCAGGACAAGCAGCGCGCCGCCTCGATCACGCACACCGAAGATCCAACCGCCGACAAGCACTTGACGGACATGTGATCGTGACCCAATGAAGCGCAGGCCCGTCCGGGCCTGCCTTCAGCCTACACAGCGCTCCCCTCCAGCATCGCCTTCACTTCGCGCAGATAGCGCAAGCCCGCCAGCGCGCGGCTGCCGTACCACGACATCATCTCGCCATCGACGAGCAGCACCGGAATCCCGATCTGTTTTTCCAGCGCGTCCGCGTGCGCCTCCGTGAAGCGGTAGGGTTCGGTCGACAGCAGCACGGCGTCGAGCCCGTCCACCAGGGCTTCGGACCAGTCGAAACGGGGATAGCGCGCCGCTCCCAGCGCGGGCACCCGCCAGCCCAGTTCGGCCAGCATGGCGGCGATATACGTGTCTTTCGACACGCTCATCCACGGGTCTTGCCAGATGCAGTACAGGACTGTGCGCGCCGGGCCGGCCGGCAAGGCGCGCAGCCGCGCCAGTTCTTCCTCGAAGGCCCCGCACCATGCCCCGGCTTGTTCCGGGGCGCCGAAGATGCCGCCCATCAGCCGCGCCAGCGCCAGGTTGTCGTGCGGGACCAGGGGATGGGTGACCACCACGTGCGGCACGAACTGCGCCAGCGCGTCGACGGTCGGCTTTTCGTTCTCGTCGATGTTGACCACGACGTGGGTCGGCGCCAGCTTGCGGATCTTCTCGAGGTTGACGTCCTTGGTGCCGCCGACCTTGGGGATGTCCGCCACCGCCGCCTTCGGGTGAATGCAGAAACCGGTGCGGCCGACCAGCCGCGGCGCCAGGCCGAGGTCGCACAGCAGCTCGGTGATCGACGGCACCAGCGACACGATGCGGGCGTCCGCGGCCACGGCATGCCGACGGCCCAGCGCGTCGACGAGGAGATTGTCAGAAGTCGTCATGCGATGTTTCACCATTGTTGTTTAAGCCGCGCCGAATACGCATTCCAGGTCCGATAGGCTATCATTTCACCGCTGTAAGGACTCAACCTTACGCGATTCGCTCGAGGCCCCACTTGGAACACATCGGCACCTTCGGTGCTTCCCGTACGCTGCGCGACCTGCACCTGTTTCGCGACGAGACCGACCCGGCCATCGCCGCGATGGTGGCCGGCTGCGCCGTCGTGCGCATGGCGCGCGGCCGCCGCATCGACGATGGCGGCCAGGCGCGCCTGTACATCGTCCTGTCGGGCGTGCTCGAGATCGCACCCGACGCCCATGCCGGCGACGAAGGCAACACCAGCCGCATCCTCCCGGGCGAGAGCGTCGGCGAACAGGCGGTGCTGGACGACGCGGCGAACCTGGCGGCGATGACGGCGCTCGAGGACACCGAACTCCTGGTGATCGAGTCCGACATGGTGTGGACCCTGATCGAACGCTCCAGCGTGCTGGCGCGTAACCTGCTGCGCCTGCTGTCCTTCCGCATCCGCGCCACCAACGCCCTGCTGCGCCGGCGCCAGAAGCTGGGCGAATTCTACCGCCAGCTCTCGCTCAACGACCCGCTCACGGGCCTGTACAACCGCGCCTGGCTGGGCGAGATGCTGCCCAAGCTGGCCGCGCGCGCGGCCACCGACGGCAAGGCGCTGTCGCTGGTGATGATCGACCTCGACCACTTCAAGCGCTTCAACGACACCCACGGCCACATCGCCGGCGACGCCGCGCTGGCCGCGGCGGCGAACGTGATCCGCGGCGCGCTGCGCCCGTCCGACTTCGCGGTGCGCTATGGCGGCGAAGAGATGCTGGCCGTACTGCCCGACACCACGCCGGAACTGGCCGCCGGGGTGGCCGAACGCCTGTGCCGGCGCCTGCGCCTGGCCGTCGTGTTCCCCGACATGCGCCTGCCGCTGCCGCACCTGACCGCCTCCTTCGGCGTGGCCAGCCTGGCGCCCGGCGACGACGAGCGCAGCCTGATGGCGGCGGCCGACGCCGCCCTGTACCGCGCCAAGGAGGCGGGACGCGACCGCGTCTGCGCTTGAGGTCGCTTGCCGCCGGCCGTGACTGATCGGCGCGGATGTGCCACCATGCTGGTTGACGCTGTGAAGCAGCACACACAACAACAACACATGAGCACGCATACCTTCCTCTGGCACGACTATGAAACCTTCGGCGCAGTGCCGCGCCGCGACCGCCCGGCCCAGTTCGCCGCGATCCGCACCGACGCCGACCTCAACGAGATCGGCGAGCCGGTCATGCTGTACTGCCAGCCGGCCAACGACTTCCTGCCCGACCCGCAATCCTGCCTGATCACCGGCATCACCCCGCAGCACTGCCTCGAACGCGGCGTGCCCGAACACGAATTCGCGCGCCGCATCGAAGCCGCCTTCAGCGAGCCGGGCACGATCGGCGTCGGCTACAACACGATCCGCTTCGACGACGAGGTCACCCGCTTCCTGTTCTGGCGCAACCTGATCGATCCGTATGCGCGCGAGTGGCAGCACAACTGCGGCCGCTGGGACCTGCTCGACGTGGTGCGCATGGTGTACGCGCTGCGCCCGGAAGGCATCGAATGGCCGACCCGCGAAGACGGCAAGCCGAGCTTCAAGCTGGAACACCTGAGCGCCGCCAACGGGCTGGCCCACGAGGCGGCGCACGATGCGCTGTCCGACGTGCGCGCCACCATCGCGCTGGCGCGCCTGATCCGCGACAGGCAACCGCGCCTGTTCGACTTCTGCCTCGAGCTGCGCCGCAAGGACCGGGTCGCGACCGAGATCGGCCTGCACCTCGATCCGGGCCAGCGCCAGCCTTTCCTGCACGTGTCCGGCATGTTCCCGGTCGAATACGGCTGCCTGGGCCTGGTCTATCCGCTGGCCCAGCATCCGACCAACAAGAACGAGGTGCTGGTCTGGGATTGCCGCCACGACCCGTCCGAACTGTTCGCGCTCGACGCCGACACCATCCGCACCCGCATGTTTACGCGCGCCGGCGACTTGCCCGAAGGCGTGACCCGGCTGCCGATCAAGAGCGTGCACCTGAATAAATCGCCGATGCTGGTCGGTAACCTCAAGACGCTGCGGGCCGACCTGGCCACGCGCTGGGACATCGACCTGGAGCGCGGTCGCGCGCACGCCGCGCTGGCGGCCGGCGGGCCGGACATGCGGGCGATCTGGGCCCAGGTGCTGGCCAAGCCCGGCGCGGGCGAGACGGTGGACGTCGACGAAGACCTGTACGGCGGCTTCGTCAGCCGCGACGATCGCCGCCAGCTCGAGTCCCTGCGCATGCAGAAGCCCGAGGCGCTGGCGCGGCGCGTCAGCTTCGAGGACGAGCGCCTCAACGAACTATTGTTCCGCTACCGCGCGCGCAACTTCCCGCACACGCTTTCGGAAGACGAGATGCAGCTGTGGGAAGCGCACCGGGCGGCGCGGCTGTTCGAGGGTGCGCATGGGGCGCGTACGGTGGACCAGCTGTTTACCGAGATCGATGCCTTGTCGGAGACGGCGGACGAGCGCGCGGAGGAAATCCTCGGCGCCTTGTACGATTACGCCGAGTCGATCGCTCCCGACCGATATTGAACGTGTCGTGGACGGCGGAGGCGTCCACGACCCGGGATCAAGCGTGGCGATATGCGTTGATCGCATCGCGCGTCTCGCGCGCCACGCGCCGCGCCGCTTGGGCGAAATCCTCGCCCTCCTGCGGCGTCGCATACAGGATCGCGCGCGACGAATTGATCATCATGCCCGCGCCCGCCGCCGTGCGGCCGGCCTTGACAGTCGCCTCGACGTCGCCGCCCTGGGCGCCCACGCCCGGGATCAAGAGCGGCATGTCGCCCACCAGCTTGCGCACCTGCGCGATCTCGTCCGGGAAGGTCGCGCCCACCACCAGCGCGCACTGGCCGTTGCGGTTCCATTTGTCGGCGACCAGTTGGGCCACGTGCTGGTACAACGGACGCCCCGCCACGTCCAGGAACTGCAGGTCGGAGCCGCCCGCGTTCGAGGTGCGGCACAGCACGATCACGCCGCGGTCCGGCCATTCCATATAGGGCTCGACCGAGTCGAAGCCCATGTAGGGGCTGACCGTCACCGCGTCGGCGCCATAGCGCTCGAACGCTTCGCGCGCGTACTGGTGGGCGGTGGCGCCGATGTCGCCGCGCTTGGCGTCCAGCACCAGCGGGATGTGCGGGTAGGTGGCGCGCAGGTAGGCGCAGATTTGTTCCAGCTGGTCTTCGGCGCCGAGGGCGGCGAAATAGGCGATCTGCGGCTTGAAGGCGCAGGCCAGGTCGGCGGTCGCGTCGATGATGGCCTTGCAGAACTGGACGATGGCGTCCGGCTGGCCCTGCAAGTGGGCAGGCAGGCGCGCCAGGTCCGGGTCGAGGCCGACGCACAGCAGCGAATCGTTGCGGGCCCATGCGGCGGAAAGTTTGTTGATGAAATTCACCTCTAGCCCCTTGTATCTTTGTAAATGCAAACCCATTATTGTACCCGCCGGCGGTCCATCGCCGCTAATCGGCGCCCGCCCGGACGCCAAACCGTGGCTATTTCAGGTATATTTTGATCATTCGACAACTTGACCACACGAACAACATCATGACCCATTCCTTCTTCTTCCGTTGGACCCGTCTCCTCGGCGGCGCCGTCCTGGCCGGCGCCCTGCTGTCCGGCTGCGGCTACAACGAGTTCCAGACCAAGGACGAGGCCACCAAGGCGGCATGGAGCGAAGTGGTGAACCAGTACCAGCGCCGCGCCGACCTGATCCCGAACCTGGTCAACACCGTCAAGGGCTACGCCTCGCATGAAAGCGCCACGCTCGAAGCGGTGACCCGCGCCCGCGCCCAGGCCACCAGCTTCCAGATCACGCCCGAGGTGCTGAACAACCCGGAAGCCTTCCAGAAGTTCCAGCAGGTGCAGGGCGAGCTGTCGGGCGCGCTGTCGCGCCTGATGATGGTCTCGGAAAAATACCCCGACCTGAAGGCCGACACGAGCTTCCGCGACCTGCAGTCGCAACTGGAAGGCACCGAAAACCGCATCACGGTGGCGCGCCAGCGCTATATCGCCTCGGTCCAGGATTACAACGTGACCGTGCGTCAGTTCCCCAAGAACTTGACGGCGATGGTGTTCGGCTATGACACCAAACCGTCGTTCACCGTCGAGAACGAGAAGGCGATTTCGACCGCGCCGACGGTCGACTTCGGCAAGTAAGCGCGGATGGCTGCGCTCTCACGATTCTTCTGCATCCTGCTGCTCGCGCTGGTTGCCACCGCGCCGGCCTTCGCGCAGCTGCAGCCGGTGCCGACGCTGACCACGCGCGTCACCGACCAGGCCGGCATGCTCGACGCCGCCCAGCGCCAGCGCCTGGAAGCGGTGCTGGCCGACTACGAAGCCAAGACCGGCAGCCAGATCGCCGTGCTGCTGGTGAAGTCGACCGAGCCCGAGGCGATCGAGCAGTACAGCATCCGCGTCACCGACGCCTGGAAGCTGGGCCGCAAGGGCGTCGACGACGGCGTGCTGCTGCTGGTGGCGCGCGATAATCCATCGGCGCTGCGGCGCCTGCGCATCGAGGCCGGGCGCGGCGTGCAGGGCGTGCTGACCGACGCCCAATCCAAGCGCATCCTGCAGGACGTGATCGCGCCACACTTCCGGCAACAACACTATTACGAGGGGCTGGTCGCCGGCGTCGGCGCCATCGCCACCCTGCTTAACCAGGAAGCCTTCCCCGCCCCACCGCCGCAGCAACCGCAGCGCCAGGCGGCGGGCGACGGCGGTTTCCCCTTGTGGGCGATCTTCCTGATCATCATCGGCGCCTCCATGCTGCGCTCGGTGTTCCGGCCGCGCCGCGGCCGCACCATCGCCACCCGCCGCGGCCAGTCGCACTGGGGCAGCGCCACCACCGGCTTCGTCCTCGGCAACATCATCGGCAATATGAGCCGCGGTGGCGGCGGCGGCTTCGGCGGCGGCGGCGGTGGCTTCGGCGGCGGCGGATTTTCGGGCGGCGGCGGCAGCTTCGACGGCGGCGGCGCCTCGGGAGACTGGTAATGGGATCGATGACACACAAGATGCGCCGCGCCTGGCGCCACTGGAAGAGCAGCGCCAGCAAGGCGAAACAGGCTTTCCCCGACGCGACCCTGGACGCGATCGCCGAGGCGATCGACCAGGGCGAACGCGCCCACCGCGGCGAGGTGCGCCTGATCGTCGAAAAATCGCTGCCGTTCGAGGCGGCCTGGGAAGGCGTCACCAACCGCCAGCGCGCGATCGCCCTGTTCGCCGACTACGGCGTGTGGGACACCGAAGACAATTGCGGCGTGCTGATCTACGTGAACCTGGCCGAGCACAAGGTCGACATCGTGGCCGACCGCGGCATCGACCGCAAGATCGACGCCGCCACCTGGCAGGCCGTGTGCCGCACCATGACCGAAGGTTTCAGGCAGGGCAGCTTCCATGATGCGACCCTGGCCGCGGTCAACCAGGTCAACGACCTGCTGCGCCAGCACTTCCCGGCCAGCGGCGAGCGGCCGAACGAGCTGCCGGACCGGCCGGTCATATTGTAGGCGGCTCGTCCAGCCATTCGCGCGCCAGCGCGTCGACGTCGGCGATTTCGGCCGTCATCCGGCGCGTCTTGCGGCGCGCCCAGATCCAGCCGCCGGCCAGCACCAGGGTCACCGCCACCGAAGACCAGGCCGCATTCCAGGCGTCGCGCGCCGTGATCAGGGAGACCACCGGCGCCGGCAGCAGGGCGATGGTGGTCCAGCGCGTCAGTCTCGCCAGCCGCAACCCGAGCAGCGCGCGGCGGCGCCGCAGATCCAGCCAGTCGCGCAGGCTGGCGCCGCTTGGCTCCTGCAAGGCCTGGAGGCGGGTCCAGGTATAGCTGACCATGACGACGCACATCACCAGCACATAGAACAGCGTCCACAGCAACAGGATGCCCTCGGTAGCCGGCAGGGGCCAGCGGGCGACCAGCATGCCGGCAGCCACCGCCGCAAGAGCCCACTCGCCCACGATCGTCCACATGATCAAACGACGCTCGCGGCGCGCGCGCGCGATCATCGCCGTCACGTCCGGCATCGGTGGAGCAGCCGGCGCATCCGCGCCCCAGGCATCCTGCAACCTCGCCCATTCATCCGCATCGTTCATCGTTCCTCCAGCCTTTCCTTGAGCGCAGCCTTGGCGCGATTGAGCCGCACGCCGACGTTATTGACCGAGATGCCGAGCAGCTGCGCGATCTCTTCATAGCGCATTCCCTCCAGCGCCAGCAGCACCAGCTGGCGTTGCCCGACCGGCAGCTGGCGCAATGCCGCCAGCAGGCGTTGCTGCTGCTGGTTCAGGCGCGCCAGGGTTTCCGGCCCCGGTTGTTCGTCGGCCCATTCCTCATCGAGTTCCTCGTGCTGCGGCTGCGCCACCGCGCGCATCACGTGGCTGGCGCAGCGCCGGTGCGCCACGCCGATCACATAGGTCTTGAGACTGGATTCTCCGCGAAAGGCCGGCAAGGCCTGCCACACGGCGAGCATGATGTCCTGCACCAGGTCTTCGCGCGCATGGCGGTTGCGCTCGAAGCTGGCGGCGAAGCGCACCAGCATGCCGCCGTGCTCGGCCATCACGCTGTCGAACTGCGTCCTGTCGCCTGGCGCCATCACAGCCCGAACACGAAACGCTCGCTGCCCAGGCGCCGGCTGCCGAAGGCGATCAGCAGCGCGGCGCCGCCCAGGCAGCCGGCGGCCGACAGGGCCAGCAGCTGTGGCGCCACGGCCTGGCCGGAGAGCAGCGCGCTCAGTTGGGCGTGCTGGCTGAACATCGGCAGCAGGTGGGCGGCGGACGGCGACGTGGGGCCGAGCTTCTCCATCATCAGCAGCATCGGCGCCAGTTGCAGCAGGTTGAGATAGATCTGCCCTTCCTTGTGGGTGCGGGCATGCAGCGCCACCACGCATTGCAGGGCGCCCACCAGCAGCGCCAGCGGCAGCAGGATGATCAGCATCTGCACGAGCATCGCCGCGTCGGGCGCGAAGGCGATGCCCAGTTCGTGCAGCGGCAGGCGTGCGAGCGCCTGCGCCGACAGCAGCAGCGCGGCGGCGCAGCTGGCGTAGCCGAACAGCGAGGCGGTCAGCCATTTGCCGATGAAGAGCGTGCCGGGCGCCACCGGCTGCGCCAGCAAAGCCTCGAGGGAGCGCCGCTCACGCTCGCCGCCGGTGGCGTCCAACGCCACGTGCGAGCCGCCGACGACCAGGCCGAGCAGCCAGAACAGCGGCAATACGCCCAGCACCAGCGCCGCCCGACCGCCCTGGCCGCCCATGTCGCGCAGCTGCAGGTGCAAGGCATTGGCATGGCCGGGCGCCACGCCGGCGCCCAGCAGGCGCTGGCCGGACAGCTGCGCGCCATAGCCGGCCACCAGCGCCTGCACGCGCTGGGCCTGGCGCCTGGCGTCGTCGTCGGACATGTCGGCCCACAGGGCCAGCGTGGCCGCGCTCCCCTGCGCCAGTTCGCGCGGCGCCTGCGCCGGCACTTCGAGCACCACCGCGCCGGGCGAAGCCGCCAGCAGGCCCTGCGGCTTCCCGGCGCTTGCGCGCAGCGTGACGCCCGCGGCCTCCAGGTGCCGCACGAGCCCCGGCGCATGCGCCGCGCCGACCAGGTGCAGCAGCCGCGTGCCGGCGTCAAGCTCGGACGCGATCAGCGCCTTGAGCACGCCCGCCAGCACGAAAGGACCGAGCAGCGCGAACAGCAGGCCGGCCACCATCGAGCGGCGGTCGCGCACGGCGTCCATCACTTCTTTCGAGACCACGATCCACAGGTTCTCCACGAATTTTTCACGTCTCATGCCGCCATCCCCTCATCGCTGCCGATCACGTCGACAAATGCCTGTTCCAGGCTGCTCCCGCCGGTCTGCGCCAGCAGCGCCGGCGTCGTCCCCGCGAAGCGCACCCGGCCCGCGGCCAGCACCACCACCTGGTCGCACAGCTGGGCCGCCTCCTGCATCACGTGGGTCGACAGCAGCACCGCCGCGCCACGCACGCGCGCCCGCATCAGGGCCTCGCGCACGGCGCGCGTGCTCATCACGTCCAGGCCGCGCGTGGGCTCGTCCAGCACCAGCACGGCAGGATCATGCAGCAAGGCGCGCGCCAGCGCCACCTTGATGCGCTGGCCGGCCGAAAATCCCCTGGTCGGGCGCCCGGCCTCGGCCTCCAGCCCCACCTCCCGGACGACGCGCTCGATGGCGCGCTCCAGCATGGCGCCGCGCATGCCGTGCAGGCGGCCGAAGTAGCGCAGGTGGTCGCGCGGCGTGAGCCGTTCATAGAGCCCGAATTCGTCGGTGACGATGCCGAGCCGGCGCCGCGCGGCGAGCGGCGCGCGCGTCACGTCGATGCCGTCGATGGCGACCATGCCGCTGTCCGGCGCCAGCAAGCCATACAGGATGCGCAGGCAGGTCGACTTGCCGGCGCCATTCGGCCCCAGCAGCGCGGTGATGGCGCCGGGGCGGGCCGTGAAGCTGACCTCGTCCAGGGCCTGCAAGGTCTTGAAACGCTTGCCGATATGGTTCACGACGATCATGGCGCGCTCCTCACAGGGTGGGCTGGCCGTCGGCCAGCACGAATGGTGGCCGGCGAATCGCCGCCAGGCAGGCGCCATCCACGGCGGCAGGATCGGCGTGCTCGAGGAAGGCGGCGATCAGGCGCGGCGCGCAACCGGCGCCGCTGAACGTATGGCCGGCGCCGGCGGCCACCAGCACCCGGCTGTGGCGCAGGGTGCGCGCCGCCAGGTGGGCATTTTCCGGCGGCGTGACCGGATCGAGGCCGCCCGCCAGCAGCAGGGTCGGAACGTCGGACACCACGGCGCGCGTCAGTGCGGCATCTGGCCGCGCGGCCGGCCACACCGCGCACCAGTCGCGCCAGCCCCTGGCATAGGCTTCGCCGAAGCGGCTGCCGGCGGCGTCCCGGCGCATGGCGGCGGCGTCGAGGAATGGCGCTTCTTCGGCGCACAGCACCGACAAGGTCTGGCCGAAGGTCATGCCTTCCAGGCTCCAGCCGGCCAGGGCGTCGTACAGGGCGAGCAGCGGCTGCGGCCGGCCATTGGCGGCGGCGTGGATGGCGAACGGCAGCACGCTGGCATGCTGGGCGCTGTACATGGCGCCGCGCAGCAGTTGCGGCACCGCCTCGGCCTGGTGCTGGCCGAGGGCCGGCAGCGCCAGCACGGCGTCGAGCTCGCGCGCCAGGTTCGGGAAGGCCCGGGCGCAGCCCTGGTCGGCGGCGCAGTCGGCCAGCAGGCGCTCGAGCGCAGCCTGGGCGTGACGCGACGACAGCAGGATGCGGGCATTGGGCGGCGCCACCGAATCGAGCACCATGCCGCGCACGCTGCCGGGGTAGCGCCGCGCATACAGCAGCGCGGTGCGGGTGCCGTACGAACCGCCCCACAGGCTGAACTGGCGGTAGCCGAGCGCGCGCCGCAAGTCCTCGAAATCGGCCAGCGCGGCTTCGGTATGGAAGTGGCGCGGGTCGGCGTCGAGTCCTGCCAGGCAGGCGCGCAGGCTGGCCTGGACGGCAGCCGTGTCGCCTCGCGCGATCGCCTCCTCGGGCATCGGGCAGCGCAGCGGGGTTGACCTGCCGGTGCCGCGCTGGTCGACCAGCAGGATGTCGCGGCGCTTCCTCGCTTCACGGAAGGCGCTGGCCAGGAGCGGCCCGTAATCCATGGCGGCCTGGCCCGGACCGCCGGCCAGCACCAGCAGCGGGTCGGACGCCGGCGGTTTCGCGGTGGCCTTGAGGCGGGCGAAGTGAATCGTGATGCTGCGGCCGGCCGGCTTGGCGCGGTCTTCCGGCACCTGCAGCGTGCCGCACTCGACCCGCTCGGGGAAGTGCGGCAGGTGGCACGGTTCCAGCGCGGCGGCCATGCCGGAATACAGCAGCATCGCCAGGAACAGGGTCCAGGCGAGGGCGAGATGCTTGCGGGTCATTTTTATTCTCGTTGTGGTGGAGATACCCGTGTAGTCGTGCCGTGCGTGGAAAACTTACACGCGCAGCGAAGATCATGCATGGCGGGTAGCCACGCCGAGTGGTTAGAATGGCGGCCTTTGCCTCTCTACGAAAGCCCGCCATGAAACTCCATCAGAAGATTGCCATCGTCACCGGCGCCAGCCAGGGCATCGGCCTGGCCTGCGCTCAGCGCCTGGTGCGCGAAGGCGCGCGCGTGATGCTCGTCGACCTCAAGCCGGAAGTCGAGCAGGCCGCCGCCAGCCTGGGCGAAGCCGCCCGGTTCTTCCACGCCGACGTCGGCGTCAAGAAAGAGGTCGATGCGATGGTCCAGGCCACGCTCGACGCGTTCGGGCGCATCGACATCCTGGTCAACAACGCGGGCGTGACCCACGCGGCCGACTTCCTCGACCTGGAAGAAGACGATTTCGACCGCGTGCTGCGCGTCAACCTGAAATCGATGTTCCTGTGCAGCCAGGCGGCGGCGCGCGACATGGTGAAACGGGGCGAAGGCGGCTGCATCATCAATATGTCGAGTGTGAACGCCGAGCTGACCATCCCGAACCAGGTGCCCTATGTGGTGTCGAAAGGCGGCGTCAACCAGTTGACCCGGGTGGCGTCGATCGCCCTGGCCCAATATGGCATCCGCGTCAATGCGATCGGCCCGGGCACCATCCTGACCGAACTGGCCAGGCAGGCCGTGCTGGGCAGCCCCGAGGCCCGCCACACCATCCTGTCGCGCACGCCGCTGGGCCGCTGCGGCGAGCCGGAAGAAGTCGCCTCGATCGCCGCCTTCCTGGCCAGCGACGACGCCTCGTACATGACCGGCCAGACGCTGTACGCCGACGGCGGCCGCATGGCGCTGAACTACACGGTGCCGGTACGCGACTGACAATGACCGAAACGGGGCAGATATTACTTTAACGCATGTCTGGTATCCGAACTCGCAATTGGACACCCGAATGGCCGACCCCGATAATTACACCTGTCTCCACTATTCTCCTCCAAGAAAATAGTTTTGAGCCCGCGCAAGAGCGGGCTTTTTTTTTGCCTGAAACGGACAGGAAGGCTGCTGCTACGTAGTTCTACGTATAAGGCACATGCATGACACGACGGCGCCCGCCGGTCATTTGATACCGCCAGAACTTTGCGCTTGGTCACAATCGCGTCACAAACTCTCCCTATACTAAGAATCACCTGTCATACACGCAACCGATATGCCTGATGACAGCAGGTGTGCAGCGCCCGGGGTGCTACACACCAACCGATTTCGCATCTCTTGGCCCGATCTTGGGTTGTGCCCGCCACCGGCGGGCATTTTTTTAGGCGCCCGCAGGCTGGAACTTGACCTGTTGCAGACCGGTCTCACTCTCTGCCCTGGCGCAACTCGCAGTAAAAAAATTGTCACAGCGCTTGAAGCCGTCGCTGATTTGACTATCATAAAGTTCGCGCTTCCGATTCGGCCACCGGTCGGAAGACCACGTACAACGAAACGTCCAAGGGAACCCGTCCTATGAACCTACGTGTACCAGCCAGCGCCGCCCCCGACACTTGCCGCCGCCATCATGAAGACGGCGACCTCGTCCTGAGCGAACTCAATCCGTGCACCGTCGTCGACACGCTCGATAGCGACAGTACGCCGCTCAACCTGCTCACCTTCGGCAGCGTCCGCGAAGTCTGCCCCAAGTGCCAGCAAGCCCACCTCAAGCTGGTCCTGCGACAGGGCAGCGTGCGCATGGCCCACCTGTTCTGCGCCGATTGCGAAAGCTGTTTCGACGCCCATTACGCCGACGGCGCGCCGGCCCTGACGATCTGATCTGGCATTAGCGTGCGGGCAATTGGCTGCAAGCGTGGTATGGTTGCCGCTCTACGCATCCACCTATCCCGTTCGCCTCGATGCCCGCCCTGTCGTCCCTGCTGCAGCCCCCACCCACAGTCCGCCGCGCCCTGCATGGCTTCGCCCTGCTCGGGCTGCTGGCCATCCTGGTGGCGGGCTCGATCCCCGGCGCCCGCGCCGAGGTCGGCGCCTATGCATCCGGTGTGGTTCTGCATGGCATGACCTACGCCGTCCTGGCCGCCTTGTGGTTCCTGGGCGCCACCGGCACGCCGCTGCAGCGCGCCCTGAAGGCGATGCTGGCCATCGCGCTGATGGGCGCGGTCGACGAATGGGTACAAAGTTTCTTCCCGTATCGCTCGGGCGACGTGCGCGACTGGCTGGTCGACGTCACGGCCGCCACCCTCGCCTCCACCGTGCTGGCGGTGCTGGCCAGCCTCGCGCCGCGGCCGGCGCCGGCGGCGCGTCGGCGCTGACCATCATCCTCTGTTCGGGTTCCGCAAAGAACCCTCCAGCTTGATCCAACCGGCCTCCAAAGGAAGTCAGCTGGAACGCTGCCGCACTTCCCGCCTCTTATCCTCGTGGCGCGCGGCATCGTCACATCCCCACTAAACATCCAAACGAGGAGTTGATCATGAAGCAAACACACCAGAGCGTGGCCATGGCGGGCCTGCTGGCGGTCGCGCTCGCCATTTCGGGGTGCGCCGCCATGCGTGGCGAAGCGTCCAGCGGATCGTCGTCGAGTGGCGCCAGCGGCGCCAGCGGCAGCACCGGAACCAGCGACTACGGCGCGGGCTCCAGCGGCACCTCGGGCACCTCGGGCACCTCGGGCAGCACCGGCACGACCACCGAGAGCATCCAGGACGGCGCCGGCGTCTCGGGCAGCTCCGACACGTCGGGCAGCTCGGGCAGCTCCGGCGCCAGCGGCTCCGGCACCTCCAGCATGCAGGACGACGGCAGCGGCAGCGCCTCCACCGCGGGCGCGGCCGCGGCCAGCGCGGCGCCCAACAGCACCGTGCTGGCGATCGAGGTCCTGCCGGCATCGAGCGGCATCACCGAGGGCGATTCGTCGATGGGCAGCAGCGGCGCGGCCGGAGCGACCAGCAGCGCCGGCAGCAGCCAGTCCTATCGCGTCACGGTGCGCATGGACGACGGCAGCACGCAGGTGGTCACCCACGGCGCCACGCCCGACTTCCGCAGCGGCGACCGTGTCAACGTGACGGGTGGCGCCATCCAGCGCTAGCCGGCCCGCGCCGCCGGGTGGACCGGCCGTCCGCCCGTGACAGAAGCAAACGAGGGATTGCCGGGCTCAGGGCGTGCCCGGGTCCTTGCCCTCCTCCACCTCGCGGTGAAACATCGGGATGTTGCGCGTCGCATTGCTGATGACTTCCAGCGGCAGCTTGGGCGTCCGGTCGGCGTTCAGCAAGCCATTGGCCTCCTGGAAGGTGTCGGCGAACTGGGTATAGCAGAAGCCGCTGAACATGAAGGTCTCATTCACCACCTGCAACAGGCGCCGGTACTGCTTGAGATAGCTTTCCGCCGTATGGGCGCGGCTATAGCCCCAGGTGGTCTCGTCCGGATTCGGGGTCTGCTTCGGATCGTAGGCGATGCCGCCGAATTCCGTCAGCACGATCGGCTGGCCGCGGTGCGGGAAGCCATCCAGGGTCAGGATGCGCCCGCCGGGACGCCGCTGGTCGAACAGGGTGCGCACCGGATCGGTGACGGCGTAGCGCGCCAGGATTTTCTCCGGGTCGCTGTCGTAGTCGTGGATGCCGAGGATGTCGGTGGCCGACGCCTCCCAGCCGTCGTTGCCGATCACCGGACGGGTCGAATCGAGCGTACGCGTCAGGTGGTACAGCGCTTCGACCGCGTTGCGATGGGCCTGGGTCAGGGTCAGGTTGGGCACGCCCCACGACTCGTTGAAGGCCACCCACACGATGATGCAGGGATGGCTGTAGTCGCGCTCGATCGCCTCGGTCCATTCCTTGACCATGCGCGTGATCGCGCGCGGGCTGAAGCGGTAGGCCGAGGGCATCTCTTCCCATACCAGCAGGCCCAGCTTGTCGGCCCAGTACAAAAAGCGCGGGTCTTCGATCTTCTGGTGCTTGCGCACGCCGTTGAAGCCCATCAGCTTGACCAGTTCGACGTCGCGTTTCAGGTGCTGGTCCGACGGCGCCGTCATGAACGATTCCGGCCAGTACCCCTGGTCCAGCACCAGGCGCAGCTGGTAAGGGCGGCCGTTGAGCATGAAGCGGTCGCGGTTGATCGACACCGAACGCAGCGCCGTGTACGAGCGGATGCGGTCCAGCACCACGTCGCCGCAGCGCAGGGTCACTTCGGCGTCGAGCAGGGTCGGCCGCTCCGGGCTCCACAGGATCTCGTTGCGCGAATCGTCGATGCCGGGGTCGGACAGCGCGATCTTGCGGTTCGCTTCGCCGGCCAGCAGCTTGTAGTAATCGTCCGCCAGCAGCTGGTCGCCGTGCCAGATCTTGACCTCGACAAACAGCTCCTGCTGGATGTCGCCGGTCGCGAACACTTCGCAGCCGATCTCGTAGGTCTCGAATACCGGCGTCCAGCGCAGCTTCTGGATATAGGTCGGCGCCACCTGCTCGACCCAGACGGTCTGCCAGATGCCGGTCGTGCGCGGATACCAGATCGAGTGCGCGTCGAGCAGCCAGTCCTGCTTGCCGCGCGGCTTGGCCAGGTCGGCCGGATCGTCCTCGACCCACACCGTCACCGTCTGCTTGCCGTCGGCCTGCATGGCGCAAGTGATGTCGGCCGAGAACGGCGTATGGCCGCCCTCGTGCTCGGCCACCAATTGGCCGTTGACCCACACCTTCGCGCTGTAGTCGACCGCGCCGAAGTGCAGTATCGTGCGCCCGTCGTTGGGCATGAGTTCGAAGTCGCGCTGATACCAGACCACGCGGTGGAAGCCGGTGTCCTGGATGCCGCTCATCTCGGTCTCGGGCGCGAACGGCACGGTGATCTCGTGCGTCCACTCCTTGACGTCGGACGGCATGAAGTACTTGCCCTCGTCGTCGAAGCAGAACCGCCACTTGCCGTTCAGGTTCTGCCACTGGTCGCGCACCAGCTGTGGACGGGGATATTCAAACTGGTTCATCGTGGTCCTTTCTGTCAGTCGGCACCGGCACCAGGATCCGGCCTTGGCGTCCATCTTGGTTATAGGCCGCCAGCGCGCTGGCGGCGGCTTGCTGCGCCTGGCCCTTGCGGCACAGCGCCACGCAGGCGCCGCCGAAGCCGGCGCCGGTCAGGCGCGCGCCCAGCACGCCGGGGGCGGCGCGCAGGGCCTCGCACAGCGCGTCGAGTTCCGGGATCGAGACCTCGTAGTCGTCGCGCAGGCTGAAATGCGATGCATTCATCAATTCGCCGAAGCGCTCGGCGCTCACGCCTTGCGCCGCTTCGAGCACGCGCAGGTTTTCCTGCACCACGTGGCGCGCCCGCTCGCGCAGCGGCGGCGGCAGGCTCTCCACCGAGGCCGGGTCGGCGACGTCGCGCAGCGCCTGCACGCCGAGCTTTTTCGCGCCCTCCTCGCATTCGGCGCGGCGCTCGTTGTACTTGCTGGCGGCGAGCTTGCGCGCCACGCCCGAGTCGACCACGATCAGCTCGGTGTCTGGCGGCAGCGGCACCAGGCGATGCTCCAGCGTGCGGGCGTCGATGAACAGCATATTGCTCTCGTCGGCCAGGCTGGACGCCATCTGGTCCATGATCCCGCAATTCACGCGCGCATACTCGATCTCGGCGCGCTGGGCGATGCGCGCCAGCTTGACGTCGTCCAGCGCATCGGGTCCTATTTCCAGCAGCGCGCGCATGGCGCGCAGCATCGCCACCTCGAGCGCGGCCGAGGACGACAGGCCCGAGCCGACCGGCAGGTCGGTCTCGACATACACGCGCAGCGGCGGCACCTCGATTCCTTCCGCCTGCACCAGCCGGATGCAGCCTTCGATATAGCTGCCGAAGCCCTGCGGCGCGCTGCCGTCGCGGGCGAAGGTCACGGTCGCATCGAGGTTCGGCGAATAGAAGTGGAAATGGTCGTCGCCGCTGCGGCTCAGTGCCACCATGGTGCGCTGGGGCGTCGCCACCGGCAGCATGAAGCCGTCGTTGTAGTCGGTGTGCTCGCCCAGCAGGTTGACCCGGCCCGGGGCCGAGGCGTTCACTTCGGGCGCGCCGCCAAAGAAGGTGTCGGGGTTCAAGGTCATGCCTGCGCCTCCAGCCAGAGCGGCCGCTTGCGGCCATGGACGTCCAGCGCCGGCCAGCCCGGATCGCACGTCAGGTTCTCGAGCCCCTGCGGGCCGAGCAGGAAGGTGTCTTCGATCTTCATGCCGCCGAAGCTGGGGTTGAAGGCGAAGGCCATGCCTTCCTCGAGCTGGGTCGCGGTGCTGGCGGTGGCCACGATCTCGCGCGCCAGGTAGCCGGTGATGCCGCCCTGGTGGTGCTCGCGGATCGCGCCTTCGACGTCGGCATGGTGGTAGGCCTGGGCCAGCGCATGATAGACGCTCGACAGCGATTTACCCGGCGCCACGGCGGCCAGGCCGGTGGCCTCGACATCCATCAGCGCGCGCTGCGCCTCGGGCGCCGAGCCGGCGCCGCCGAAGCTCACGAAGCGGGTCAGGTTCGCATACAGGCCGTGGCGGCGCGCGCAGAACACCAGCATGGCGCGCTCGCCGAGCAGCTCGTGCGACGGCGTCGCGTGGCGGTACAGGGGCAGGCGCCGCGCGCCGGCCGCCAGCACCAGGGCCGGATGGATGCCGCGCCGCCACAGCGCCTCGGCGCCGGCGCCGGCCAGCTGCTGCTCGGTCCAGTCGGGCCTGGCCCGGTGCAGCACTTCCGTCATCGCCTCGGCGGCCTCGCGGCCCAGCAGGCGGTAGCGCGCCTGTTCGGCGTCGCCCAGCACCAGCTTGCGTTGGCGCAGCGCCAGCGGCAAGGGAAGTTCCTCGCCCACGGGACGGTCGGACAGGACGGCGCGGCCCTGGGCCGCATTGGCGACGAAGCGCTCGCGCAGCTCCGGCTCGGCCCACGGTTCGATGTGGAAGGTGAAGCCGCCCGGGACTTCCTCGGCGCGCAGACGCTCGCCCTCGATCTCGTCGGTCAGCACGCAGGCGTCGTCCTGCGTGACGAGCACTTCGGCGACGCCGACGCCGGTGGTCAGCAGCACCGCGCTCGAGCCGCCGGCCGTGACCCAGGCGAACCAGTCGGTGCCGCGCAGGCGCACCGCGCCGGCCCCTTCCTGGACCAGTGTCGCGCGCAGCAGCGCCAGTTTGTCGGCCACCTCCGTGGCCCGCATATCCAGCCCCGTCATGCGGCGTCCTCCAGGCTGACTTCGACCTGCTGCAATTCATAGGCCGTGGTTTCGGGCAGCACGTCCATCGCGAACATGCCGGCCGCCAGCTCGGTGCCGGCCAGGTATTTCAGGCGGTCGCGCGTGCGGTAAGGCGGATAGAACTGGGCGTGCAGCTGGGTTTCCGGGTGCTCGGCGCCGTCGGTCGGAGCCTGGTACCAGGCCATCAGGTAGGGGAAAGGCCGGTTCCACAGGGTCTCGTACTTGAGCAGCACGGTCTTGAGCGCGCGCGCCAGTCCTTCGCGCTGCGGCGGCGTGAGCGCGGCGAAATCCTTGCACGGCGCGGTCGGCATCACCCACACTTCGTAGGGATAGCGCGCGCAGGCCGGCACGAAGGCGATCGCGTACTCGTCCTGGTACAGCACGCGCCGGCCGTCGGCGGCCTCGTCGCGCGCCATGTCGCACAGCAGGCTGGCGCCGTGCTGCAGATAGTATTCGCGCTCCTGCGCCAGCATGCGCGCCGGCACCGCCGGCACGAAGGGATAGGCATAGATCTGGCCGTGCGGATGGTGCAGGGTCACGCCGACCTCGGCGCCGCGGTTCTCGAACGGCAGCACGTAATGGATGTGCTGGTGACTGCCGATGCGGGTGGTGCGATCGCCCCAGACCTGCAGCAAGAGCTCGATGCGCGACAGCGGCAGGTGGGCCAGCGCCGCATGCGGATCCTGCGTGAACACCACCACCTCGCAATGGCCGTTGGCAGGCGCGGTCGGCACCGTCGCCAATGGCGGATCGTGCGACTCGAGCGCCAGCGAAGGAAAGCGGTTGTCGAACACGGCGATCTCGTAGTCGCCGGCCGGCATCTCGGTGGGATGCTCCTGGTCCACGGTCGGCGCCAGCGGATTGTATTGCGGCGGCGGCTGGTAGGTGCGGTTCTGGCGGAAGGCGGCGTAGGTCACCCATTCGCCGCGCAGCGAATGCCAGCGCAGGTGTGGATTCGCATGCTGCGGATCCGGGAACGGACTGGGCGCGACGATGCCGTCAGGGATCGGCCCATTGCTGTACAGGGTGAGGTGACGTCCGTCCGGTTTCTTGAGTTCTTTACTATGCATGGCAACAGTTCAGGTTCGATCAAGCGTTCGATCAAGCATTGGTCGGTCCGGGCGCAAGCGCGCACGCCGGATACCAATGCATCGGCGCGCTCGCGGCACGAGAAACCGATCCTAACATGCTGTTTTCGCCACACTTTCAGAGGCGTACAAACTCATTTTCCGGGCGACAATACCGCTCTGTCACAGGGGCGAGACAGCGCTCAGTCTAAGACGTGGATTCATAAGGGACAGTGCATGAGCTGGCTCTCCTTCACCAAGATATTGTAGGCGCATACTTACATCGCAAATAGAAGTAATTACACCAAACGCCAAGAAAAACGCTGACACGCACAGCAGGTGCAATGTCAGCGCATATTGCTACCAGGCAGTTTATTCCTGACGCAGAGGAAGCGTGAAATAGAAGGTCGATCCGACGCCGACGGCGCTGTCGACCCAGAGGCGACCGCCTTCCTGTTCGACGATCCCCTTGACGATCGACAGGCCCAGGCCGGCGCCCTTTTCCGAGCCGACGCGCCCCTGCGTGAAGCGATCGAAAATGCGCGGCAACAGCGCTGGCGCGATGCCGATGCCCGTGTCCGCGACCGAGACGACGACCTCGCCGTCGCTGCGGCGCGCGACCACGGTGATGCGGCCTCCAGCCGGCGTGAACTTGAGCGCATTGCTGATCAGGTTACCCAGCACCTGCTCGACGCGCGTCCGCTTGCAGGCAATCATGAGCTTGCCGGGCTCGACCGCAGCGGAGACGCCGACCTCGGCTTTTCTCGCCAGCGGCAGCGCCAGGTCGATCGCTTCGCGGATCAGCGCATTCACGTTTTCCAGCTGAAGGCCGGGCGCCAGGGCGGCGTGCTCCTTCTTGGCGAAATCCAGGACCGACGTCACCAGCCGCTCGATCGAGTCGGTCGCACGCAGGCCACGCGCGACCAGTTGCGCCAGCATGGCCGGCGTGAGCGCCTGGTCCATCTGCATCACCTGCAAGGTCATCTTCAGCACGCTCAGCGGGTTGCGGATGTCGTGCGACACCATGTGGACCAAGCTTTCCTTCTCGAGGCTGGCGCGCTCGGCAAGCTCCCTGGCGGCCTGCTCCTGCCGGAAGGCGCGCCGCAGGCCATAGGCAAGCACGCTGACCCGGAAGTCCAGCACCGCCTCGACCTCGGCACGTTTCCATGGCGTGGCCACGCCATCGACCACCTGCTTCCACGAATCGAAGGAAAAACGCGGATGCAGCCGGGCGACGCCGTCCTCGACCTGCACCCGTTTATCGGGCGCGCCGGCCCACACCACGGTCGTGATGACTTCGGGACGAAACCAGAATATGTAGTTCTGGTCGGCCTTCAGGATCGACATTGCCAGCAGGCCGCTGGCGATGTCCTTGTATTGCCGGGCTTGCGGAAAGAAATTGCCCAACTGATTGGTCGCGTAAATCTGCTCATCGGCATGCTCGGCCGACAACCACTCGACCAGCAGTTCGAGCTGCCCGACATCCGGCGTCTGCCCGATCGTGGTCCAGCTGCCGTTGTAATAGATCGCGGCGCTGCCGCCGCCGGCCAGGTCCAGCATGTCCTGGCTGCGTTTGACCAGCCCCGGGACGAGGTCGTCCTCTTCTTCGGTACGCGCGATCAGCTTCGCATGTATCCGTTTCAACTCGCCCCGGTAGCGCTGGTCTTCCATCGACTCCTTCAGCACCAGCTGCGACGACACGATCTGCGCGATCATCTTGGCGCCCAGGCGGCGGTCGGAGCCCAGCTTGTTGGGGGTCGGATGATGGCAGGCGATCAGGCCCCACAGCTTGCCGCCATCGATCAGCGGCAGCGTGAGCGTGGCGCCGACGCCCATATTGCGCAGGTACTCGACATGCAACGGGGACACGCTGCGCAGCGCCGACAGGCCAAGATCGAGGGCGTCGCCCGTGGCCGGATTCCGGTCGGGGTAAATCGGCACCGGCGCATAGCCGACATCCGGAATCATGCGCAGCCAGTTTTCGAGGAAAATCCGCCTTGCCTGCGCCGGAATGTCCGATGCCGGGAAATGATGGTGCAGGTACGATTGCGCCTGTTCGGACCTGGCTTCGGCGACGACGTCGCCATGCCAGTCCTCGGTGAAGCGGTAGATCATCACGCGGTCGAAGCCGGTGATCATCCTTACCTGCTCGGCGGTGCGCTGGCACAGGTCAAGCAGGCTGCTCGCGGCGAACACCACGTGAACGGCGCTGCGGATCGAACGTTGCAGCGAGGTGGACAGCGCCTCCTGCGGCGCCAGGGCCTCGCACTCGAGGATCAGCACGCCATGCCGCAGGTGGGCCGTCAGCTCCCATTCCCGCTCGCATTGCGTGGCCAGATCGAGAATGGGAATGACCAGGGGCGCCGCTTCGACCAGATCGTCGGCGCTGATATACGCCCGCAACGAGGCCAGCGCGGTGGCCGACAGATGCTCGGCCAGCGAACGGTTGACCAGCGCAGCGGCATTGACGCCGAAGACCTCGGCGCAGTTGACGCTGGCGTTGGTGATCTTCAGTGAAGGAATGTCGATACTGACCAGGATGCCGAACGGCTGGATCGCGCCCGGGATGTGGATCGGTTCGTTCTCGCACTGGACCAGGGTCGCTTGCGAAATCGTCTGGCTCATGTGTATCAGATACTCGGGATGTTCCGGGATGTTGAGAAAACCCGCTTCCACTCGATACTAAAGCCAAACGATTAAATACGCGGAGTCGAAAGTCGGGCACGACTTCACATTCTATCCCCGGCATTCAACCAAATTTTCACTTGCCAATAATTTAGACGATCGGCAATTTTTTCAAGTCGCAAGAGCAAGTCGTAACCATTGACTTCGATGCGCTTACCTGGCCAGATCGACCAGGACGGCCGTGTACATCTGCAGGTTCAGCAACAGCTGCCTGGTGGTGATGAATTCGTGTTCCGAGTGACCGGTGTACTTCTGGCCCGGCATCGATGGACCGAAGCTGACCGCGTTCGGGAACAGGCGCGAATTGGTGCCGCCGCCGATCGCCACCGGTTTGGCGTCCTTCATGCCGGTGAAATAGGAGAACGTCGACAGCAGGGTCGGCACCTGCGGCGCATTCTCGAGAATCCAGGGGTCGCGCACGCCGACCCTGACGTTCGCCAGCGGCAGGCGGCGCGCCTGCCACTCGGCCAGGGCGGCGTCGATCTCGGACGTCAGCTGCTCGGTCGTCTTGCCGCGCGGCCGGCGCACATTGATCGCGACCTCGATGCCTTCGTCCAGCTGGCGGATCACGGTCGGCTTGAAGGTCATCGGGCCCATGAAGCTGTCGCGGTAGGCGATCTTGCCGAACTTCTCGCCGTGATAACCGGTGCCGACCAGGTCGTTCAGGTAGTTCACCACGCCGCCGGCCACCGTGTTCGGCCAGTCGCGCACCGCCAGCGCGTCGGCCAGCATGCTGACCGCGTTCACGCCTTCCTGCGGCTTGGACGAGTGGGCCGACACGCCTTTCGCGACCACCTTCAGGTTCGCGCCCTGGCGCTCGAAGGTGTAGCGCATGTCGTCCTGCGCCGCGGCGCGCGCGCGGATCTGCCGCTCGATCTCCGGCGTGGCATTGGCCACCAGCGCCTCGGCGTCTTCGGGAATCTGGGTATTGAAGGAGCCGCCCCTGAATTCGGCGATATGGGCGTCGCCGGCCGCAGGGAGCGCGGCGCCCGCCTTCGGGATCGTCACGGCCACGGTGCCGCCGCCCTTCTCCGCCGTCACCACCGGATACTCGGCGTCGAGCGTGATGCTCATTTGCGGCGGCACGTGGGTCTTGAGGAATTCGGTCAAGGGTCCCCAGTCCGACTCCTCGCCCATGTACACGTAGAGTTCAATGCGCTTGTTCAAGGGGATCTGGCGGTCGCGGATCGTCTTCATCGCATACAGCGCGGTGGCGATCGGTCCCTTGTCGTCCTCGGCGCCGCGCGCGATCAGCTTGCCCGGCTCGCTGGTGCGGTCCAGCACGAAGGGCGACTTCTTCCATTTGCCCGGGTCGACCGGCTGCACGTCGCCATGGGTCACGATGCCGACCCGCTCGCTGCCCTTGCCGAGACCGACGATGACGGTCCAGCCATGGTCCTCGTAATCGAGGCCGAGGCGCTCGGCCTCCTCTTTCAACGCGGCCTTGAACGCGATATGGACCGGGTTCCGGTCGGACGGGTAGCGCGCATCGACCACCGTATTGAAGCTGACCAGCCTGGCCAGGGTATCGACCACGTCGTTGCGGTAGGTCTGGACCGCATACTTGGCGGCGCTGACGGCGGCGTCGCTCGGCGCCGTCGCCGGCGCGGAAGATGCGGCAGGCGCTGCTGTTGCAGTGGCGGCGCCGGTGGCGGCGGTCCACGCCAGCACCAGGCTGGCAATCAAGGCTTTCTTGTACATACAACTCCGGGAAACGGCGCAGGAATACGGCGCGGGATTGCAAATGCGCAAGGAGTCTAGCACAGGCATGTGTGCACCCGATCCGCGTTTTCCGCGTATCGTTAGGCGCTTCGCACCAAGAGAAAACGCCCATGACCGACAAGACCATCCGCCGCCTGCACCCCGCCCTGCGCGACGACATCGGCGACCTGCTGACACAGCGCCCCGTGCCCTCGCACCAGCTCGAGCAGATCGACCCGTTCCTGTTCCTGAACCATCACGGCCCGCAGGTCTACGGACCGCACAACCGCGGCCTGCCGTTCGGACCGCATCCGCACCGTGGCTTCGAGACCGTCACCTTCATCGTCGACGGCATGCTGGCGCATCGCGACAGCGCCGGCCACGAGAGCGTGATCCACGCCGGCGGCATCCAGTGGATGACGGCCGGCAGCGGCATCGTGCACGCCGAGGTCTCGCCGCGCGATTTTCTGGAACACGGCGGCCCGCTCGAGATCCTGCAGCTGTGGGTGAATCTGCCGTCGCGCCTGAAGATGAGCGCGCCCGCCTATACCGGCCTGCAGCGCGACCAGATCCCCGCCCTGCCGCTCGATGGCGGCAAGGTGACGCTGCACCTGATCGCCGGCGAATGGGAGACGAGCACGGGACCGGTGCGGTCATTGACCGGCGTGTTCATGAGCACGGTCGCGATGCAGGCCGGAGGACGCTTGAAGGTCGCCGGCCTGCAGGGACGCAACGTGCTGCTGTACGTGGTGCGTGGACGTATCGGCGTGGGCGACCCCGGCGATCTCGTCGACGCTTACCAACTCGTGGAACTGGACGACGACGGCGACGCCCTGCACATCCGGGCCGAGGCCGATTCGCTGCTGCTGTTCGGCCATGCCGAACCGATCCGCGAACCGGTGGTGGCGCACGGTCCCTTCGTCATGACCACCCGCGAAGAGATCGTGCAGGCGATCGCCGACTACCAGGCCGGGCGCTTCGGTTCGACGCAGGCTTGAGACCACCCGAGGTTCGCGCCGGGTTCAGCGCTGGGTCGACGCCACGGCGCGCCTGTCGCCCTCGCGCACGAAGACGGTTTCCGGAATCCGGTCGCCCTGGAAGCGCAGGCTCAGCTCCCTGTCCACGGCGACAAAGCGCTTGCTGCCGACGTGGACCAGTTCGACCGGCCCGTCGCCCAGGTCGGCATACAGGGCGCGCTGACTGCCATTGAGCTTGCCGCTCACCTGCAGCACGCGGCCGTCCTCGAGCGCATATTCACCCTGCACACGGTCATACATGAACGGCGCCATCCTTACCTGCTTGACGTTGGGGGCGCGGACTTTGACCACTTCGTTGTCGGTCGTTTGCGGCGCCGCGCCGCTGGAGAACGAAACGGCGGCGACGGCGGCGAACAGGGCGATGTGCTTGATGCGCATGATGTTTTTCCTTTCAGGTCGAATGCGAGAGAAGAACCTGTGCGGCAAGCGTTCGGTCGCTCGTGAAGAGGCCGCATGGTCCACGTGTTTCGTCGTCGCCAGGGCTGCTGTTTTTGTCTGGCGATGAAGCCAGTCTAGCCAGACTTCGCGAACGCTCAAGCGGCAGTGGGATGAAGCGCCGAAACGCGCGATGAAACGCTGAAAACGTGAGGTGAATGGGAGGTGCATATGGGCCCCGTTCGGACACGTCTGCACCCCATCTGCATGCCTGTTTCCTGCTGCGGCGCAGGCGCTGTCAAGCGTGTGTCTGCATTGGGTGCAGATGCCGTACATTAGCGCCATCGACAACGAAACAGACCCAACCCATGCAAGCGATTCCCCTCGTCGCGACCACGCGCGGCTATCCCGACTCCGGCAATGTGATCGAAAACGTCCACTGGGGTTCGGTCGCCGTGGTCGACACCCGCGGCCGGCTGTTGTGGTCGGCGGGCGACCCGGACTATCCGACCTTCACCCGCTCCGCCCTGAAACCCTTCCAGGCCCTGCCCTTTATCCTGTCCGACGGTCCGGCGCGCTTCGGCCTCACGCAGGACGAAGTAGCGCTGCTGTGCGCCAGCCATTCGGGCGAGGACATCCACCTCGAGGGCGTGCGCGCCATCCTGGACAAGATCGGCCTCGAACCCGGCCATCTCGAATGCGGCTGCGCGCAGCCGCTGCACTACGAGTTCACCGGAACGAAGCCGCCGCAGGATGCGCAGTGGACGCCGTTGCACCACAACTGTTCCGGCAAGCACAGCGGCTTCCTGGCCTGGTGCAGGCTGCACGACGTGCCGACCGCCAACTACGTCGAGCGCGGCCACCCGCTGCAGCAGGCGATCCACGCCACGCTGGCCGACACGGCCGGGGTGCCGGCGGACGCCATGCCGACCGGGATCGACGGTTGCTCGGCGCCGAACTATGCGCTGCCGCTGTCGCGTCTGGCGCACCTGTATGCGCGCCTGGCGCATGGCCCCAACGATCCGCAGCTGGGCAGCGCGATGGGCATCCTGTACGACGCCATGACGGCGCGGCCCGACATGGTCTCGGGCTTGGCGCGCACCGACCTGCACTGGATGACGGCCGGCGGCGGCGACTGGGTGGCCAAGATCGGCGCCGACGCGGTACAGGCGATCGGCGTGCGCTCGGCCGGGATCGGCATCGCGATCAAGATTGCGGACGGCAACAGCCGCGCGCTGCATCCGGCCGTGTACGCCGTGCTCGACCAGCTCGGCCTGCTCGACGCCGGGCGCAAGGCCGCGCTCGAGCTCTACCGCCAGCCCGCCATCAAGAATGCGCGCGGCGCGGTGGCGGGCGACATCCGTCCCATCTTCACGCTGGAGGGGCGGCCGGTGAAAGGGTGACTTCACCGAAATAACAGGCGATGCGCCCATACAACAGCCAGCACATCGGGAGATTTCATTTTAGGTTTAAACAGGTGATACTTTCCTGGCGGAATTTTCCGTTTCTACGGGTTACTGACATCGTGTTAAAAAATCTACGCATCGGCTCGCGCCTGACGCTCGCGTTCGCCACGATCCTCGTTCTCTCCCTGGCCGGCACCGCGTTCGCGCTGTACACCACGCGCAGCAGTGCCGAAGCCACCCACCAGATGATGCAGAAGCCCCTGACCAAGGAACGCCTGGTCTCGGACTGGTATGTCATGACGTATTCGGCGATTGCCCGCACCTCGCTGATCGCGCGCAGCACCGACAGCACCTTGTCGACCGTGTTCGCCAAGCCGATCAAGGACAGCGTCGCCGACACCACCGCGATCCTCAAGAAGGTCGAAGTCCTGCTCGACTCGCCCGAAGAAAAACAGACGCTGCAAGAAATCCTGGGCCTGCGCAAGCAATACCAGGCGGCCAAGGAAGTGGTGATGAACGCCCGCACCGCGGGCGACGCGGCCGGCGCCGAGCAGGCCTATGAGACGGTCTTTTCCCCGGCCGCTGCGGCCTATGGCGCGCGGGTGCTGAGCCTGCTGCAGATCCAGCGCAAGTCGATCGACCAGATCGCGCTCGACATCGAGGTCGCGAACGAGCGCAGCACGCGCCTGGTGATCCTGCTGACCGTGCTGGCCACGGCGCTCGGCTCGGTCGCCGCCGTCATGATCACGCGCAGCATCACCCGGCCGCTCGACACCGCGGTGGACGTGGCCAGGACGGTGGCGGCGGGCAACCTCGGCAATACCTTCGCCACCTACCCGAAGGACGAAGTGGGCGACCTGATGCGGGCCCTGGAAACCATGAACGGCGCCCTGGCCCGGGTCGTGGCCGAAGTCCAGCAAGGCACCACCGCCATCTCCACCGCGTCGAGCGAGATCGCGGCCGGCAACCTCGACCTGTCGAGCCGCACCGAGCAGCAGGCCAGCTCGCTCGAAGAGACGGCGGCCTCGATGGAAGAACTGACGGCGACCGTGCGCCAGAACGCCGACAATGCGGTGCAGGCCAACGGCCTGGCGCAGGCGGCGTCCGAGGTGGCGGCGCGCGGCGGCGCCATCGTCGGCCAGGTGGTCGACACCATGGGCTCGATCGACGCCTCGGCGCGCAAGATCGTCGACATCATCGGCGTGATCGACGGCATCGCCTTCCAGACCAATATCTTGGCCCTGAATGCGGCGGTGGAAGCGGCGCGCGCCGGCGAACAGGGCCGCGGCTTCGCCGTGGTGGCGAGCGAGGTGCGCAACCTGGCGCAGCGCTCGGCCAGCGCGGCCAGGGAGATCAAGGGCCTGATCGGCGACTCGATGACCCAGGTGAATGCCGGCACCGCCCTGGTGCAGCAGGCCGGCACCACCATGCACGACGTGGTGAGCAGCGTGGCGCGCGTGACCGACATGATGTCCGAGATCACCTCGGCCACCCAGGAACAGCGCACCGGCATCCACCAGGTGAACGAGGCGATCACGCAGATGGACCAGGTGACGCAGCAGAACGCGGCGCTGGTGGAACAGGCCGCGGCGGCCGCGGCCAGCATGCAGGAACAGGCGGCGCGCCTGGCCGAGGTGGCGGCCGGCTTCAGGCTGGGCGATGCGGATGCCCGGCCGCGCCTGGCGCTGCGCAAGAGTCCGGCGCTGGCGATTTAAGCAAGGCCGGCGGCGGCCGGCCGAAATTCAGGCCGCCAGCCGGCGCAGCATGGCGGCGATCGCGTCCAGCACCGCGGCGTCTTCCCAATAGCTCTCGTGCGACAGCGGATTCCAGCTGCGCGCCAGCAGGCTGCCAATGCCGCCGCTGGCATTGATCGCGCGGTCCTCGACCAGCGCCCGGTAACCGCCCGATAGCGGCTGCAGCGGCCAGCCCAGCACGTCGTCCGGATCATAGAAATTGATCCATTTGAACAGCGAAGTGGGCGGCGCGATCGGGATGATGTCCATCTCCTTGTGCGCGGCGACGAAGATCGGGATGTTGCAGCCGGTGGTGACCAGGCCGGCGCAGGTGCCGCCGCCCAGGAACACGCGCTCGCTCGCGGTCAATGGCCGGCCCAGCGCGCTGGAGGCCCAGGCGTCGATATTGCGCCAGACGCCGGCGCCGACCGGCCGCCCGGCGGCCGCCTTCTGGGCGTCGTACAGATAGCTCGACAGCACCTGGCCGCCCAGCGACTGGGCCACGAACACCACCGGCATGTCGGGACGCACCGCATGGGCCGACAACAAGGCGCCTGCGATTTCGCCCTGGGCCAGCTCATAGACCGAGCCGGGGATTTCCTTGCGGTTTTCCAGTCCGGCGGCGTCACCCAGCCCGTACAGCACGAACCGACGCAAGGCGTCGTAGCGCACCTTGCCGCCGGCGGCGGTGCGCTCCCAGACCTGGCGCTGGTTCTCGTGCAGGATGCCCTGATAATAGACCGAGCGCATCGTCACCTGGCCCGCCAGCCCGCCCAGGCGGCTGCGCAGCTGCGCCATCAGGCCGTCCGCATACGCGGGCAGCGTCTCTCCCATGCCGTGCACGGCGATCAATGCAACTTGCGACATGAAAACCTCCGCTCGATCTGGCGCAAAGTGCGTCGTTATCGCTAGCGTATCAGTTCATGCGCACTGACGCATCTCAATGCATTGAGCAGGACATGGTTATATAGGCCAGGCCCGTGTTGGCTCAGCGGGCGGCAACCCCGGCGGTCAGGAAATCGTCGATCAGCTCGACGGTGGCGTCCGGATTTTCTTCCATCATCCAGTGACCGGCGCCGGGCACGACGGCTTGCCGCACGTCGAGCGCGGCATTGCGCATCACCGTGGCCATCATCGGGCCGAACGATTTTTCGCCGCCCACCGCGAGCACCGGCATCGTGAGCTTGACCTTCGATGCGGCGCGGTTGTCGGCCACGTCGTGGGTGGCGATCGTGTTGAATTGCGCGAACGAGGCCCGCATGGCGCCGGGTTGCGCATACAGCCTGGTGTAGTAGGCCCGGGTGGCCTCGTCGACCTTCGCCGGGTCGGCGGCGAACTGGTTCCACAGGCGGTCCAGGAAGATGCGTTCGCGGCCGGCCACCAGGCGTTCGGCCTCCTTGCCGCCGAAATTGAAGTGCCACAGGCGCGGGTCGAGCACCAGCTCGTCCCACGGCGCCACCCCGGGCACGGGGGCGTCCATCACGACCAGCCGCGTCACCTTGTCCGGATAGCGCACCGCGTAGGCATAGGCCACCATGGTGCCGATGTCGTGGCCGACCACGTCGGCGCGGTCCTGGCCGAAGCGCTCGACCACGGCGCGGATGTCGGCGGCCTGCGATTTCTTGTCATAGCCGCCCGCCGCCTTCGACGACAGGCCCAGGCCGCGCAGGTCGGGCACGATGACCGTGTGGCGCCTGACCAGGCGCGCGGCCAGCGGCCCCCACATGTCGCCGGTGTCGCCGAAACCGTGAATCAGCACGACCGCCGGCCCCTTGCCGCCGCTGCGGACGTGGATGGTGGCGCCGTCGGCGGTCTGGACGCTGGCCGTCTTGAAGCCCGCGGGCATCGACGGCTCGGCGGCCTGGGCCGCCAGCGCAAGGAAGCAAACGATGAAGGTGCAGCAGACTGAGCGGTACGTGTTCATGATCGTCTCCTCGTACGCGACACCGCCAGCGTAGCGCATTTATCCCGGCTTCACGCCTCCCGAAAGACTGGCACAATGCCCAGCTCGTCGCATTCGCACAACCTGTCTCATGGAAATTCTTTTCGACCACTACGCCGACGCCATTGCCCGACTGGACCTGGATGCCATCGCCGCGCCAGCCGACATTCCAGAACACTTCCTGTTGGCACATGAAGGGCGTTACCGCAGCTATTACATTCCGTTCGAGTCGGTGAACCGCGCGGCGCGCGTGGTGGTGGTCGGCATCTCGCCCGGCTTCGTGCAGTGGAAGAATGCGATGCGCGAGGCGCAGCACCAGATGGCCGCGGGCGCGTCACGCGACGCGCTGCTGGTGGCGGCGCGCCAGGCCGGCGCCTTCAGCGGCGCGATCCGGCCCAACTTCGTGGCCCTGCTCGATGCGATCGGGGTGCAGCGCTGGCTCGGCATCGCCAGCTGCGCCACGCTGTTCGGCCCGGATGCCGGGTTGGTCCACATCGGCGCCATCCTGCGCCATCCTGTGTTCGTCGACGGCAAGAACTACAGCGGCACGCCCGCCATGCCGCGCCACGCTTTTCTGCGCGAGGAAACACTGCGCTACTTCGCGCATGAAGCGGCCATGCTGCCCGACGCCCTGTACATCCCGATGGGGGCCAGCGTCGGCGCAGGTCTGGACTGGCTGGCGGCGCAAGGCGTGCTGACGGCGAGCCGCATCCTGCACGGCCTGCCCCACCCTTCCGGCGCGAACGCCGAGCGGGTCGCCTACTTCCTGGGCCGCAAGGAGCGTGTCGCGCTATCGGCCAAGACCAATGGCGCGCAGCTCGACGCGGCGCGCCAGGCCTTGCTGGCGCAGATGGCGGGGTTGATGGAAGGTCAGCGGATCTCGAGTTCGAAGGTGTCGACGCCGTCGACGCCGCCGCGCACGCGGTCGCCGGGCTTGAGCGCCGCCACGCCCGACGGCGTGCCCGAATAAATCAGGTCGCCCGGCGCCAGCGTCACGAAGCGCGACAGGTAGGCGATCACGTCGGCGATCGGCCAGATCAGCTCATTGAGGTTGCCTTCCTGGCGCAGGGCGCCGTTCACCTCCAGCCAGATACGGCCTTCGGCCGGATGGCCCACCGCGCTCACCGGATGCAGGGCGCTGCAGGGCGCCGAGGCGTCGAAACCCTTGGCCATGTCCCAGGGACGGCCGGTGTCCTTGGCCGCCGCCTGCAGGTCGCGCCGGGTCAGGTCCAGGCCCACGCCATAGCCCCATACCAGGTCGAGCGCATTGGCCGGGTCGACGTCGGCGCCGCCCGCGCCGAGCGCCACCACCAGTTCGATCTCGTGGTGCAGGTCACCGGTCGACGGCGGATACGGCACCGCGCCGCCGGCGGGCACCACGGCATCGGCCGGCTTGGAGAAGAAGAACGGCGGTTCGCGGTTCGGATCGCTCCCCATCTCGCGCGCGTGCGAGGCATAGTTGCGGCCGACGCAGAACACGCGGCGCACCGGGAAACGGCTGCTCGAACCGCTGACGGCCACCGAAGGCGTGGCGGGAGCGGTGAAGACGAATTCGGACATGCTCATCCTTTCATTGAGGGAAGCATGATCATACTACCGCCATCGCTGGCCGTGGCCCCAGGAAATACTCAGGCCGGCGCCATCGTCTCTTCGGATTCGGACGCCGAAGCCGGCTTGGGCGTCACCGGAGTCGATGCCGCCTCCGCCACCGCCGCGAGCGCCGCGCTCGATTCCAGGATGCGCACCAGCGCCGTCATGTCGACCGGCTTGACCAGGTGGTGGGCGAAGCCCGCCTGCAGCGCCCGCTCGCGGTCCTTGGCCTGGCCGTAGCCGGTCACCGCGACCGGCACCGTGGCCGCCGTCTCGGGCAGGGACCGCAGCGCCGAGGCCAGCTGGTAGCCGTCGACGTCGGGCAAGCCGATATCGATCAGCATCACGTCGGGCCGCTCGGCGCGCGCGCGGCGCAGGGCCGATTCGGCGTCGTACTCGACCGAGGTGGCGTGGCCCTGCACCTGCAGCAGGTTGGCCAGGCTGTCGGCGGCGTCGCTGTTGTCGTCCACGATCAGCACCCGCAGCTTGCGCTGCAGGACCGCGCGCGCGGCCTCGGGGTCGCCCGGCTGCATGTCGCCGCCGTCGCAGGCGCCCGTCACGCAGGGCAAGGTGAGCGTGAAGGTGCTGCCCAAGCCGACGCCGTCGCTGTGCGCGGCCACCTCGCCCTCGTGCAGGTCGATCAGGCGCTTGACCAGGGTCAGGCCCAGCCCGAGCCCGCCCTGCGAGCGCGCCAGCGTGCGCGCGCCCTGCGTGAACAGGTCGAACACGCTCGGCACCAGGTCGGGCGGCATGCCGGAGCCGTTGTCGCGCACGCGCAAGACCATGCGGCCATCGACCGCCTCGAGGGCGAGCACGAGCTGGCCGCCTTTCTGCGTGTACTTGGCGGCGTTGTTGACGATATTGGCCACGCTCTGCACCAGGCGTGTCTGGTCGCCGCGCACCCAGACCGGGGTCTCCGGCAGCTCCACCCGCACCTGGTGCGCTTTTTCCAGCACCAGCGGACGGGTCTGGTCGAGCGCCCCGGTCACCACCTCGCGGAAGTCGACCGTCGCCAGCTTGAGCTTGACCAGGCCGCGCGTCACGCGCGAGACGTCCAGCAGGTCGTCGATCAGGCGGCTCATGTGCTTGACCTGGCGGCTGATGATGGAACTGGTCTGGCAGATGCGCGGCTCGCTGGAGAACTGCATGCTCAGCAGGCTGGCCGAGCTGCTGATCGGCGCCAGGGGATTGCGCAGCTCGTGCGCCAGCATGGCCAGGAATTCGTCCTTGGCGTGGCTGAGGCGCTCGGCCTGCACCCGCGCCAGACGCTCGCTCTGCAGCAGCGCGTCACGCTCCAGCGCCGCATCGCGCAGGGTTTCCTCGAGGCGCGAGCGACGCACCACTTCGCGCGTGTGGCGCGCCACGTCCTCGGCCATCGCCGTCTCTTGCTCGGTCCAGTGGCGCGCGGACGGTTCATGCAGGTAGAACACGGCCGCCAGGCGCGCTTCCTCGATGATCGGCACGATCACCACCGCGCGCGCGCCGATGCCGGCATAGGCAGCCGCGCACGGCGCCGAGCGGGGGTCGGCGGCGACGTCGTCGATGCGCACGGTGCGGCCCTGGCGCAGCATGGCGGCGATCTCGGGCCCGAAATCGTCCAGCACATGCGACATGCCGCCCAGGCTGGCCATGCGGCCGTCGGTCCAGTCGCGGTCGACGTTCACGGTGCGGCCGGCGGGATCGATCTCGCCATAGCCGACGCGCGCCGCGCCCAGGGTCTGCCCGGTCATGGCGCTGGTGGCCTTGATGATGTGGATGGCGTCGTCCAGGCCTTCGAGGGTCTCGCCCAGCTTCTGGTGAAAAGCGTGGCGGTGCTCGGACAATACGTCGGACGTGGTCTCGGTGAGCACGCAATAGACGCCGGCCACCTGCCCCGCATGGCGCACCGGCGACAGCGAGACGGAAAAGAAACGCCGCTCGCGCTTGCCGTTGCGCTCGAACTCCATCAGGGCGTGCTGGAGCTGGGTCGCTTCGCCGGCCAGCACGAGGTCGAAATACGGACGCATGCGCTCCCACAGCTCGGGCCGGACGCTGGCGTACGGCGCGCCATGCGCGCCAGGGTGCTTGTCGCCCAGCAGGTCGGAATAGGCGTCGTTGTAGAACAGGCGCAGGTCGTGGCCCATGGCCAGGAACATCGGAAAGCGCGATGCCAGGATCAGGTCGAAGATGGCGCGCAGGCCTTCGGGCCAGGAGTTTGGCTCCAACTGCGCAGGCTCGGACTGCGCCGGCTCTCCCAGCGCCAGGCCGCCGACGGCCGCCGGCGGGAAACTGCTCAGATTGCTCATCAGGATTGCCCAGTATGGTTCTCGCGAAGCTGGCTGGGCTTAATACACTGGAACGTTTCCCCTCACGTTCTTATTGCCCCGCCGCCAACATTTTCTTATTGTCGGCGATTATAACGAGCAAACAGAATGGGCTGCGCCCGTTACACATCCGTGACTTTTGGTGGTTGTATCTATGGCAAAATCAATAGATCTCGGCGGCCGCGGCCCGCACGGCCGTCAAGAGCAGGTCGGCGCCCGGCGACAGCAGGTGGTCTTGCTGGCGGATGATGCCGAAGGCATCCATCTTGCATGGCAGCTCGATCGGCAGGATGCGCATCACGTTCAGCGAGGCATAGTACTGCGCCACCTCCTGCGGCATCACGTGCAGGGCGTCGGTCTGCTGCAGCAGCGCCGTCACTACCAGGATCGCGGTGGTATCGACCACGTTGCCGGGTGGCGGCAACCCAACGCGCCGGAACATCATGTCGAAGCGGTGGCGCAGGATGCTGCCGGGCGACGGCAGGATCCACGGCCGGGCGGCGATGTCCTCGAGCGTCAGGCCGCGCCGCTCCAGCAGCGGATGGCCGGGGCGGACGACGGCGCAGGCCGGCTCCTCGCTCAGCTCTTCGTAGATCAGGCCCGTCGAATCCTCTTTGTCCAGGATGCGGCCGATCATGAAGTCGAGGGCGCCGTGCTTGAGCTTGTCGAGCAATACGTTACTGGATTCGAGCTGCACGCCGATGCGCAGCAGCGGCGCCTGCTCCTTGATGCGCGCGATCGCGCGCGGCAGCAGCGCCATCGCCGGCGCCATGATGACGCCCACCTCCACCTGCCCCGCCAGCCCGGCCTTGAGCGCGACGATGTCGTCGTGCGCCAGCGCCAGGCTGGTGAGCGCCATGCGCGCGTGGCGGATCATGGTCTCGCCGTAGATGGTCGGCTCCATCCCGCGCGGCAGGCGCTCGAACAGGCGCACGTCGAGCATCTCTTCCAGGTCCTTGACCTGCTTGGACGCCGCCGGCTGCGTCATGTGCAGCTCCTCGGCCGCGCGGTGGATGTTGCGGTAGTCGTCCAGCGCGATCAGCAGCAGCAGCTGGCGCGTCTTGAGGCGCGCCTTCAGGAACCAGTTCGGGTTTGTCGTATCCATCAGGAAATCATATCAGCGTGGACGGCGGCCCGGCGGCGAGTCATGTCGATTTGAACGCCATCACGCGTTGCACCACGCAGAACACGAACAGCAGGCCGCCGATCACGATTTTGGTCCACCACGAGCTGAGCGTGCCGTCGAAGGCGATCAGGGTCTGGATCGTGCCCAGCACCAGCACGCCGGACAGCGCGCCCAGGATGTAGCCGTAGCCGCCGGTGAGCAGGGTGCCGCCGATGACGACGGCGGCGATCGCATCGAGTTCGGTGCCCTGCGCATGCAAGCCGTAGCCGGATAGCATGTAGAACGCGAACAGCAGGCCCGCCAGCGAGGCGCAGAAGCCACTGAAGGCATACACCAGGATCTTGGTGCGGCCGACCGCCAGGCCCATCATCGCGGCCGACTGCTCGTTGCCGCCGACCGCGTACACGGCGCGCCCGAAAGCGCTGTAGTGCGCGAGCCAGACCGCGAACGCCAGCATGGCGAGCGCGATCAGCGCGCCGGGCGAGAGAAAGCCGCCGAAGAACGGGATTTGCGTCTGCGACATCGCCACGAACAGCGGATCCTCGATCGTGATCGACTCGATGCTGATCAGGTAGCACAGGCCGCGCGCCAGGAACATGCCGGCCAGGGTGACGATGAAGGGCTGCAGGCGGAAGTAATGAATGACGGCCCCCATGCCGCCGCCGAACAGGAAGCCCAGCGCCAGCACGGTGGCGACCACTGCCAGCGGCGGCCAATGCGCCACCTGCAGCAGCCAGGCCGCGATCATGGTCGACAGCGCCAGCACGGCCCCGACCGACAGGTCGATCCCGCCCGAGAGGATGACGAAGCCCATGCCGATCGCGATCACCAGGAGAAAGGCGTTGTCGATCAGGAGGTTGAGCATCACCTGCAGCGACAGGAATCCTTCATACAGGGCGCCGCCGATCAGCAGCATCGCGGCCAGCAACACCACCGTGACCAGCGAGGTGAAGGACGGCGCGCTTGACAGCTTGCGTGCGTGCTCGACGACCGCGTTCATGCCGCCCTCCGCTTCCACAGGCGCTTGAACTGGTCCGACTGCGAGATACAGACCAGGAACACGACGACCGACTTGACGACCATATTGACCTCGGGCGGCACGCCCAGCGAATAGATGGTGTAGGTAAGCGTCTGGATGATCAGCGCACCGACGATGGAGCCGGCCAGGCTGAACTTGCCGCCGGCGAGCGAGGTGCCGCCCAGGGTCACGGCCAGGATGGCGTCGAGTTCGAGCATCAGGCCGGCGTTGTTGGCGTCCGCGCTCTTGACGTTGGAGCTGATCATCAGCCCCGCCATGCCGGCGCAGGCGGCGGCGAACACGTAGACGAACACGATCAGGGCCGCGGTGCGGATGCCGGCCAGGCGTGCGGCCACCGGATTGATGCCGACCGCCTGGATGAACAGCCCGAGCGCGGTATGGCGCAGCAGCAGCGCGGTGACGCCGGCTACCGCAGCCACCACGAACAGCGCAAACGGCAGGCCGAAGAGGTAGCCGCTGCCGAGGAAGAAGAACGGCTGATAGTAGACGGTGACGATCTGGCCGTCGGTCAGCAACTGCGCCAGGCCGCGGCCCGCCACCATCAGGATCAGGGTCGCGACGATGGGTTGCAGGCCCAGGCCGGCGACGAGCAGACCATTCCACAGGCCGCACAGCAGCGCGACGCCGAGGGCGGCGGCCATCGCCAGCAGCATCGGCGTCTCGGCCACGTAGACCGGCACGCCGTCCTGGATCACCATCGTCCCGCCAATCAGCATCGACGCCACGGTGCCGGACAAGGCCACCACGGCGCCGACCGAGATGTCGATGCCGCGCGTGGCGATCACCAAGGTCATGCCGATCGCCGCCAGCATCAACGGCGCGGCGCGGTTGACGATGTCGACCAGGGAACCGTACAGGTGACCGTCCTTGATCTCCAGGCGGAAGAAACCGGGGACGAGAAGAAAATCGATCAGCAGCAGCGCGGCCAGCGCGGCCAGGGGGCGCAGCAGGTGGTGCGCCAGCGCCCGGGAGAGCAGCGAGGCGCGCACCGGCGGTACTGGCTTTGCAGCTGGCGTGGCCGCCGCCACGGACGCTTGTTCCTTGACGATCATCGGCAGCCCTCCCCTGCAATCACGTGCAGCACCGAGCTCTCGTCCAGCTCGCCACGGCGGTACTCGCCGCAGGCCTTGCGGTCGCGCATGACGACGATGCGGTCGGAGACGCGCAGCACCTCGGGCAGTTCGGACGAGATGAACAGGATGGCCATGCCCTTGCGGCACAGCGTGGTGACATAGTCCATGATTTCCTGCTTTGCCCGCACGTCGATGCCGCGGGTTGGTTCGTCGAGGATCATCAGCCTGGGCTCGGTGGCCAGCCAGCGCGCCAGCAGCACTTTTTGCTGGTTGCCGCCCGAGAGCGTGCCGATCGGCGTCTCGATACTCGCCGTCTTGATCCCCAGTTGTTTGACGTAATAGTCGGCCAGCGCCTGTTGGCGCCGCAGTGGGATAGCGCGCAGCAATCCCTGGCGCGCCTGCAGGGCCAGGATCAGGTTTTCGCGCACCGACAGGTCGAGGATCGCGCCCTCGTGCTTGCGGTCTTCGGAGCAGAAGCCGATGCCCTCGCGGATCGCGTCGCGCGGGGTGGCGAAGGTGGTCGAACGGCCGCCGATCTCGATCGCGCCATCGTCCGCCTTGTCGGCGCCGAACAGCAGGCGCGCGGTCTCGGTGCGCCCGGAACCCAGCAGGCCGGCAAGGCCCAGCAGTTCACCCTGCTTGATGGTCAGGTCGAGCGGCGCCAGCACGCCGCGGCGTGCGAGTTCTTTCGTGCGCAGCAGGGTCGGGCCGGCCTGGTGGCCCTCTTCGATGCAGGTCTGCGGCTGCTCACTGGTGTCGGCGGCCACGCCGATCATCTTGTTCACCAGCGCCAGGCGCGACAGCTCGCTGCACAGGTACTCGCCTTCGCGCTCGCCATTGCGCATCACCGTGATGCGGTCCGAGATCGCATAGGTCTGGTCGAGGAAGTGGGTGACGAACAGGATCGCCATGCCCTGCGCGCGCAGGTTTTTCAGCACCGAGAACAGCAACTGCACCTCGGCCTCGTCGAGGCTGGACGTGGGTTCGTCGAGGATCAGCACCTTGGCCGAGATGTTCAGGGCACGGGCGATGGCCACCATCTGCTGGATCGCCAGCGGATAGCTGGCCAGCGGCTGCTTGACGTCGACATTCACCTGCAAACGCGCCAGCAGTTCGGCGGCATCGCGCCGCATCCTGCGCCAGTCGATCATGCCGAAGCGGCGCGGATAGCGGCCGATGAAGATGTTCTCGGCGACCGACAGGTTCGGGCACAGGTTCACTTCCTGGTACACCGTGCTGATGCCGAGTTCCTGGGCGTGCTGGGTCGAGCGCGGCGCGATGCGCTCGCCATCGAGCACGATGCTGCCGCGCTCCGGCTGGTAGACGCCCGTCAGCACCTTGATCAGGGTGGACTTGCCGGCCCCGTTCTGGCCCATCAGGGTATGGACTTCGCCCGGATACAGGCGCAGGCCCGCCTCCGACAGCGCTTTCACGCCCGGGAATTGTTTATGGATGCCGGTAACGTCGAGCACCGGCATTACCGTGGTCGAGGCGAGCATGGCCGCCTCAATATTTGCGGTTCGGGAATTCCTTGGCTGCGACTTCGGCCGGGAAGACACCTTCTTGCACCACGATGCGCCTCAAGAGCGGCTTGCCAGCCTTGATCGCCTTGGCCGCTTCCATCAATTGCGGGCCGAGCAGCGGGTTGCATTCGACGGTCACGTTCAGCTTGCCCTGCAACATGGCCTCGAACGCGCCGCGCACGCCATCGATCGACACGACCAGGATGTCCTTGCCCGGCTTGAGGCCGGCCTCCTCGATCGCCTGGATGGCGCCGATCGCCATGTCGTCGTTGTGCGCGTACAGCACGGTGATGTTCTTGCCCTCGGACTTGAGGAAGGCTTCCATCACCTCCTTGCCCTTGGCGCGGGTGAAGTCGCCGGTCTGGGAACGGATGATCTTCAGTCGCGGTTCAAGCTTCATGACTTCCGCGAAGCCGGCCTTGCGGTCGATGGCCGGGGCCGAGCCGACCGTGCCCTGCAGCTCGACGATGTTGTAGGCGCGGGTCGGATTCTTTTTCGCATGCTCGACCAGCCAGCGCGCGGCGCGGCGGCCCTCCTCCACGAAGTCGGAACCGAGGAAGGTGACGTACAGCGACTCGTCGCTGACCTTGACGCCGCGGTCGGTCAGGATGACGGGGATATTGGCGCGCTTGGCTTCGCGCAGCACGGTGTCCCAGCCGGATTCCACGACCGGGGAGAATGCGATGACGTCGACGCGCTGGGCGATGAAGGAGCGGATCGCTTTCACCTGGTTTTCCTGGCGTTGCTGGGCGTCGGCGAACTTGAGGTTGATGCCGGCCTTCTTGGCGGCGTCCTTGATGGAGGCGGTGTTGGCGGTGCGCCATTCGCTTTCGGCGCCGACTTGCGAGAAGCCGATGGTGAGGGGCTTGGCGGCGAAGGCGGTGGCTGGCGCGATTGCTGCGGCCACCGTCGAGGCAACTGCGACACCCAGGAGGTTCCTGCGGGCGAGTCTCATCACTTTGTCTCCGATATTATTGTTCTGCAATCCTAGGCCAAACTGAGATACTGTTCCAATCACTTTTTTGATAATTGCGATACGGTTTTCGGCATCAACAACTATCGCAACAGCCTGAGCCCGTACAAGCCGCCGGCAATCGATCCGGGCTTGGCCACGAACCGCACGCTGAGCTTTCCGTTCGTCTTCATGCGTACCGCATCAGGGATTGGGTAATCGACCGTATAGATGTCTTCCTTTGCATCGGCCGTCAACGTCACGTTCACCAGCGCCTGCCCGTTGACGAGGATGTCGAACCGCCGCCCCGCGTCCGCCTTCGCGAAGGCCAGGCGCAGCACCCTGGCCTCCTTCTTCGGATCGTTCAGCTCATAGCTGAACCACCCGGTCGCATGCCGCCAGCGCCGCCCGTTGTTGATCCCGGCGTCGACGCCCTCGCCCTTGAAGAAGTGATCCGACTCCGGCTGCTGCTCGCCCGGCGCCACCTGGTCAATGGTCCTGGCATCCAGCGCAATCCGGTCCGCCTCGCGCGCCGCATTCGCGGCCTGCTGCGCCTTCAGTCCGCCCGGCGTCGCATGCTGCCAGTACATCGTGTAACGCGATTCGTACAGGCGGAAGAAAGGAATGAACTCGGTGCGCGGCCCATCCGCGCCGTGCACCAGGTCCGGCGCGGTAAACGTCAGCGGCTTGCCGGCCACCGGCTTAAAGCGGGCGACGAAATCGGTCGAATCGCTGACGAACATCGGCGCCGCCTCTAGCGGGCAGGTCGGCCCCGAGGCGATATGGCCCATGCGTGAGTCGTCGGCCAGGTAATTCAGCTTGTCGTCGCCCACCATGCGCGTGCGCGCGGCCAGCACGACTGGGCCATGCAGCACGGCGTAGTAATTCGACTTGCCCGGCATTTGTTCAAGGTGGGTGGTCATCGGCAGCCGCACGTCGACCCGGTCGCCCTTGCGCCAGGCGCGCTCGATCGACGCATAGCCGCCCGGCCGGGCGTCGATCTTCACCTCTGCGCCGTTGACCCGCACCTTCATCCGGCCCAGCGCTACCCATGCCGGGTAGCGGATCCTCATCGTGAACCGGCCCTCGCCGTCGACCGTCAGGCGTGTGGTGTCGGCATCCGGGAACGTCGTCGCCTGGGTGATCCTGACGCCCTTGTCTTTCCAGTCCAGGGTCGAGGCGACGAACAGGTTCACGAACAGCGTGTCCTTGTCGCGCGCGTAGATGAATTCGCCGTATTTGGCGTGGCTTTCGATGCCCGAGCCGACGCAGCACCACATGCCCTTGTCCACCTGCGAATACACGCGGTAGTGGTTCGGCCGCATCGGCGTGAAGTAGACGAAGCCGCCTTCCGGCCGCTGCGACGACAGGATGTGGTTGTACAGCGCCCGCTCGTAGTAGTCGCCGTATGTACCCTTCTGCTCCGACCGGAACAGCATCCCGGTCAGCTTCAGCATGTTATAGGTGTTGCAGGTCTCCGGGCCTTCGACCTCGTGCACCATGGGCTCGAAGTCGTCGGTACTGTGGAAGTGCTCCTTGACGCTGTTGCCGCCGATCGCCACCGTGCGCTTGTCGACCACGGTCTGCCAGAAGAAGCGCGCAGCTTCTCCCATGTCCTGCCGTCCCGTCATGTCGGCGATGCGCTGGAAGCCGATCACCTTCGGGATCTGGGTGTTCGCGTGCAGGCCGGTCAGCTGGTCCTGCTTTCTCGCCAGCGGCTGCAGGACGGCCTGGTGCGAGAAGGCCAGCGCCAGCTCGAGATATTTGCGATCGCCCGTCATCTCGGCCACGTCGACGAAGATCTCGTTCATGCCGCCATGCTCGCTGCGCAGCATGGTCTGCATCTGCTCCGGCGACAGCTTCGAGGTCAAGGCCAGCGCCCAGTCGGACAGCTGCACCAGCATGGCCTTCGCATCCTCGTTGCCGGCGTAACGGTAGGCGTCGCGCAGGCCGGCGTATACCTTGTGCAGGTTATACCAGGGCACCCACTTGCCGTTGACCGAGAAGTTATCGGCCTCCAGCTTGCCGGCCGCGATGTCGCGCCAGGCCTGGCGTCCGCCGGGAATGCCGCCGAGATAACCGTCGCCGTTGGCCTGCTGTGCGCGTTTGAGCTCGGCCACGAAGTAGTTCAGGCGGCGCAGGGCTTCCTGGTCGCCGGTCGACGCATGCATGAGCGCCAGCGCCGACAGGTAGTGGCCGCCCATATGGCCATCCAGTCCGGTCGACTCCCAATTGCCGTAGCTGGGCTGGCGCGGCTGCAGGCCGGCTTCGCGCAGGAACGGCGCCAGCAGGCGGTCGGGCTCCATCGCCATCAGGTAGTTCAGGTTGGTGGTCTGGGCGTCGAGGAAGGGACCAGGGCCCAGGCGCACGGCGGACAGCGGAAACAGCTCGGCCGCCTGCGCCCAGGCGCCGGCGACCATCAGGCTCAAGGCGGCGATGTGGGTTTTCATTGTTGCAGCACGCTCTGGTAGCGGTTCAGGTCCTTCTGGTCGAGCACGGGCCAGCCGTCGCCGTCCCAGGTCATGTCCAGCACCTTCAGCTTCTGCCGGTACTTATCAAAGGTCTCGTAGGCGTGCAGCACCATATAGTCCTTGCCGTCGAAGGTATAGGCGCTGTTATGGCCGAGCGCCTGCCAATCGCCGTCGCCCTGGATCACGAGCGAACCGCCGCCCCTGGCCATGTCGACGCCATTGCGGTCGAGGTAGGGACCGGTGACGCTCTTCGACCGTCCCACCACCACCTTGTAGGTGCTGTCCTTGCCCTTGCAGCACAGGTCCCACGACGCGAACAGGTAGTACCAGCCGTTCTTCGGGAAGATGAAGGGGGCCTCGATCTGCGCCGGCGCGGCTTCTTCGTCCGGCGTGAAGGCCGGACGCTCGCGGCGGGCGATCGTATGCCACTCCTGCGGTTCGGCCAGGCGGGTGCGGCTGGCGTCCAGCTTCACCAGTTTGAGGCCGCCCCAGAACGAGCCGAACGACATCCACGGCGTGCCTTTCTCGTCGTCGATCACGTGCGAGTCGATCGCATTCCACAGGTCGCGGCCCGGCACCGACTGCACCACCAGTCCCTGGTCTTCCCATTTGTAGCCGGGCGCACGCGGGTCCAGCGTGCTGTTGACGGTCACGCCGATGGCCGAGGTGTTCTTGCCGAAGCCGGACACCGAGTAGTACAGATAGTACTTGCCGTCATGGTGATAAATATCGGGCGCCCAGACATGGCCGTTGAAGCTCGGCGCGGCCTTTGTCGCCCACGCCGGGCCTTCCGGGAATACGCGTCCTTCCGGCTTCCAGGTCTTCATGTCGCTCGAGCTGTAGAAGGTGATGCCCGGGCCGGTGCTGAACAGGTAGTAACGATCGCCCTGTTTTGCCATGACCGGATCGTGCACGCCGACCTGGGCGGCGTATGCCGCACCGGTCAGCGCGGCCAGTAAAGAAAATACCGCCATCGCTACAGCCGCGATTGCGCGCGCGGCCTTCACCTCACGCCTCGACGGCGAAGACCATCACGGCCTTGGCCGGCACCTTGATCGTCAGCTTGCCATCGGCCGCCTTCGCGCTGAACGGCGCCGGCTTGACCGCCTGCGGCTGCTCGAAGGTGTTGTGGGCATCCATCTTCTCCGCCGTGAGCACCTGGCCCGAGACGCCGCCCACGTTCAGGCCGGCCACGTTCAGCGCCACATCGCTGGCGCGGGTCGGGTGCGTGTTGACCAGGGCGACATAGACCTTGCCGTCCTTGGCGCGCGCCGCCGTGGCGCTGATGCCCGGCACCGCCTTGCCATTGCTCGAATAGGCCACGTCGTTGTCGATTGCCACCGGCAGCTTGGTCGCGTCCTGGAACGGGATGTACATCTTGTAGGCGTGGTAGGTCGGCGTGAGCAGCATCTTTTCCTTGTCGGTGATGATCATCGCCTGCAGCACGTTGACCATCTGCGCGATATTCGTCATGCGCACCCGCTCGGCGTACTCGTGGAAGATGTTGAAGTTGAGCGCCGCCACGACCGCATCGCGGATCGTGTTTCGCTGGAACAGAAAGCCCGGATTGGTGCCCGGCTCCACGTCGTACCAGGTGCCCCACTCGTCGACATAAAAGCCGATCTTCTTCTGCGGATCGTTCTTGTCGAGGACGGCGATGTTCTGCCTGATCTGCTGGTCGATGCGCAGGGTCTGCTGGATGGTCGAGAACCATTCCGATTCCGGGAAGCCGGTCGCGGCGCCCTTCTTCTCCCAGACGCCGGTCGGCAAGGTGTAGTAGTGGTAGCTGATGCCGTCGGTGCCGCGCGCGGCTTCGCGGCTCAACACATCGGTCCATTTGGTGTCGTTGTCGTTGCCGCCGCTGGCCACGATCTTCGGCCGCGCGCCCGGCGGCGTCTTCAGGAAGGTAGCGTAGTGGTTGTACAGGTGGGCATAATACTCCGGCTTCATGTTGCCGCCGCAGCCCCAGGCCTCGTTGCCGATGCCGAAATAGGCGACCTTGTACGGCTCCTTGCGACCGTTCTTGCGCCGCAGCTCGGCCAGCGACGACTTGGTATCCGAGGTCATGTACTCGAGCCACTCGGCCATCTCTTGCGGGGTGCCGGAACCCAGATTGCCGTTGACGTAGGCTTCGGTGCCGAGCAGCTCGACCAGGTCGAAGAACTCATGGGTGCCGACCGCGTTGTCCTCGGCCACGCCGCCCCAGTGGGTGTTGACCTTGACCGGACGCTTGTTGCGCGCGCCGATGCCGTCGCGCCAGTGGTACTCGTCGGCGAAGCAGCCGCCCGGCCAGCGCACCAGCGGCACCTTCAGTTCCTTCAGCGCCCCCACCACGTCGTTGCGCCAGCCACGGGTGTTCGGAATCCTGGAATCCGGCCCCACCCACAGCCCCTCATAGATGCCGGTGCCGAGGTGCTCGGCGAACTGGCCGTACACGTTCTTGTTGATGACCGGGCCCGGCTTGGTGGTGTCGACCGACACGCTCACCTGGGCGAAGGTCAGAACCGGCAAGGCGGCAAGGCTGCATGCGAGGATGAGGGGCTTGAGTGCTTTCACTGATGTCTCCTGGTTTTAGTCAGTCTTATTTGAATACCGCGACGAAGCCGCCGCGCGCTTTGATGCGGACGCTGGACTTGCCCGCCTTGATCGGGGCCTGGCTGAATGCGCGCTCGCCATCGCCGTCGGTGGTCAAGGTCCCGCTGCGTCCCGCGATGAACGACAGGTCGAGGTCGAGGCTGCGCTCTTCACTGTCCGCGTTGAATCCGGCCACATACCAGCTGTCGCCGCTCTTTCTCGCGATGACCGCATGGCGACCCGGGTAGCCGTCGATGAAGCGCACGTCGTCCCAGCTGCGCGGCAGGTCGCGCAGCAGCTGTTTCACGTAGTCGGGAACGCCGGCCATGCCTTCGGGCCGCTCGGCGACGTGCTGGATTCCGGACAGGAACAGCACCGCCTCGGCCAGCTCGAAGCCGTTGCGCGTGACGCGCTTGATCCTGGGGATGTCGCCGAACACCAGCGGCGTGTAGTCCATCGGATCGAACAGGTTGCGGCTGAACGGCAGCATGGCGGCGTGCGGCGGCATCGCATCCTGGTCCTTCTGGTCGAAGGTGGTGAACTCGAAGCCCTTCACCGCTTCCACCGTCATCAGGTTCGGGAAGGTGCGCGACCAGCCGCGCGGCAAGGTGGCGCCGTGGAAGTTCACCAGCAGACCGGCATCGGCCGCGTCCTGGAGCAGGTCGACGTAATAGGCGACCATCGACTTGCCGTCGCCGGCGAAGAAGTCGATCTTGACGCCCTTGACGCCCATGTCGCGCAGGCGTGCGAATTCGCGCACGCGCGCTGCGCGGGTGAGCAGCGCTCCCTTCGGGCTGTATGGCGTCTTGTTCCAGGCGCCGGACGAGTTGTACCAGACCAGGATGCCGATCTTCTTCGCAGACGCATAGGTCACCAGCTCGCGCATGCGTTCGAAGCCGATCTTGCGGTCCCAGTCGGCATCGACCAGCGTGTAGTCCCACCCCATGTCGGCGGCGTAGTCGACGAAGCGCTTCTGGGTGTCGATGTAAGTGCCGTCGTCCTTGAGCAGCGCCCAGCTCCAGGATGCGTGGCCGGGCTGGACCTTCGCCTTGTCGAAGGCGATCGCGGGCGCCGCGAGATCGGTGCCGAGGGTCGATTCCACCAGCGTGCGCAGGCTGCCCAGTGCGATGATGCGCCACGGCGTGACCAGATCGCCCTTTGACTCGGCCAGCAGCGCGCCGTCCGTGAACACTTCGGGCGCGGCCGGGACGTCGATGCGGTAGACGCCGCCGGGCGAATCGGTGTGCAGGCGCGAGGCATGGAAGCTGCCGTCCAGGTTCGCCTCCGTGAGCGCGACCCAGGTTTCGCCGGTGCGAAACAGCGCCGGGAACACCCAACCGGCGCCCAGGGTCGACGGCGTGCCGACCGGGATCTCGCGCTGGTAGTGTTCTTCGTAGGAGGGATTCGTGTTCGACCAGCCGGTCTGGGCGACCGACATCGGCTGCAGCCAGGCTTTCGTGGACTGATCGAAGGCGAAGGCCGAGGTTTCGCGGACGAATTTCAGGTTCTTGCCGGCGACGCGGTAACGGAAGGCGACGCCGTCGTTCGAGACGCGGAAGGTCACGTCCATGGCCTGGCCCTGGGCATTGCGCACGGTATGAGTCTGTTCGTTGGCGCGGTAGGTGATGTGGCGCTTCTTGGCGGTGGCCAGTTCGTAGCGGTCTTCGATCGGCTTGACCGGCGAGCTGGCGGCCAGCCTCAAGCCCGTGGTCAGGTCGGCGCCCTGCACCGCCAGGCCGAGGCTTGAGCGCAGGATGACGGGCGTGCCGTCGCGGGCGACGGAGTAGGTCAGCGCGCCGTCCGCCGAGACGCCAACATCGACCGCGATGTGGCGGTCGGGGCTGCTGAGAGGCGCGGCGTGCGCATGGGCGCAGAGTGTTCCAAGGACGAGCAGTGCGGTGGAGCGGGATGCGGTCATGGCGGACTCCAATGGTCCATCGTCGCCACGCAAGCGGCAACGATGGTAACGGGTGGACGACTGGGGCGTGAAGGAATCGTGCGGACGTGCGGATCGATCAGGTCCAGCCGGCATCCACGACAAAATCCTGCGCCGTGCACATCCTGCTGTCGTCGGCGCCGAGGAACAGCACCATGCGCGCGACATCGTCGGGCATCAGCTTGCCCGGCAGGCACTGCGCCTTCCCGATCTCGACTTCCGCCGCCGCATCGACCCACAGCTCGACCTGGCGCTGGGTCATGACCCAGCCCGGCGTGACCGTGTTGACCCGCACGCCGAACGGCCCCAGGTCGCGCGCCAGGCTGCGCGTGAGCCCGATCACGGCCGCCTTGGTGGTGGCGTACACCGGATACCCGGCGCCCTTGGCATGCCACGACATGGAGCTGAAATTGATGATGGAGCCGCCGCCCTTCTTCTTCATCCCGGGCAGGACCGCCTGGCAGGTGAAGAACATCGGACGCTGGTTGATGGCGATGCGCTCGTTCCAGTAGTCGAGCGAGACGTCCTGGATGTCGTGGCGCTGGTCGTTGGCCGCATTGTTGACCAGGACGTCGAAGTCGCCCAGCTGCGCGGCCAGTTCGGCCATCGTGCGCTGCAGCGCCGGGATGTCAATGATGTCGCAATGGCGGTAGACCGGGGCATGTGGCCCCGCATCGGCCAGCCGCGCGCATAGCGCCTCGCTGGCCTGCTGCGCGATGTCGACGAAGGCGACGGTCGCGCCCTGCTCCACGAAGGCCTGCACGATCGCTTCGCCGATGCCGCTGCCGCCTCCCGTCACGAATACCCGCTTGTCCCGCAGGCTGGGGTAGTTCCCCATCTGTTCCATGCTTGTCTCCATCCTGTTATCGAGCCGAAGCCTCTGCGGGCCGGCTTACTGCATCATAAGCGCTTGACCTTGACGAACGGGGCGTCATGCACGGCGAGGCGGTTGCGCAGGGCCGGACCGAAAGCCGGCGCCTCGATCTCGAAGGTCTCCCCCGCCGCGACCTGGACGCCGTCGGCAAAGCTCAGGGTCGCGGTGCCGAAGAAGTGGACGTGCACGTCGCCCGGGCGTTTGAACAGGCCATATTTGAAGTGATGATGTTCGAGGTTTTCCAGCGTGTGCGACATATTGTCTTCGCCGCTGACGAACGCCTTCTCCCAGCGCACCTGGCCGTCGAGGCCAATGACGCGCGACACGCCCGCCACGTGGGCCGGCAGCTCGCCGACCAGCAGCGCTGGACCGACACCGCAGTTGCGCAGCTTCGAGTGCGCCAGGTAGAGGTAGTTCTGGCGTTCGGTGACGTGGTCCGAGAATTCGTTGCCGATCGCATAGCCCAGGCGGTAGGGCTGTCCATCGTCGCCGATCAGGTACAGGCCGGCGATTTCCGGCTCCTCGCCGCCGTCGAGCGAGAACGCCGGCATGTCGAGGTCCTGGCCGCTGGCGCGCAGGATCGAGCCGTCGCCCTTGTAGAACCATTCCGGCTGCACGCCGGGCGTGCCGGGCGCCGGCTTGCCGCCTTCCACGCCCAGGCGAAACATCTTCATGCTGTCGCTCAGGGCCTCGATGTCGCCGCCGATCTTCTTGTGCATGCTGTCGCGCGTGTCGGCGCTGCCCAGGTGGGTCAGGCCAGTGCCGGTGACGTAGCAGTGGGCGGGGTCGGGATGGTCGACCGGGGGCAGGATACGGCTGGCAGCGGCCAGCTCGTCATAGGCGACCTGCTGCGCACCGGCGGCGCTGTCGGCCAGGTGCGCCAGGCCCCTGCCCTGCGCGATCGCGGCACGCGCGAGGTCGAGCGTGGTGGCATAGCCGTCGATGATGCGGATGGTGGCGTCGTTCAGGATGCCGACGCGGCGTTCATTCGATTCGGTCAGAAATTGGACGAGCAGCATGGTTCGGGTCTCCTTTATATTATGGTGATTGACGCTTTCCATCGACTCAATGGGAATGCTTCGGCACCGCCGACCCGCGACACCCGACGAGAAAATCGAAGTCGCACCCTTCATCGGCCTGCATCACATGGTCCAGGTACAGCCGCTGGTAACCGCTATGCTGCACGGGCGCGGCTTTCTCGGCCCGATCCGCCAGCCGCGCGCGGATCTGTTCATCGCTCAGCTCCACGTTGAGCAGGCCGGCATGGCAATCGAGCTGGATCATGTCGCCGTCCTGCACGATGCCCAGCGGGCCGCCGGCCATCGCCTCAGGCGCCACGTGCAGCACCACGGTGCCGTAGGCGGTGCCGCTCATGCGCGCGTCCGAGATGCGCACCATGTCGGTGATGCCCTTGGCCAGCAGCTTGGGCGGCAGTCCCATATTGCCCACTTCGGCCATGCCCGGATAGCCCTTCGGCCCGCAGTTCTTCATCAGCAGCACGCAGTTCTCATCCACGTCCAGGTCGGGATCGAGGATGCGCTCCTTGTAGTGGTCGAAATCCTCGAACACCACCGCGCGGCCGCGGTGCCGCATCAGGTGGGGCGACGCCGCCGACGGCTTCAGCACCGCGCCGCGCGGCGCCAGGTTGCCGCGCAGGATGCAGATGCCGCCGTCCGCGATCAGCGGATTGTCCAGCTGGCGCACCACCTCGTCGTTGTATATCGGCGCGTCGACGCAGTTCTCCCACAGCGACTTGCCGTTGACGGTCAATGCGTCCCGGTGCGGAATCAGGCCGCCTTCGCCCAGGCGCCGGACCACCGCCGGCAGGCCGCCGGCGTAATAGAACTCTTCCATCAGGTAGCGGCCCGACGGCAGCAGGTCGACCACGGTCGGGGTGCCCTTGCCGATGCGGGTCCAGTCCTCGAGTTCGAGCTGCACGCCGACGCGGCCGGCGATCGCCTTCAGGTGGATCACGGCATTGGTCGAACCGCCGATCGCCGCGTTCACGCGAATCGCGTTCTCGAAGTTCTCGCGCTTGAGGATCTTCGAGATGCGCAGGTCTTCGTGCACCATCTCGACGATGCGGATGCCCGACATATGGGCCAGCACGTAGCGCCGCGCATCCACGGCGGGAATCGCCGCATTGTGCGGCAGCGAGGTGCCCAGCGCCTCGGCCATGCAGGCCATCGTAGACGCCGTGCCCATGGTGTTGCAGGTGCCGGCCGAACGCGAGTGCCCCGCTTCGGCCGACAGGAATTCGTGCATCGTGATGGCGCCGGCCTTGGCTTGCTCGTGCAGCTGCCAGACGGCGGTGCCGGAACCGATGTCCTTGCCGTTCAGTTTACCGTTGAGCATCGGGCCGCCGGTGACGACGATGGTCGGCAGGTCGACGCTGGCCGCGCCCATCAGCAGGGCCGGCGTGGTCTTGTCGCAGCCGACCAGCAGCACCACGGCGTCCATCGGATTGCCGCGGATCGACTCCTCGACGTCCATCGACGCCAGGTTACGGGTCAGCATGGCGGTCGGCCGCAGGTTCGATTCGCCGTTCGAAAACACGGGGAATTCGACCGGGAAGCCGCCGGCTTCCAGGATGCCGCGCTTGACGTGTTCGGCCAGCTTGCGGAAATGGGCGTTGCAGGGAGTGAGTTCGGACCAGGTATTGCAGATGCCGATGATGGGTTTGCCCTGGAATTCATGGTCGGGAATGCCCTGGTTCTTCATCCAGCTGCGGTACATGAAACCGTTCTTGTCTTGCGTCCCGAACCACGCCGCCGAGCGCAGCGGCGTCTTTTTCTTTTCCCCGGACATGCAGATCTCCTGTTTATTCTTGGCCGAGCGAGGCGTCGAGCCTGGCCCATGTCTCCTGATGAGAGTAATGGTAAAGACCAGCCAGATAACTTTCCAATCACATTTTTGGCGACGTCGATACCGTTTTCAGTATCGATCAGCGGGTGGATCGGCGGGAGATGGGGCGGCGCTGGCCGCCAGGATGGAAGGTCAGCGGTGCAGGAAGCGTGCTTCGGGCAGGCCGCGCACGTCCAGGGGCAGCTGGAACACCGCGCCCGACAGCGGCGCAGCATCCCGGTCGCGCGCCGTCATGCCCACGTGCGCGCTGGTGACGAACAAGGTCGATAGACCTGGCCCGCCGAAAGCCGGGCAGCTCGGCTGCGGCGCGGCGAGCGGGATCACCCGATCCAGCTTGCCGCTTGGTGCGAAGCGCCTCACCTGCCCCGCGCCCCAGCGCGTGCTCCACAGGTAACCCTCGGCATCGACCGTGGAACCATCCGGTTCGCCCGGCGCGGCATCGGCCGCGACGAAGGTGTGCACCCGCCCGACTTCGGCGCTGCAGGGGTTGTAGTCGGCGTACAGGATGGCCTTCTCTTGCGAGTCGGCGAAATACATGCGCCGGCCGTCGGGGCTGAAGCAGATGCTGTTGGCGATCGCCGCCTTCGGCAGCGGCAGCGATTCCAGCGACAGGTCGAGGTTCAGGCGATAGAAGCCGCCCACCGCGCGTTTGGGGTTCTCGTCCTGGTTGAACATGCCGAACACGAAGCGCCCCTGGCGGTCGCAACGCCCATCGTTCAGGCGCGTCGATGGATTGTCCGCTTCGACGTCGACGATGCGGGTGACCTTGCCGGTCGAGAAAGTGAAGAAGGCCAGGCCGGAGGCAAGCCCCAGCAGCAAGCGATCGTCGCTGCCGGTGAGCGCGAAGCTGCACAGGCGCTCGGGCATGCGCCAGGAGACGGTGCGCCCGCTGGACGGCGAATGCGACCACAGGGTCGCGGCCGGGATGTCGGTCCACAGCAGCCGGCCAGTGCGCTCGCACCACAGCACGCATTCGCCGAGCTCGTGCCCGGCGTCGAGCAGCACTTCCATCATGCGCCCGGCTCCACCAGGAAGCGAAAGCGCGACTCGGTCTGGTATGCCTCGCCCGGACGCAGGATCACGTTCGGGAACAGCGGCTGGTTCGGCGAATCCGGGAAGTGCTGCGGCTCCAGGCAGAAGCCGCTGCGGTGCTGGTAGGTCCTGCCCTTGCCCGCCAGCGAACCGTCGAGGAAGTTCCCGCTGTAGAACTGCACGCCCGGCTCCTCGGTCCACAATTCCAGCACGCGTCCCGATGTCGGTTCGGACACGCGCGCCGCGCGGCTCAATGCCTTGCCCTGCGGCTTGTTGAGCACGAAGTTGTGGTCATAGCCGCCGCCATGGCGCAGCTGCTTGTCCGGCTGGCCGATGCGCTCGCCGATCGCGCGCGGCATGCGGAAGTCGAACGGCGTGCCCGTCACCGGCGTCAGTTCGCCGGTCGGGATCGATTCGGCGTCGATGGCCACGAAAGCGTCGGCCTCGATGCTCAATACGTGGCCGAGGATGTCACCATCGCCGGCCAGGTTGAAGTAGCTGTGCTGGGTCAGGTTGACCGGCGTCGCCTTGTCGGTGACGGCGTGGAAGGACACCACCAGCTCGTTAGTATCCAGGAGCGTGTAGGTGACGGTCGCATCGAGGTTGCCGGGATAGCCCATCTCGCCATCGGCGCTGCGGTACTGCAGGCGCAGACTGGCGCCGTCGATCGTGGCCTCCCACTTGACGCGATCGAAACCATCCGGCCCGCCATGCAGGTGGTTGCTGCCGTTATTGACCGGCAGCTGGACTTCCTGGCCGTCGAGCGTGAAGCGTCCGTGCCGGATGCGGTTGCCGTAGCGGCCGATCAGCGCGCCGAAATATGGGCTATCCGTGCGGTAGGGCTCGAGCGTGTCGAAACCCAGCACCACGTCGGCGAGGTTGCCGTCGCGGTCGGGCGCATGCAGCTCGGTGATGATGCCGCCATAGTCGATGATCTTCGCCACCATGCCCCCGGCATTGGTCAGCGTGAACTGGGTGATGGCCCTGCCGTCGGGCAGCTGGCCGAATGGCGCTTGCGTGATACCGGTTTGCACGTTGTATCGATCTCCAGATGTCATCAATAAGTGGAAGGACGGCCGAACAGCGGCATGCCCTGTTCGTCCCAGCGCAGCGGTTTCACGAAGGTGTGGCGGTCCGGATTCCAGAGCGGATCGCCGACGATCTCGGTATGGGTGCGCGCATGGTAGACCAGCATGACGGTGTCGTCGTCTTCGGCATAGGTAAAGCTGTTGTGGCCCGGGCCATAGACGCCGTGATCGTAGCACGACCGCAAAACGGGCTGCGCCGACTTGGTCCACGCTGCCGGGTCGAGCAGGTCGGCATCCTCGTCGGCCCACACCAGGCCCATCGCGTAATTGTGGTCGGTGGCGCTGGCCGAGTAGCTGATGAAGATCCTGCCGTTGCGGCGTAGCACGGATGGACCCTCGTTGACCCGGAATCCGATGGTTTCCCAGTCGTGCTCCGGACGGCTGATGAGGACCGGCTTGCCCTCGATCTGCCACGGCGTCTTCATCGGCGCGATGTACAGGTTCGAATTGCCCTCGATCTCGACATCCTTCTGCGCCCACAGGTAGTACAGCCGGCCCTGGTGGGTGAAGGTGGTGGCATCCAGGCAGAAGCTGTCGATGCCGGTGTCGACTTGGCCCATGAATTCCCACTCCCCTTCCAGCGGATTGGCATTCGTGTTGCGGATCGCGTACATGCGATGCTGGAACAGCTGGTGCTTGATCTCGCGGCTCGGGGCGGCGGCGAAATAGACGTACCAGGCGCCCTGGTTGAAGTGCAGCTCGGGCGCCCACACCAGTTCGGAATACGGCCCGGTGTCGGGCTTGATCCAGGCGTCGACCGTCGGCGCGCTCGCCAGGCCGTCGATCGTGGTGGCGCGGCGCAGTTCGATACGGTCGTAGAGCGGGACCGAGGCCGTAAAGTAATAATACCCGTCGCTGTGCTTGTAGATATAGGGATCGGCGCGTTGCTCGATCAGGGGTCTCAGGATCGTTTCTTGCATCTCGTGTCTCGCTTCGTGGTTCAGGTGGTCGCGTAGCCCTGCGCGCGCATGTCTTCCTTGACGCTGCTGTAATAGTCGTCGCTGATCCGGTACTTGAACATCAGAAGCCCCATGAGAAAGTGAAAGAACCCCGGGATCACCGACAGCATCAGCGCGATGCCCTGCAGCGCCAGCGCCGACTGCGCCTGGTTCGGCTGGTATTCGAAGACGTCGAGCAGCACCCCGACCAGGCCGCCGGCGATGGCCATGCCGGCCTTCTGGCACACCGAGATGCCGCCGAAGGCGAAGCCCGAGACGCGCTTGCCGGTCTTGACCTGGCCATAGTCGATGGTCTCGGCGATCGCCGACCAGAACACCGGCGCATGCAGGTCGACCACCAGCGACAGCAGGAAGTACAGCGCGAAGGCCAGCGCCATGTCGCCGGGTTGCACCAGGAAGTAGAGCATCAGGCTGAGCACCGCGACCATGATCTGCGAATTGCGGAACAGCTTGACCTTGCAATAGAACTTGGTGGTCCAGGTGGACACCACCATGGCCAGGATCGCCGCCGCCACGCCGGTCGAGAGGAAGGCCGACACGGTGGCGGTGTCGCCGTTCAAATAGTATTTGGCGTAGTAGATCGCCACCGAGCCGCGGATCACGTAGCCGATGGTGCCGGTCACGCACACGGCGCACAGGATCAGCCACTGGTCGTTCTTGAGCAGCAACCGCACCTGCTCGGTCAAAGGCTGCTTCTCGACCTTGTGCACCACGCGCTCGGTGGTGGTGAAGAAGCAGAACGCGAAGAGCAGGACGCCCACCGCCGCCATCAGCACCATCGCGGCCTGGTAGCCGGCCGCCGGATTCGCGCCGCCCCAGGCGTCGGCCAGGATCGGCACCACGATGGTCACCATGAAGGCGCCGACCTTGGCGAAGAACAGGCGGTAGCCGTTGGCCGACAGGCGCTGCTGCGGGTCGGACGTCAGGCCGCTGATCAGCGAGATGTAGGGGATGCCCACGCCCGCCGTCATCAGGGTCATCAGGATGTAGCTGGCGTAGGCCCAGACCAGCTTGGCGTCATAGTTCCATTCCGGCGTGCTGAATACCAGGAACACCGACAGGCCATAGGGCAGCGCGAGCAGCAGCAGCCAGGGGCGGTAGCGCCCCCAGCGCGTCAGCACCGCATCGTTGACCTGCCCCATCGCCAGGTCGGCCAGCGCCCCCACCACCTTGACCGCGACGAACAGCGCCGCCAGGTCGGCCGTGCGCAGGCCGTAGATGTCGGTATAGAAGAAGGTGATGATCAACATCATCGACGAGATCACGACGTTGAGCGCCATGTCGCCGGCGCCGAAACCGACTTTTTCGAGGGTCGAGAGCTTTTGCGTGTGCACGTTCATCGTCCTCAGTTGCGCCACCTGAGCGCCAGCCCCACCACCCGGTCATAGCGGCGCACGTCGCGCGGCAGCTGCGGCACGCTGTGGTAGTCGTGGTAGGCCTGGTCCAGCAGGTTGCTGCCGTCCAGGGTCAGGGTCAGGCTGTCGGTCAGCTTGTACGACACCGAAGCGTCCAGGGTCTTGAGCGGATCGACGACGATGTTGTACGGCAGCGCGCGGTAGTTGTACTCGGCGGTGAACTTGTCGCGCCAGCTGTAGGCCAGGCGCGCCGACCACTTGCCGTACTCGTACAGGGCGACCACGTTGGCCGACAGCTTCGACATGCCGGCGAAGGTGTTGATGGTGCCGTCCGCTTCGGCCAGGCCGCCATCCATCCAGGTGACGTTGGCCTGCATGCCGAGACCGCCCAGCCAGCCCGGGAGCTGGGTGTAGAACTGCTGGTAGGCCAGCTCGGCGCCCTTCAGCTTGCCCTCGACCGCGTTATACGGGCGGCTGACGTTATAGGTGTCGCCATCGTGCACCTCGGGACGCGCGCTGCGGCGCAGGTAGTTGTCGTAGTCGTGCTGGAACAGCGTGCCGGTGATCGAGCCGGCCGGCGCGAAATACCATTCCAGGGCCAGGTCGACGTTGCGCGCCTCTTGCGGCTTGAGGTTCGGGTTGCCGGCGGTGCCGGTGGCCAGGGTGGTCGTGGTCGACGGGAACAGCGCCAGGCCCGGGTTATAGTCGGCAAATGGCGCGCGCTCGATCGCCTTGCTGGCCGACAGGCGGCCGATCAGGTCCTGGCGAAAGTGCGCCCGCAGCGACAGGCTCGGGAGCACGTCGCTGGTGGTGGACGAGACCGTGGTCGGCGACACCACGCCCTCGCGCGCCGAGAAGCCACTGATGCGCTGCTTCGTCTTCACATAGCGCAGGCCGGCGCTGCCGTCGATCGGCAGCGACCAGGCGTCGAAGCCGAAATTGGCCTTCAGGTAGACGGCGCTGGTCTGTTCGCGGTCGGCATAGAACGATTGCGGATTGTCCGGCCGCGGATCGCGGTCGCCACGGATCGCCTGGCGGATGTCGCCGGTGTGGTCCAGCAGGTAATCCATGCAGGGCGCGTAGAACTGGTTCATGCCATAGTTGCCGCCGGTCTCGGGGCTGGTGCAGTTCAGGCCCGGGAAGTCGGTGACGCGGATGGCGTTCGGCGACCACAGATTGGGAGCCGGCGAGTGGCCATTGAGCTCGTGGACGAAAGTGGCGTCGCGTTCCGCGTAGCGCACCCCGGCGCTGAGTTCCCTGAAGAAGCCGTCATTCTCAGGCGTCCAGGCCACGTCGCCGCGCCAGTCGTTGGCGGCGCCGCGCGAGCGGTTGTGGTTGTCGAACAGGGCGAACATGGTCCAGTTGGCGGGGTCCGTCATATCGGTGCCCGGGTACGCGAGGTAGCCGCCGCCGTCGCGCACCTCGGCGTGGATGGCCTTGGAGCGGTCCATCACGGTGTCCAGGATCGGGTTCTTCATGCCGTGCTTGCTGATCGTGCGAACCAGCTCGGTGCTCACGCGCACGCCGGGCATCGCCTTCCAGATCGCGCCGACCGCCGCCTGGTGGGTCTCGGCGACCTCGCGCCGCGCCTGGGTCGAGCTCAGGGTGAAGGTATTCACGTCCGGGTGGCTGATCGAGCCCAGGTAGTTCGAGCCGGGCATGGTGGTGACCGTCGCTCCCGGGTTGTTGATCGGCAGGTCGCCAACAAAAAAGATGCTCTGCGAATCGTGCTCGATCCTGGTCGAGAAGCTCTCGGCATAGACCTCGAGGTCTCTCGTCGGCCGCCACTGGACCGACAGGTTGCCGGCCAGGCGTTCGCGGTCGCCGCCGGTCATCACCCGCCCCATCGACGGCGCGCCGATCACGCCGCTGTCGAGGGTGCGCGGCTCGCCGACGAAGGCAGTTTCGTCGTGGTAGCGTCCGCGCTGGTAGGACAGGCCGCCCAGCACCCCGATCTCGCCGATGCCGGTCTTCCAGCGGTTCGACAGCAGGCCGGAGACGTTGGGGTCGACCTTGTCGGCCTTGTCGCGGTGTTCGCCGCGCAAGTTGAAGGCGGCCTGGGCCCCCTTGAAGTCGAACGGACGGTTGGTGCGCACGTCGATCACGCCCGAGGTGCCGCCTTCGACCATGTCGGCGCCCTGCGATTTATAGACGTCGACCCGCTGCAGCATCGCCACCGGCACGTCGGCCAGGAACAGGCTGCGGCCGGCCGCGGTGAACATCTCGCGGCCGTTGTACAGGGTGACGATGCCGCCCAGGCCACGAATGACGACGTTGCCCGCTTCGCCGTTCTGGCGGATCACCTGCACGCCCGGCACCCGGCCCAGGATCTCGGCCACGTTCTTGTCGGGGAACTTGCCGATGTCGTCGGCGACGATGGAGTCGAGCAGCTGCTCGGCGTCGCGCTTGATGGCCTGGGCGCTCTGGGCAGCCTGGCGGGTGCCGGTGACGGTCACCACGGCGTCGGGCGGGACGGCTTCCTGGGCGCCCGCGGTGGCGCACGTCAGGCCGAGGCCGGCGCCGGCCAGGGCGGCGACGGTGGCGCGCAGGGCGAAGCGGCGGGAAGAAGGACGAGAAGCAGGACGAGAAGCAGGACGAGAAGCAGGCCGAGAGGCAGGGGAAAGTACGGGCGTGACGAAGCCCGGTGCATACCGTTTCATATGTCTCCTTTGTCGTTATATGCCGGTATCCGGCTGTATTTATGTACTACTCGACAATGATGGTAGGCGGCCCATCGAGAACGTTCCAATCAATTTTTCTGGCGCTCCGATACCGATTTAAGTATCGAGGCTTCTGTCAAGCTCCTCGTGAAAGATGACGCTGGAACGGCAAATCGCGATGCACTACCGCGGTGCAAAAAGCGCATAAGCATAGTGCGATGACAACGATGTGAACTGCCATTTGATCTTGAGCAATAGCGTGAGCCGCTATATATGCACGCTTCGGCGGCGGCTGCCGCTTACCGCTCCGCATCGAGCCCGCACCGTTATTGCGCACTGCAACAGATGTCAAGGGCGAAAATGTGGCGTTATTGCAACGCAATAAGTTGATTATTGGCAATTATTTGAAAGTGCGCGGCGCGCCTGCGCTAGGCTCACAGAAAGCCCGCCAATACAGGGTTCTCCTATGAAAAGCGGTGTCGAACAAGGGCAATTTTCGCTTGTCAATGAGGGGTTTCGACCCTGTTCCGATTGGACCGTGCCCGATGACAAATGTCCACTTGGCATGTCATGATGGATAGGCTATTTCACAAACAAACACTGGAGAGACATCCATGAAGCACAAAATTCTTGCCATCGCCATCGTGTCGGCACTGCCGCTGGTCGCCCAAGCACAAACCAGCGTCACCATGTACGGCTTGATCGACGCTTCGATCGGCGTCGAGAACAACGATGCGCCAGGCGAAAGCAGCCGCACCGTCGTGTCGTCGGGCACCCAGTCGGCAAGCCGTCTCGGCTTCCGTGGCACCGAAGACCTGGGCAATGGCCTGAAAGCCCTGTTCAACATCGAAGCCGCGATCGCCGCCGACACCGGCGCGACCAACTCGCGCATGTTCGACCGCCGCGCCGTGGTCGGCCTGCAAGGCGCCTTCGGCACCGTGACCGTCGGCCGTGAATACGGTCCGATCGCCGCCGTCGCCAGCGCTTCGGACACCCTGGGCCAGGGCTTCTACGGCTCGAACCTGGCATCGTTCGGCACCAACCGCCTGACCCGCCGCCTGGACAACTCGGTCAACTACCAGAGCAATGCCCTGAACGGCTTCACCCTGCGCGCAGCCTACGGCGCGGGCGAGCGTAACGAGACCGACCTGCAGGATACCGGCGACATCACCGGTGTGGCGCTGGAATACGCGAACGCGGGCTTCTACGTCGGCGCCGGCTACCAGAATCGTGAAGACCTGCCGAGCGGCGACAGCAAGGAATACGGCGTCGGCCTGGGCTACAAGTTCGGCAACTTCGAACTGCGCGGCGGCTACCTGGCGGCCGATCCTGAATTCGCCAACGGCATCGACAACAAGTACGAGCAGATGAACGCCGGCGTGTCGTACGGCTTCGGCGCCAGCCGCGTCTACCTGAACTACCAGCAGCAAGAGCAGGAACTGGGCGATGCGGAAGGCAAGGCAATCACCCTGGCCTACACCTACACCCTGTCGAAGCGCACCAACGTGTACGCTTCGTACGCCAAACTGCGCAACAACGGCACCGGCGTGTTCACGCTGGCTGGCTCGGGCAACGCGATCGCCCTGCCTGCAACCGCCTTCGGCGCGGACCCACAGGTCTACAACATCGGCGTGCGTCACTCGTTCTAAGCGACTCTGCCTCAAGCCGGGTGCCCGTCACCCGGTGCGGGTTGCAAAGAAATACGCCAACAAAAACGGCAAGCCTTGCGGCTTGCCGTTTTTGTTTGGCCTGTCGATTTCTTTGTCGTTCGATTTCTTCAGAACGCCGGCGCCGCCGCAGGACCGGCAACCGCAGGGCGCCTGGACGCCGGCGCCCGGACGACGGGCCGTGGCGCTTCCACGGCCGGGCCGGCAGCGATCCGGAACACCGCCACCGCCTGCGCCAGCCGCGCCGCCTGCTCCTGCATCGCATTCGATGCGGCGGCGGTTTCCTCGACCAGGGCCGCGTTCTGCTGCGTGCCTTCGTCCATCTGCGCCACCGCCCCGTTGATCTGCTCGATGCCGGCGGTCTGCTCCAGGCTGGCCGCGCTGATCTCGGCCATGATGTCGGTCACCCGGCGCACGCTGTCGACGATCTCCTCCATCGTGGCGCCGGCCTGGGCCACCAGCCGGCTGCCGTTGGCCACCTTGTCGCTCGAGTCGCCGATGAGCTCCTTGATTTCCCTGGCTGCCGCCGCCGAGCGCTGGGCCAGGTTGCGCACCTCGGTCGCCACCACCGCGAAGCCGCGCCCCTGCTCGCCGGCCCTCGCCGCTTCCACCGCCGCGTTCAGCGCCAGGATATTGGTCTGGAAAGCGATGCCGTCGATGACGCCGATGATGTCGCCGATCTTGCTGGAAGACGCCTGGATCTCGTCCATCGTGCCGACCACCTGGTGGATGACTTCGCCGCCGCGCGCGGCCACGCCGGACGCCGATTCGGCCAGCTTGTTGGCCTGGCGCGCATTGTCGGCGTTCTGGCGCACGGTCGAGGTCAGCTCTTCCATCGACGACGCGGTTTCTTCCAGCGCGCCGGCCTGCTGCTCGGTGCGGCTCGACAGATCGAGGCTGCCGGCGGCGACCTGCTCGGCCGCGACCGCGATGGTGTCGGTGCCGGCGCGCACGGCGCCGACGGTGCGCGCCAGGCTGTCGTTCATGGTCTTCAGGGCCTGCAGCAGCTGGCCCGTTTCGTCGCGGGTGGTGACCTCGATGCGGCTGGTGAGGTCGCCCGCGGCCACGGTGTTGGCCACTTCCAGCGCGCGCGCCACCGGTCGCGTGATCGAGCGCGTGATCCACAAGGCGATGCCCGCGGCCAGCGCCAGCGCGAACAGGCCCAGGCCCCAGGTCTGGCGGATGGTGCTGCCGTAGGTCGTGGCCGCGTCCTGCGCCGCCGCCGCGCTGAACTGCTTTTGCAGCGCCAGCTCGGCGCCGGTGGCTTCCTTCAGGATGCCCAGGCGCGGACGCAGCTCATTGAGAAGATAAGCCCTGGCCTGCGCGTCCTCGCCCGCCTGGATCAGCTTGACCAGCTGGTCGGCGCCGGCCAGGTAGCTGGCGCTGGCCGTTTCCATGCGGCGCAGGATGCCGATCGATTCGGCGTGCGCCATCAGGGTCGGCTCGATCTCGACCAGGGTCGTGGTCATCACCTTGCGCGCGTCCTCGATCGCCTGGACCTGCCGCTGGCGGTCGGCCGGATCGTCGTTGAGCATCATGTTGCGCACGGCGATGGCGATGATGCTGATCTGGGCCTCGACCCGGTTGCTCATCTCGATGGCCGGGATGCGGTGCTCGACGATCTCCCTGGTGCCGTTGTTCAGGCGCAGGATGGAGGCGTTGCTCAGGGCGCTGATCAGCACCAGCATCAGGCTGACGGCGCCGAAACCCAGCGCCAGGCGCTTGCCGATACTCAGGTTTGCTAACTTCATGGTCGTACTCCTCATTTCCAGTCTAATAATAGATATTGCCAATCGGAAATTAGAGTAAGTTCCAGTTCGTACTATGACGATGTGTGCACGCTAACAAAACGGGAATATTGGACTGAAAGCCAGGTTTTTTGGACGATATGCAAAGTGTCCGACAATGTTTGATGTCAAGAATTACAAAAAAAACGGCAAGCCTGGGCTTGCCGTTTTTTGTTGGACGTCCTGGAATCAGAACTCTTCCCACTCTCCCGCAGTAACGGGCGTCCTGGCCCTGGCAGTTGCCGGCTGCACGGCCGTCCGTGCCGGCGCCACCCGTGGCGCCGGCTTCGTCTGCGTCGTCACCAGGACACGCTGCGGGGTTGCCGCCACGTCAGGCGCCATGTCCGCCGCCGCCCGCGCCTGCTCGCCATCGATCCGGAACACCGCCACCGCCTGCGCCAGCCTGGCCGCCTGCTCCTGCATCGAGGCCGACGCCGCAGCGGCTTCTTCCACCAGGGCGGCGTTCTGCTGCGTGCCTTCGTCCATCTGCGCCACCGCGCCGTTGATCTGTTCGATGCCGGCCGTCTGTTCCTGGCTGGCCGCGCTGATCTCGGCCATGATGTCGGTGACGCGGCGCACGCTCTCGACGATCTCCTGCATCGTCGCGCCCGCCTCGGCCACCAGGCGGCTGCCGTCGGCGACCTTGCCGCTCGAGTCGCCGATGAGCCCCTTGATTTCCTTGGCCGCCGCCGCCGAGCGCTGGGCCAGGTTGCGCACCTCGGTCGCCACCACGGCGAAGCCCCTGCCCTGCTCGCCGGCGCGCGCCGCCTCCACCGCCGCGTTCAGCGCCAGGATATTGGTCTGGAAGGCGATGCCGTCGATGACGCCGATGATGTCGTTGATCTTGCTGGACGATGCATTGATCGCGTCCATCGTATTGACGACCTGGTGAATGACTTCACCGCCGCGCGCGGCGACGTTCGACGCCGACTCGGCCAGCTTGTTGGCCTGGCGCGCATTGTCGGCGTTCTGCTTGACAGTCGAGGTCAGCTCTTCCATCGACGATGCCGTCTCTTCCAGCGCCGACGCCTGCTGTTCGGTGCGGCTGGACAGGTCGCGGCTGCCCGCCGCCACCTGGCCGGCGGCGACCGCGATGGTGTCGGTGCCCACGCGCACGGTGCCCACGGTGCGCGCCAGGCTTTCGTTCATGCTCTTGAGGGCCTGCAGCAATTGGCCGGTCTCGTCACGGCTGGTGACGTCGATACGGCTGGTCAGGTCGCCCGCGGCCACGGTATTGGCCACGTCCAGCGCGCGCACCAGGGGACGCGTGATCGAGCGCGTGATCCACCACGCGACCACGGCGGCCAGCGCCAGCGCCAGCGCGCCCACGATCGACATCAGCCAGGTCGTGCTGCGATAGGTCGCCTCGGCCTCATTCCCGGCGCGCACGCTGAGCTCCTTCTGCAGCTTGGTCTGCTCGGCGGTGGCGCCCTTGAGTTGCGCCAGGCGCGGACGCAGTTCGCGCACCAGATAGTTGCGCGCACCCTCGTCGTCGCCGGCGGCGATCAGCTTGAGCAGCCCATCCTGGCCCGCCAGGTAGCCGGTGTTCGCAGCCGCCATCCGCTCCAGGATCTCGCGTCCTTGCGGCGTGGTGATGGTCGTGCGCAGCGCGGCCAGCATCTCGTCCATGATCTTGCGCGAGGCCATGATCTGGTCGACCTGCTTCTGGCGGTCGGCCGCATCGGCGTTGAGCATCATGTTGCGCAGCGCGAGCGCGATATTGTTGTTTTCGGACTCGAGACGCGCGGTCGCGTCGATCGCGGGAATGCGGTTGGTGACGAGCATGCGGGTGCCGTCGTTGACGCGGGCGAGCATGACGTTGCTCAGGCCGAGCATCACGACCAGCATCAGGCCGACGGCGCCGAATCCAAGGCCCAGGCGCTTGCCGATATGAAGGTTCTGCAGTTTCATGTAGGTGTTCAGTCCTTACAAAGTTGAATAAATATTTTCCAGTTCAAAAAAGAGTGGGTGGCGCGTGGATCGCCACCGCCAGGCGAAAACAAGGCAGGCCGCGGCCTGCCTCCTCGTGGGCCGGTGACGACGTCAGAATTCTTCCCACGCTCCCGCGTCCGCCGTCGCTTTTCCTCGCGTGGAGACCGGCCTCGGGGCTGGCTTCCGCACGGTCAGCGCTGGACGGACCGGAGCCGGCGATGCGTCCACCGCGGCGGTCGACGCCGCCAGCATCTGCTCGCCATCGATCCGGAACACCGACACCGCCTGCGCCAGCCGGGTCGACTGCTCGCGCAGCGCCGCCGCAGCGGCCGCCGCTTCCTCGACCAGGGCCGCATTCTGCTGCGTGCCCTCGTCCATCTGCGCCACCGCCCCGTTGATCTGCTCGATGCCCTCGGTCTGCTCCAGGCTGGCGGAACTGATCTCGCCCATGATGTCGGTCACGCGGCGCACGCTGTCGACGATCTCCGCCATCGTGGCGCCGGCTTCGGCCACCAGGCGGCTGCCGTCGGCCACCTTGCCGCTCGAGTCGCCGATGAGCCCCTTGATCTCCTTGGCCGCCGCCGCCGAACGCTGGGCCAGGTTGCGTACCTCGCTCGCCACGACGGCGAAGCCGCGGCCCTGCTCGCCCGCACGCGCCGCTTCGACCGCCGCGTTCAGCGCCAGGATATTGGTCTGGAAGGCGATGCCGTCGATGACGCCGATGATGTCGTTGATCCTGGCCGAGGAAGCATTGATGGCGTCCATGGTGCCTACCACCTGCGCGATCACGGCGCCGCCACGGGCCGCCACGTTCGATGCGGCGTCGGCCAGCACATTGGCCTGGCGCGCATTGTCGGCGTTCTGGCGCACGGTCGAGGTCAGCTCTTCCATCGAGGACGCCGCTTCTTCCAGCGCCGATGCCTGCTGCTCGGTGCGGCTCGACAGGTCCTGGCTGCCCACCGCCACCTGGCCGGCGGCCACCGCGATGGTGTCGGTGCCCACGCGCACGGTGCCGACGGTGCGCGCCAGGCTCTCGTTCATGGTCTTGAGGGCCTGCAGCAGCTGGCCGGTCTCGTCGCGCGTGGTGACCTCGATGCGGCTGGTCAGGTCGCCCGCGGCCACGGTATTGGCCACTTCCAGCGCGCGGCCGAGCGGGCGCGTGATCGAGCGGGTGATCCACCAGGCTACCAGCGCCGCCAGGACCAGCGCGGCGGCGCCGAGGCCCCACATCAGCGCGCTGGTGTTGCGGTAGGTGGCTTGCGCATCGCGCGCCGCGGCGTCGGCGATCTCGTTCTGCAGGGCGGTCTGCTCCCTGGTCGCCCCCTTCAGCCGCACCAGCAGCGGACGCAGCTCTTCGCTCAGCAGCGTGCGCGCCGCCTCCACCTCGCCGGCGGCGACGTGCCGGATGATGGCGTCCTGCCCCGTCTTGTATTGGGCGGTCTCGTTGCGCATCTGGTCGAGCAGCGCCAGCGCCTGCGGGTTGTGCAGCGCGTCCTTCAGCTTGGCCAGGATGTCGTCCATCGCCGCGCGCGACGCCATGATGTCGCGCACCTGGCGCTCGTGGTCGGCCGCATCGTCGCTCAGCAGCATATTGCGCAGCGCGATCGCGATGTCGTTGATCTCGGCCTGCATCTGGTTGGTCAGCGCGATGCGCGGCATGCGGCCGTGGACGATCTCGTCGGTGCCGGCATTGATCCGGCCCAGCATCGCATTGCTCATCACGATCATCACCACCAGCATGGCGCAGATCACGCCATAGCCCAGCGCCAGGCGCTTGCCGATGTTCAGGTTTGCCAGTTTCATGTTGGTGCTGTCCTCAAGCCGCGCGCGGCAGCGCCGCCACCAGTCCAAGCTCGTCGGACTGCATCAGTTTGTCGATATCGAGCAGGATCAGCATCCGCTCGTCCACGGTGCCCAGGCCGAGCAGGCAGTTGCCGTCCAGCGTGGCCTGCATCTCGGGGGCGGGCCGCACCTGCTCCGGGGTCAGGGTCACCACGTCCGAAACGCTGTCGACCACCATGCCGATCACGTGATGCTCGATGTTCAGGATGATCACGACGGTGAAAGCGTCATACACCGCCTCGCCGATGCCGAACTTCAGGCGCATGTCGACGATCGGAACAATGGCGCCGCGCAGGTTGATGATGCCCTTCAGGTAGTCGGGAGCGCTGGCCAGGCGGGTAGGCGCTTCGTAACCCCGAATTTCCTGTACCTTGAGGATACTAATTGCGTACTCTTCCTTCCCTAGCCGGAAAGACAGCACTTCGTTCTCGTTGCCTGTTTCCATCGTACCCCCTTGTATCGGACTGACCGGATTGTTTGAATTTCCAAGAGGAAATACAGTACAAGCAGCAATTCGTGGTGTCGATGGTCAATTGTTAAGATCTGTAAATTTTTCCCCGTTTCGGCCGTAAGTATGGCGCCATTGCAACGGGTTTGAACCGCTTATTACCTACGATGAAATTGCATTGGCACGAATTGTGCTAGAGAAATAACATCACTTATCCAGCACCCGGGAGCCCCCATGATCATCCGCCGACTCGACCCGCGCGCCATCGCCGAACGCAAGCCGCAACTGGCCACGCTGCTGCTCGATGCCGTCGCCGATGGCCATTCGCTCGGCTTTCTCAACGGCCTCGACCAGGACGGACTCGACGCCTATTGGCAGGGCGTGGCGGACGAGGTCGGCGTCGGCCGGCGCGTGCTGCTGGCGGCCGAGCGCGACGGCAACCTGGTCGGCAGCGCCCAGCTCGACCTGTGCCTGAAACCGAACGGCGACAACCGCGCCGAGGTGCAGAAGGTGCTGGTGCATTGCACGGAGCGCCGCCGGGGCATCGGCACCGCCCTGATGCAGGCGCTCGAGATCGAGGCGCTGGCGCTGCGCCGCGGCCTGCTGTACCTCGACACGGCGGCCGGCTCCGAGGCCGAGCAGCTGTACCGCAAGGCCGGCTACCACAAGGTCGGCGAACTGCCCGAGTACGCCTGCACCCCGAACGGCCGCTGGCACGCGACGGCGATCTACTACAAGACGCTGTTCACCCGCAGCCGCGCCTGAGCCGCGGCAGCCGCGCGCCGCGATGTCGCGCCATCGTGGCGTCTGCCACACGCTACCGCGCGCCCAGTGTGCGGCGGCACGATTGCGCGTAGAATCGCCGGTTCAAATGTTCTGGAAAGCAATGTGACTGGCGCCTCCTCCACCATGACCCGCAGGCCGCTGCGGGCCTACCTGCTCTGGCTCGTCCTGGCGACCTTGCTGCCGGGCATGGTCGGCGCCTCGCTATTGTTCATCGATCAATACCGCAAGAGCCGCGCCCAGTACGAACGCAACACCATGCAGACCGTGCGCGCGCTGGTGCACACGGTCGACAGCAAGCTGCTGCAGGCGCAGGCGATCGCCCAGACGCTGTCGACCTTCGACGCGCTGCAAAGCGCCGACTTCGCGCGCGCGCACCGCCAGGCGCGCGAAGCCCTGCAGCTGGCCGACTCCGGCATGAGCGCCGTCCTGCGCGACCGCAGCGGACAGCAGATCTTCAATACCAGCCGTCCGTATGGCGCCACGCTCCCGCTCGAACACACGGTGCAGCTCGAGAGCGTGTTCGCCACCGGCAAACCCTCGATCTCCGAGGTGTTCACCAGCGCCGTGCTCAAGCGTCCCACCGTCAGCATCAACGTCCCGGTGCGGGTCGACGGCCGCATCGCCTATGTGCTGAGCATCGGCGTGCGGCCCGACTACTTCGACGACATGCTGTCGCCCAAGGCGGTGTCGGACGGCGCGCGCGCCTCGGTGGTCGACGCCGCCGGCACCATCTTCGCGCGCAACCTCAGCCCCGAGCTGTTCGTCGGCAAGCGCGTCACCGATCCCCTGTACCGCGCCATCCTGCGCGCGCGCGAAGGCATCGTGCCCTCGGTCTCGCAGGAGGGCACGACGCTGCTGACCTTCTACTCGCGCTCGCCCATCACCGGCTGGCACGTGGCGATCGGCGTGCCGCGCGCGAACCTGAACCAGGCCATGTTCGAGCCGCTGGCGGCGCTCCTGATCGGCATCACCCTGCTGTTCGGGATCGGCCTGTGGCTGGCATGGCAGATCGGCGGCCGGCTGGCCAGCTCGGTCCAGGGCCTGACGGCGCCGGCGGTGGCGCTGGGCAAGGGCGAGGACCCACCGCGCTTCACCCAGGCCTACGTCAAGGAGACCGCCGAGGTGGCCGAAGCGATCAGCGCCGCTTCGCGCCTGCTGGGCGAACGCGCCCAGGCGCTGGCGGTCAAGGAAGCCGAGCTGCGCGACGCGCACCGCATGGCGCGCTTCGGCACCTGGCACCTGACGCTGGCGACCGGCGTGGTCGAGACCTCGGAATCGGTGCCATACATCTACGGGCGCGCGCTGCCGCCGTTCACGCAGCAGCGCGGCACCCTGCTGCCCGAGGAATCATGGGAACGCGTCGACGCCCTGCTGCGCGAGCTCGAACGCGACGGCGGCAGCGGCCGCCTGCAGCTGCAGGTGCTGCACGGCGAGGGCCACCGCATCTGGATCGACCTGCACTGCGAAGCCGTGCACGATGCCGAGGGCCGGGTGACGGCGGTGCGCGGCACCATCCAGGACGTCACCGACCGCGTCAACGCCGAGGAAGGCTTGCGCGAAGCCGACCGCCGCAAGAACGAGTTCCTGGCCATGCTGGCGCACGAACTGAGGAATCCCCTGGCCCCGATCGCCTCGGGCGCCCAGTTGCTGGGCCAGGACGGCCTGGATCCGGGCCGCACGCGCCAGATCAGCGGCATCATCGCGCGCCAGGCGCGCCACATGGCCGGCCTGGTCGACGACCTGCTGGACGTCTCGCGCGTGACGCGCGGCCTGGTGGCGCTGTCGAAGGCCCGCATCGACGTCAACGAGGTGGTGCTCGAGGCGCTGGAACAGGTGGGCGAACCGCTGCGCCAGAAGCGGCACCGCCTGGAGACCGCGCTGCTGCCGGCGCCGGCCTGGGTGATGGGCGACCGCAAGCGGCTGGTGCAGGTGGTCGGCAACCTGCTGCACAACGCGGTCAAGTTCACCGCCTCGGGCGGCCATATCACGGTCGCGCTCGAACTCGAGGAAAAGACGCTGCGCATTGTGGTGGCCGACAACGGCATCGGCATGCTGCCGCACGAGCTGGAGCGCGCCTTCGAGATGTTCGTGCAGGGCGAGCGCACGCCGGACCGCACCCAGGGCGGCCTGGGCATCGGACTGGCGCTGGTGCGCAGCCTGGTCCAGCTGCACGGCGGCAGCGTGGCGGTGGAGAGCCCCGGGCAGGGCCAGGGCAGCACCTTCACGGTGACCCTGCCGCGCTGCGCCGAGCGCAGCACGGGCGCGCCCGGCGCCGGGCACGGCGTGGCGCAGGCGCCCTCCGCGCGCGCCCTGAGGGTGATGGTGGTGGACGACAACGTCGACGCGGCCCAGGTGCTGGCGATGTATTTCGGCGCCGCCGGCCACGAAGTCGCGGTCGAGCACGACCCGTTCGCGGCGCTGGCGCGCGCCGGGGCGTTCGCGCCCGACGCCTGCCTGCTCGACATCGGCCTGCCCGGCATGGACGGACACGAACTGGCGCGCCGCCTGCGCGCGCACCCTGCCACCTCTGGTGCGCTGCTGGTGGCGGTCACCGGTTACGGCCAGGCCCAGGACCGCGAGGCCAGCCGCCGCGCCGGTTTCGACCATCACCTGGTGAAACCGGTCGACATGGGCGAGCTGGAACGGATCCTGGCGGCAGCCTAGATCAGCGCTTCACGCTGCCGAAGGCTTCGCCCTTCTTCCAGGTCGGCATGGTCGGCGCGTTGGCGACCGCGTAGCCGAGGTTGAGCGTGAACTGGGCCTGCTGCACCATGCCCGACAGATCCCATTCCGATTGATACTCGTCGCTGACCTGGTGGTAGTGGTCCTTGAAGCCCTTGATGTTGGCGCTCGATTCGTGCTGGTGGTGCTCGAACTCGAAGTGGCCGTCGCCCGAGAACACGGCCGAGCCGACGTTGAAGGCCGGGACGCCCGCCTTGGCGAAGGCGAAGTGGTCGGCGCGGAAGTAGGCGCCCGACAGGTCGGGAACGGCCGGCGCGATCTTCAGGCCCATCGATTTCGCCACCTGCTGCGAGGTCTCGTACAGCGAGCTGCGCTCGGCGCCGGCCACGCCGATGTCCCTGGTGCGGCCCACGAAGTTCAGGCTGTCCAGGTTCAGGTCGGCGGCGGTCTGCGCCAGCGGCCACACCGGCTTGGCGACGTAGGCGGCGGCGCCCAGCAGCCCCTGCTCTTCGGCCGCCGGCCACAGGAAGATCTGGGTGCGCTTGGCCGGCTTCTTGACGGCTTCGGCCGCCATCGCCAGCAGCGCGGCGGTGCCCGAGGCGTTGTCGATCGCGCCGTTGTAGATGCGGTCGGCCTTCGGATCGTCACCCGGTTTCGCTTCCGCCATGCCCATGTGATCCCAGTGCGAGGAATAGACCACGGCCTGCTCCTTCAGCTTCGGGTCGCTGCCGGGCACGATGCCGACCACGTTGAACTGTTCGACCGGGCGGATGGTCGAGCGCAGCGCGACCTTGGCGGCCACCTTCAGGTCGACCGGACGGAAATCGCGCCGCTCGGCCTGGGCGCGCAACTGGTCCAGGTCATGGCCGCCGGCGGCGAACAGTTCGCGCGCGGTGTCTTCGTGCAGCCAGCCTTCCATCGGATTGCCGTTGCCCTTGAGGCCGAAGCGCTCGTTGCCGAAGCCGTTGGCCGGCACGCTCCACGGGTACGAGGCGGAGCGCGTGGTGTGGATCAGGAGCACGCCGGCGGCGCCGCGGCGCGCGGCTTCCTCGAATTTATAGACCCAGCGGCCGTACCAGGTGTAGGCCTTGCCGGCGAAGCGGTTCGGTTCCTCGGCAGTGGGCTGCGGATCGTCGACCATCATGACCAGGATCTTGCCCTTGGCGTCCAGGCCCTTGTAGTCGTCCCAGTTTTCCTCGGGCGCGGCGGCGCCGTAGCCGACGAAGACCAGCGGCGCATCGAAGGCCACGTTCTGCTTGCCGCTCTTGGTGCCCATCACGATATCCTTGCCGAGTTCCGGCTTGATGGTCTTGCCGCCAGCCGTGAAGGTGGCGCTGCCCTCGACCAGCTTGCTGCCCTCGATCTCGACCTTCTGGCGATAGCCGCCGCCGGGGATCGGCTGCAGGCCGATCAGGGCGGCCTGGGTCTCGAGGTAGCGCACCGTCAGGTCGCCGCCGCGCTGGCCGGTGCCGCGGCCTTCGAGCAGGTCATCGGCCAGGAAGGACAGATGCGCGCGCAGCGCGGTTTCCGAAATGGCGGACGGCTGCTGGGCGTGCGCTGCCTGTGACAGGGTGAGGACGACGGCGCTGGCGGCCAGGGCAAGGGGATGAAGTCGCATCGATGTTCCGTGACAGTGTGGTGAAAAAGACCATCTTAAACCAACAGGGCCTTATACTGCCGGTAACCCAGGAATGACGCCAGAAGGAAGCAAGCATGCCCATATCACGACGCACCGCCATCGGCTTTCTCTCCGCCATGCCCCTGGCCGGCGCACACGCCTCACCTGCCACCACGACCACCACGACCACCACGACCACCATGGAGAAACCCCGGATGTACGGCTTGATCGGAAAAATGCGCGCCCAGCCAGGCCAGCGCGACGCACTCATCGCCATCCTGCTGGATGGCACCGCCGGCATGCCCGGCTGCCTGGCCTACGTGATCGCGAAGGACGCGCAGGATGCCGACGCCATCTGGATCACCGAGACCTGGACAGACCAGGCCAGCCACAAGGCTTCGCTGTCACTGCCCTCGGTGCAGGCTGCGATCGCGAAAGGCCGGCCGCTGATCGCCGGCTTCGGCGAGCGCTTCGAAACCGAACCGGTCGGCGGCCACGGCCTGTTGAAGAAGTAGACATACTTACCAAGGGCAACAGGAATCTTTCAGGCTGCAATGCGCTCGATATGTGGACGCTCAACCTTGCTGGCAACGTCGAGGTCATATTGCGCCTGCATGCCATACCACATTTCCGCGCTCGTTCCGAACGCTGCGCCAAGCCGAAAGGCCATGTCCGGTGAAACTCCAGCCGAACCGCTCACGACGCGCTGGAGCGTGACACGACTCACACCCATCTTGGCTGCCGCCTCGGTCACGGTGACATCACCGAGGTACTCCTTGATCACCTCGCCGGGATGCGGCGGATTAAACATACGCATTTTTATCCTCCCTGATCCTTAATGATAGTCCTGGTAGTCAACCACAATCGCGTCCGTACCTTCGAACTTGAAGGTCATTCGCCAGTTACCGTTGACCTTAATTGCCCAATGGCCTTTCAGGCTCCCTTGTAGCGGGTGCAATGCCCACGCTGGCGCCCCCATATCCTCGGGCTTGGTCGCATTGTGCAAAGCCGCAAGCTGCAATTGCAGCTTGATGGCATGCGCTGCCTGGATACCGGCCTTACTCCCCGTTTCAAAGAAACGTTGCAGCCCTTTGTGCCTGAAATCCTTTATCATGCGATTTATTGTATCGTGTATCGCCACTAGATACAACACGCTATCGCGGATTCACCCGTTCTCAACATCACCGCACGACTCGACGTTGATGGAGGGCAAGGAAGATCGAAAAACCGGTGCCGCTAGCCGAGCCAAAGTCGGTAGCCCACGCCGGTCTCGGTCAGCAGATGACGCGGCTGGGCCGGATCGGCTTCGAGCTTGTGGCGCAGGTGGCCCATGTAGATGCGCAGGTAGTGGCCGCTCTCGACATGGCCCGGCCCCCACACCGCGCGCAGCAGCTGGGGATTGGTCATCACCCGGCCGGCGTTGGCGGCCAGCACCGACAGCAGGCGGTACTCGGTTGGCGTCAGGTGCACGTGCTCGCCGTTGCGGGTGACCGCGCGCGCCTGCGGGTCGACCGTCACGTCGCCGAAATGGATCGCGCCGTCGCCGCCGGCGCCGCCCTGGCGCTGGCGGCGCAAGGTGGCGCGCACGCGCGCCAGCAGTTCGCCGGTGCCGAACGGCTTGGTCAGATAGTCGTCGGCGCCGGCGTCGAGCGCGCGGATCTTTTCGCCCTCGGCCACGCGCGCCGACAGCACGATGATCGGCACCGTCGACCATTTGCGCACGTCCTGGATGAACTCGATGCCGTCGCCGTCGGGCAGGCCGAGATCCAGCACCACCAGGTCGGGCCGGCGCGTGCCGGCGTCGATCAGCCCCCGCCCCATGCTCGCCGACTCGTGCACCTGCCAGCCTTCCTGCTCCAGGGCGGCGCGCACGAAGCGGCGGATGTGGGGTTCGTCCTCGACCAGCAAGGCGCAGGGGGCGTCAGTCATCGTCTCTTTCCATCGAAGGCGCGTCAAGCGCGGGCGGCGTGCCGGCCGGCAGCGAGAACACGAAGCCGGCGCCGCCCAGGGGCGACGCGCAGGCCCGGATCGCGCCGCCATGCGCCTCCACGATCGCGCGGCAGATCGCCAGGCCCAATCCGACGCCGGGCAAGGCCGACTCGCGTTCGCCGCGCGTGAACTTCTCGAAGATCGCTTCTTCGCTGCCCGGACGCAGGCCGGGACCGTCGTCGACCACCGTGACGTCGATCCAGGCGCCGCGCCGGCCGGCCGCGATCTCGATGCGCGAGCCGCCAGGCGTGTATTTTGCGGCATTCTCGACCAGGTTGCACAGCACCCGCTCGATCAGCACCGCATCGAATCTCACCAACGGCAGATCGGGGGGCAGCCGCACCGCGACCGTGTGATCGCGCAAGGCGGCGCCGCAGGCGCGCAGCGCGCTGCCGACCACTTCTTCGAGCGCCTGCCATTCCAGGTTGAAGCGCACTTCGCCGCTCTCGATGCGCGCCATGTCGAGCAGGTTGGCGACCAGGGCGCCCATGCGCACCGCTTCGTCGTGCAGCGACTGCGCCAGCGCGCGCGGCGTCTCCGGCAGCGCCTCGCCCCGCAGCAGCGATTCGGACAGCCCGACCAGGGCCGTGAGCGGCGTGCGCAGGTCGTGCGACAGGGCCGCCAGCAGCGAATTGCGCAGGCGTTCGGACGCCATGTCCACCAGGGCCGCCTGGGCCACCTCGACATAGTGCACGCGCTCGAGCGCGATCGCGGCCAGCGCCGCCAGCGCGTCGAGCTGGCGCCGCTGCTCGGGCGCCAGCACCCAGCGTCCGCCTTCCGGCGCGATCGCCAGCACGCCGCGGGTGCGCATCGGCGCCACCAGCGGCAGGTAGAACAGGGGACTGGCCGGCAAGGTGTCGGTGCCCAGGCCCGCCGGCTGGGCATGGTCGAAGGCCCACTGCGCCACGCCCGGATCGACGTCGGGCGGCAGCGGCGGGCCCAAGCCGCCATCGTCTGCCGGCGGCATGCCGAGCCGCCCTTCGGCGTCCGGCACCAGCAGGGTGGCGCGGGCGCCGAAGGCATTCTGGATCACGGCGCGGCTCGATTCGAACACCTGCGAGGCCGCTAATACACCGGACAGTTCGCGCGCGAACTCGTACAGCGCGCGCACCCGCCGCTCGCGCTCGCCGGCGGCGCGCGCCTGGAAGCGCAGCCCGGCCGTCAGGTGTCCGGTGATCAGCCCCACCGCCAGCATGACGCCGAAGGTAACCACATACTGGAAATCCGATACCGCAAAAGTGAAGCGTGGCGGCACATAGAAAAAATCGAAGCAGGCCACGCCGACGCAGGTGGCGGTGACCGACGGCGCGCGGCCGAAGCGCACCGCCACCAGCAGCACCACCAGCAGGAACACCATGGCGATGTTGACCAGGTCGAAGCGGCCGCTCAGCGGCGCGGCCAGCGCCGCCGCCAGCAGGCTGGCCCCGGCCGCCCAGGCGTGCGAGGACAGCGGCTGGCGCCGCGGCGGCGCCGGGCGCGCGGCCGTCGCCGCCGGCGGCGCCACCGCCGGCTGGCCGATCTCGATCAGGTCGACGCCCGGGGCCTGGCGCGCCAGGCGGCGCGCGGTGCTGCGGCGCCAGGGCCGGCGCGAGCCGCTGCGCCCGAGGGCGATGCGCGACAGGTTGTGGTCGCGCGCATAGTCGACGGTCTGGGCGGCGACGTCGTCGCCCGACAGCATGGCGGTGGTGGCGCCCAGGTCCCCGGCCAGCGCCAGCGTGTCCATGATGCGCTGGCGCGCGGCGTCCGGCAGCCGCGCCAGGCGCGGCGTCTCGACGTACACCGCGTGCCAGCCGGTGCCGAGCTGGGACGCCATGCGCGCGCCGCTCCTGACCACGTGTTCGGCCAGCCCGCCCGGCCCGACGCACACCAGCAGCCCGGCGCCGGTCTTCCAGATCGCGTCGATCGACTGCTGTTCGCGCCAGGCGCGCACATCGCCCTCGACCCGGTCGGCGGTGCGGCGCAGCGCCAGCTCGCGCAGCGCGATCAGGTTGCCCTTCCTGAAAAAATTGCCGGCCGCGCGCTCGGCCTGTTGCGGCTGGTAGACCTTGCCCTCCTCCAGGCGCGCCAGCAGCGCGTCGGCCGGCAGGTCGACCATGATCACCTCGTCGGCCGCGTCGAACACCCGGTCCGGCACCGTCTCGGCCACGCGGATGCCGGCGATGCCGCCGACCACGTCGTTCAGGCTCTCCAGGTGCTGCACGTTGACGGTGGTGAGCACGTCGATGCCGGCGTCGAGCAGTTCCTCGACGTCCTGCCAGCGCTTGGGATGACGCGAGCCGGGCGCGTTGGAGTGCGCCAGCTCGTCGACCAGGATGATGCCGGGCGCACGTTCGAGCGCGGCGTCGAGGTCGAACTCGTCGAGCTGCCGGCCGCGATGGTCGACGCGCCTGCGCGGCAGCACGTCGAGGCCGTCGAGCAGGCGCGCCGTCTCCACCCGGCCGTGGGTCTCGATCACGCCGACCAGCGGCGCCTTGCCTTCCGCCCGCAGCTTGCGCGCTTCCTGCAGCATGGCGTAGGTCTTGCCGACGCCGGCCGAGGCGCCGAAATAGATGCAGAGGCGCCCGCGCGCGGCGCGCCGCTCGTCCTCGCGCATCTGGGCGAGCAAGGCGTCGGGGTCGGGTCGCTGTTGGTCGTGCGGCATGGTTCAGCGAGTATGCCCGCTTTCGGCGTCCAAGGCCATGTTCAGGGCCAGCACGTTGACGCGCGCCGCGCCGAACAGGCCCAGGAAAGGCCGCTCGGTGTGCGCCTCGACCAGGGCGCCGACCCGCGCCGCCGGCAGCTGGCGCGCACGCGCTACCCGCGCCGTTTGATAGCGCGCGGCGGCCACGCTGATCTCGGGATCGAGGCCGCTGGCCGAGCTGGTGACCAGGTCGACCGGCGCCAAGGCCGTGTTGCCCGGATCGAGCGCGCGCAGCGCCGCGATCCGGCCCTTGACGGCTTCTTGCAGGGCCGGGTTGAGCGGCCCCTGGTTCGAGCCGCTTGATCCGCCGCCGTTATTGGCCATCGGCGCGGTGGCCGAGGGACGGCCCCAGAAATAGCCGGGCGCACTGAACGACTGGCCGATCAGGCGCGAGCCGACCACCTGGCCGTCCTGCTCGACCAGGCTGCCATTGGCCTGGACCGGAAACGCGGCCTGGGCCACGCCGGTGACCAGGAGCGGATACAGCACGCCGCAGGCCAGGGTGAGCGCCGCGAACAGCGCCAGCGCGGGGCGAAGAATCGATTGCATGACAACTCCTTACGTCAGGTTGAAGGCGGCGAGCGCCAGGTCGATCAGCTTGATGCCGGCGAACGGCAGCAGCAGGCCGCCCAGGCCATATACCAGCATGTTCCGGCGCAGCAGCGCGGCCGCGCCGATCGCGCGGTAGCGCACGCCGCGCAGCGCCAGCGGAATCAGGAACACGATGATCAGGGCGTTGAAGATCACGGCCGACATGATCGCGGACGCGGGGCTTGCCAGCCCCATGACGTTGAGCGCGTCCAGGCTCGGATAGGTGGCCACGAACATGGCCGGCACGATCGCGAAATACTTGGCGATGTCGTTCGAGATCGAGAACGTGGTCAGCGCGCCGCGCGTCATCAGCATCTGCTTGCCGATCTCGACGATCTCGAGCAGCTTGGTCGGGTTCGAATCCAGGTCGACCATATTGCCGGCCTCCTTCGCCGCCTGGGTGCCCGAGTTCATCGCCACCGCCACGTCGGCCTGGGCCAGCGCCGGGGCGTCGTTGGTGCCGTCGCCGGTCATCGCCACCAGTTTCCCTTCCGCCTGGTAGCGGCGGATCAGGGCCAGTTTCTCTTCGGGCGTGGCCTCGGCGATGAAATCGTCGACGCCCGCCTCGGCCGCGATCGCCGCCGCCGTCAGCTTGTTGTCGCCGGTGACCATCACGGTCTTGACGCCCATGCGGCGCAGCTCGGCGAAGCGCTCGCGGATGCCTCCCTTGACCACGTCCTTGAGTTCGACCACGCCCATCACGCGCGTGCCGTCGGCCACCACCAGCGGCGTGCTGCCGCGGCGCGAGGCTTCGTCGACGCTGCGCTCGACGTCGCCGGGCCAGGCGGCGCCGATGGACTCCATATGCCGACGAATGGCCGAGGCGGCGCCTTTGCGGATATGGCGCTCCCCCAGGTCGACGCCGCTCATGCGGGTCTGCGCGGTGAACGGCACGAACACCGCGCCCATCGCTTCCATCGCACGCTCGCGGATATTGAAACGGTTCTTGGCCAGCACCACGATGCTGCGCCCTTCCGGCGTTTCGTCCGCCAGCGAGGCCAGTTGCGCCACGTCGGCCAGTTCCTCCTCCGTCACGCCCGGCGCCGGCCGGAAGGCGGCGGCCTGGCGGTTGCCAAAGGTGATGGTGCCGGTCTTGTCGAGCAGGAGCACGTCGACGTCGCCCGCCGCTTCCACCGCACGGCCCGAGGTCGCGATCACGTTGGCCTGCAACATGCGGCTCATGCCGGCCACGCCGATGGCCGACAGCAGGCCGCCGATGGTGGTCGGGATCAGGCACACCAGCAGCGCCACCAGCGCGGTGATGGTCACCGCCTGGCCGCTGCCCTGGGCCTGCACGGCGAAGATCGAGAACGGCAGCAGGGTCACGGTCACGACCAAAAACACGATCGTCAGGGCCACCAGCAGGATCGTCAGGGCGATCTCGTTCGGCGTCTTCTTGCGCGCCGCGCCTTCGACCATGCCGATCATGCGGTCGAGGAAGGTCTCGCCCGGATTGGCCGACACGCGCACCACCAGCCAGTCGGACAGCACGCGCGTGCCGCCGGTGACGGCGCAGAAATCGCCGCCCGATTCGCGGATCACGGGCGCCGATTCGCCGGTGATGGCGCTCTCGTCGACCGAGGCGACGCCGTCGACCACTTCGCCGTCCACGGGAATCACGTCGCCCGCCTCGACCAGGAAGAACATCCCCTTGCGCAGCTCGCTCGAGGCGCAGGCCTGCCACGGCGCGCCATGCGCGGGATTGGCCAGTTTTTTGGCGGTCACGGTCTGGCGCAGGCTGCGCAGCGAGGCGGCTTGGGCCTTGCTGCGGCCTTCGGCCAGCGCCTCGGCGAAGTTCGCGAACAGCACCGTGAACCATAGCCAGACGGCGGTGGCCAGGATGAAGCCCGCCTGTGCCTGCTCCTGTGCCTCGCCCTGCCCTGCCAGCGCCTGGAACCAGAGCAGGGTCGTGATGATGCTGCCGATGTAGACCACGAACATCACCGGGCTGCGCAGCTGGGTGCGTGGATGGAGCTTGCGCAGCGCGTCGACCATCGCCGGCCAGACGAGCGTGGAATCGAACAGGCTCAGGGAGCCGCGTGGCGCCTGGACGGGATTGTGGGATATCTGTTCCATATCATTCTCCAAACAGCTGAAGGTGTTCGACCACCGGTCCCAGCGCCAGCGCAGGGACATAGTTGAGGACACCGACCAGCACCACGACGGCGGCCAGCATGCCGACGAACATGGGGCCATGGGTAGGCAGGGTGCCGGGGGTGGCGGGCAGGCGCTGGCGGCCGGCCAGCGAGCCGGCGATCGCCAGCACCGGCACGATCACCGCGAAGCGGCCGAACCACATCGCCACGCCCAGCAGGGTGTTATAGAAAGGCGTGTTGGCGGACAGGCCGGCGAAGGCGCTGCCATTGTTGTTGGCGGCGGACGTGAGCGCGTACAGGATCTCGGAGAAGCCGTGCGCGCCCGGATTGGCCACGCCGGCGGTGCCCGATGCCGAGGTCACCGCCAGCGCGGTGCCCAGCAAGACCAGGCAGGGCGTGACCAGGATGACCAGCGCGGCCATCTTCATCTCGTAGGCCTGGATCTTCTTGCCCAGGTATTCCGGCGTGCGGCCGATCATCAGGCCGGCGATGAACACCGCCAGGATCGCGAACACCAGCATGCCATACAGGCCCGAGCCGACGCCGCCGAAGACCACTTCGCCGAACTGCATCAGCACCATCGGGACCATGCCGCCCAGCGGCATGAAGGAATCGTGCATGGCGTTGACCGCGCCGCACGATGCGGCCGTGGTCATCACCGCGAACAGGCTCGACGCGGCGATGCCGAAGCGCGTTTCCTTGCCTTCCATATTGCCGCCCGCCTGCAGGCTGCTCGCGACCTGGTCGACGCCCAGCGGGGTCAGGAGCGGATTGGCCTGCTGCTCGGCGGCGAAGGCGGCGACGGCGGCGATGACGAACAGCAGCGTCATCGTCCCCAGCACCGCCCAGCCCTGGCGGATATCGCCCACCATGTGGCCGAAGGTGAAGCACAGCGCGGCCGGGATCAGGAAGATGGCGACCATCTGCGCGAAGTTGGTGAGCGCATTCGGGTTCTCGAGCGGGTGCGCGGAATTGGCGTTGAAGTAACCGCCGCCATTCGTGCCCAGCATCTTGATGGCTTCCTGCGAAGCGACGGGGCCCATCGGGATGACCTGGGTGTCCGCACGCGTTTCTGTCGCATCGACCATGTAGGTCACCGGCTCGAGCAGGCGCGCCTCGGCGTGCCCCGACAGGCTCTGCACCACGCCCTGCCCGGCCAGGAACACCGCGAGCATCAGCGACAGCGGCAGCAGCACGTACAGGGTCGAGCGGGTCAGGTCGACCCAGAAGTTGCCGATCGCACCGCTCGATCGCGCGGCGAAGCCGCGGATCAGCGCGAACACGACGGCGATGCCGGTGGCGGCCGAGAAGAAGTTCTGGCCGGCCAGGCCCACCATCTGGGTCAGGATGCTCATGGTCTGCTCGCCGCTATAGCCCTGCCAGTTGGTGTTGGCGACGAAGCTGATGGCGGTATTGAAGCTCGAGTCCGGGCTGACGTTGGCCATGCCCTCGGGGTTGAGCGGCAGCCAGGCCTGGAGGCGCTGCAGCGCGTAGACGAACAGCGCGCCGACGGTGTTGAAGGCGATCAGCGCCAGCGCGTAGGCTTTCCAGTCCTGGGCGCTTGATGCGGCCGGGCCGGCTAGGCGGTACAGCGCGCCTTCGATGCCGGCGGCCCAGCCCAGGCCGGGCACCTTGCCGTCCGCGGCGACGCGGGCGATGAAGCGGCCCAGCGGCCAGGCGAGCAGGAGCAGCACCAGCAGGAAGGCGGCCAGGAGGACGATGAATTCGGTGGTCATCACAATTCCTCCGGCTTGAACAGGGCCACCAGCAGGTAGACCAGCAGCGCGGCAGCGGCCAGGCCGCCGATCACGTAGGACAGATTCATGGCTTGCCTCCCGCTTGTGCGCAACCGGCCACCAGCAGGCAGGTCAGGCGGACGAAGATCAGGAGCGCGCCGAGGTAGATGAGGTCCATGGGCGTTCTCTATCAGAAGGTGCGGCTGACGGTCAGTTGCAAGGCGTCGCGGCCGGTGAATTTTCCGTTGACCGGCGAGGTGTACGCCGACTTGCTGGCATTGGTGCCGAGGTAGGCGAGGCTCACCGTGGCAAGGGAGAACGAGCGGCTCACGCCGATCTTCCAGTCGGTGTAGTCGGATGCCGGGTTGTTCTTCACTTCCTGGCGGCCGGCGTGCAGTTGCAGGGTCAAGCCATGGCCGACGTCGAGGTTGGCGCCGATGTCGAGGTAGCCGCTGTTCTCGCTGTCGACGAAGCCGAACAGGTTGGTGGTGGCATGCGAGTATTTGACGTAGGCCGGGCCATAGCCCAGCTGCGCATAGACCTCGGTGGTGTGGGCATTGACCCAGCCCGGGAGCCGGCCCAGGCCGTTGTCGGGATAAACATAGCGCAGCACGCCGACGTCGTACGACAGGCCCTGCGACAATGCGCCGCGCTTGCCGCCATAGACGTCGATCTCGACTTCACCGTCGCCGCCGGCGTCTTCGACCCACTTGATGGTCGAGGCCCAGACGCCGGCATACCAGCCGTCGGTGTGGACGTAATCGACGCCGCCCTGCAGCGCGGGACGCAGGCGCGTCTGCGAGATGGCGCGGTAGCGGTAGTCGGAGGTGACGGCGACGTTCCAGGCGATGGAAGAAGATGCCGCCGGCGCGGTCTCCAGGGGTTCGGTGACCTGGGCGTGGGCGGCGCCGGCGAACGCCAGGGTGGCGGCCAGCGCGTGAATCGATGCTTTCATGTGTTCCTGCTCGTGGTTGTGGTTGAAGCCATGCGGCGTCGCGAGGACGGCGCATGGAACACGAGCAGGTTAGCGATTCAGGCGTAAAAACCGGGTATAAAGGCCGGCGGACGGTGTAAACGCGGTGTAAAAATCAGCGCGCCGGCTGGGCGCGCAGCCAGTCCATGTACTTCGCCACGCCGGTCGCCACGTCGGTGAACGGTTCGTCGTAGCCGGCCGCGCGCAGCGCCGAGATGTCGGCCTGGGTGAAGCTCTGATACTTGCCCTTCAGCTTGTCGGGGAACGGCAGGTACTCCAGCAGGCCGCCGTCGATGATCTGCTGCAGCGACAGCGCCGGCTTGCCTTCATTGGCCAGCGCGTTGACGGTGGCGACCGCCAGGTCATTGAACGGCTGGGCGCGGCCGGTGCCGAGGTTGAAGATGCCGCGCTTGTCCGGGTGATCGAGGAAGAACAGGTTGACCTTGACCACGTCTTCCACGTAGATGAAGTCGCGCATCTGGGCGCCGGCCTCATAGCCTTCGTTGGCGCCGAACAGCCTGACCTTGCCGTCCTTGAGGAACTGGTGGTACTGGTGGAACGGCACCGAGGCCATCGTGCCCTTGTGCCCTTCGAGCGGACCGTAGACGTTGAAGTAGCGCAGGCCGACCACCTGGCTGCCGGCGTCCTGGCCCTTGGCCTGCCAGTAGCGGCGCAGGTACTGGTCGAACAGGAACTTCGAGTAGCCGTAGACGTTGAGCGGACGCTCGAGCGGGCGCTCTTCGCGGAACACCGTGCCGGCGCCGTAGACGGCGGCCGACGAGGCGTAGATGAAGGGAATGCCCTGGCGCTGGCAGAATTCGAACAGGGCGACCGTGTAGTCATAGTTGTTCTTCATCATGTAGCGGCCGTCAGTCTCCATCGTGTTGGAGCAGGCGCCCTGGTGCAGCACGGCGGTGAACTTGTTGTCGAATTCGCCCGCCTTCAGGCGCACCAGGAAGTCTTCCTTGTCGGCATAGTCGGCGATTTCGGCGTCGACGATGTTATGGAACTTCTCGGGACGCGACATATTGTCGACGGCGAAGACGCTGAACGGCTCGCGCTGCGACAGCGCGTGCACGAGGTTCGCGCCGATGAAGCCTGCTGCGCCGGTAACCAGAATCATGATAATAGTCCTCTTCAAATTAGCCCGCGCCCTCAGGCGCCGGCAAGCATGGGTTGCAAGGGCTGCCACACGTCGGCCGGAAGAATCTGCTTCATGCAGTTCTGGTGCCCCAGCGGGCATTCGCGCTGCTGGCAGGGCGAGCATTCGATGTGCAGCCACAAAATCTGCGCCAGTTGCGACAGCGGCGGCGTGTGGCGCGGGTCGGTGGGGCCATAGATCGCCACCACCGGCCGCCCCAGGGCGGCGCCGATGTGCATCAGGCCCGAATCGTTGGTCACCACGGCGGCGGCGCGCGAGATCAGCGCGATCGCCTCGGACAGCGAGGTGGAACCGGCCAGGTTGTGCGCCTGCGGCACGATGGCCGTGATCTCGTCGCACACCGCGCGGTCCTTGGGAGAACCGAGCAGCAGGATCTGCGCATCCGGGCGATTGGCCAGGATGGTCCGGGCCAGCTCGGCGAAGTAGGTCGACGGCCAGCGCTTGGCCGGGCCGAATTCGGCGCCCGGCGCGAAGGCGACATACACGCCGGCCGGCAGCTGGAGGCGCGCGATCGCGGCCTCGGCTTCGCCCGCGGCGACCGTCATGACCGGCTCCGGCAAGCGCTCCGGGCGCGGCAGATTTCGCACCGGCGCGTCGGCCAGCGCCTGGTAGAACTGGGCCATCGGGCGCGGCGCCGCCTTGTCGTCGTGGTGCATCACGTTGACCAGGCCATAGCGCATCTCGCCCTTGTAGCCGACCCGCTTCGGGATTCCGGCCAGCCAGGGGATCAATGCGAATTTCAGGGTATTCGGCAGCACATAGGAGTCGGCATAGCCGCGCGCCCTGAGCATCTTCGCGAAGGCCTTGCGCTCCTTCCACTGCAGCGCGCCGTGTTTGAACGGCGACTCGACCACGGTGTCGACTTCCGCCATCGCGCGCCAGACCGGCGCCACCCAGGTCGGGGCCAGCACGTCGATCGGCCGCCCCGGCGCAAGCTCCTTGAGCCGGCGCAGCAAGGGCTGGGCCATCACGGCGTCGCCGATCCAGTTCGGGGAAATCACAAGGGTGCGCAACATGGTGTTCTTCGGGTGGTGTGCCAACCCACGATTATAGCAATCGCGGCCGATTCAGCATTCCTCCAGGCGCCAGCCGGTGTCCAGCGCGGCCAGGCGGTGGGTCAGCTTGACGCGCTCCAGGAACACGCGGTCGTGCGACACCACGACCAGCGCGCCCTGGTATCCGTTCAGCATCGTCTCCAGCGCCGCCAGCGACGCCAGGTCCAGGTGGTTGCTCGGCTCGTCCAGCAACAGCAGCGCCGGCGCCGTGTCGGCATACAGCACGCAGGCCAGGGCCGCCTTCAGGCGCTCGCCGCCGCTCAGCCGGCCGGCCGGCCGGGCGATCGCGCGCGCGTCAAGGCCCAGCCGGACCAGCCAGGTGCGCAGCATGTCCTGCCCGGCGCTGCGGTTCACGTCCAGCAGCTGGTCCAGGGTCGGGCGCCGCGGATCGAGGCTGGCCAGCTGCTGGTCCAGATAGGCGACGTGCGCCGGCAGGCTGCATTCGCCCGCGACCGGATCGAGCCGTCCCGCCAGCACCTTGAGCAGGGTCGACTTGCCGCTGCCGTTCGGGCCGACCAGGCCCACCCGCTGGCGGCCCTCCAGGCTCAGGCTGATGCGGTCCAGCGGTGCGGCCACCCAGGGCAGCACGACCTCTTCCAGCCGTGCCACGCGGCGCTGGCCCACGCCGTCAGCCGACACCGCGTGGATGCGCACGGCGGCGTCGGCGGCGACCCGATGAAAGGCGTCGCGCACGCGCCCGGCCTGATCCGCGCGCGCGGCCGCGTGCTGCTGGCGCAGGCGGCCGGCGCTGCCCTCGCTGCGCTCCTTGCCGCGCCCGAGCAGGATCGCGGCCTGGTTGGCTTCCTTCGCATTGCGGTGGCCACGCGCCTGGCGCCGGTCCTGGCGTTCGCGCTGCGCGCGGCGCGCGGCTTCGTCGCGTCGCAATTCCTGGCGCGCATGATCGAGCGCGCCCTGCGCCGCTTCCTGTTCGTGGCAGCGCGCTTCTTCGTAGAACGCGTAGTTGCCGCCATAGCTGCGCAGGCCCTCGCTGGACAGCTCGACGATGCAGTCCATCGCGTCCAGCAGCTCGCGGTCGTGGCTGATCACCAGCAGGCCTTTGGACCAGGCCTGCAACTGGCGCTACAGCGCCGCGCGGCCCGCTGCATCGAGGTGGTTGCTCGGCTCGTCGAGGATCAGGAAGTCGGGATCGAACAGGGTGGCGCCGATCAGCGCCACCCGCATCGCCTCGCCGCCGCTGAGCGCGGCCAGCGGCGTGTCGAGGTCGACGTGCGGCAGGCCATGCGCCTGGCAGGCCTGGCGCAGGCGGGCGGCGATATCCCAGTGCTCGCCCACCGCATCGAAATCGTGCGGGTCGGCGCTGCCGGCCTCGATGCGCGCCAGGGCCGTCGTGATCGCGCCGATGCCGGCCAGTTCAGCCACCGACGCCGCCCGGCCGCCGCCCGCCTGCTGCGACAGATAGGCAATGCGGCCCGCACGCAGGCAGCGGCCGGCGCTGGGCGCCAGTTCGCCGGCCAGCAGGCGCGCGAGCATCGACTTGCCCACGCCGTTGCGTCCCACCAGGCCGGTGCGGCGCAGGTCGAACTGGTGATGCAGGTTTGAAAACAGGACGCTGCCGTCGGGCAGATGCAGGGACGCGCCGTCGAGCGCTAGAATGGGATGCGTCATATGTACGACTCCAGGGATGCCTGAACGCTTCCGCAGCCATGCTGGGAAGACCGGAAAAATGGCATCGATGAGGTATTACACGTGCGCGCTCCTTGGAAATGACGGTCTATGGTAGCAGGATCGGTCCTGCTGGACAAATTGCCCACCCGTGCGCGCCGCCGCGCCAGCAGGACTATAATTTTCACATGCACAGGCTCCGAACAACCCGAACGCTGTATGGCTTGACCGTCCTCCTGACGTTCCTGTTCGGCCTGTTCGTGCCTGCAGTTTCCCATGCCGTGGCCCACGCCACCCAGCAGCCGGCAGCGGCCTGGATCACCGAGATCTGCAGCGCCAGCGGCACCCGTCATGTGATGGTGATCGACGATGCGGCGCAGACCGACACGCCGGCGGTGCCGGACATGTCGCACTGCGAACTGTGCTGCTCGCACCACCACGCGCCACTGGCGCCGCCGGCGCCGGTCCCGTCGGTGCTCGCGCTCGACAACGAGCGCGATCCCTACCCGCCCCTGTTCTACCGCTCGCCGCGTCCGCAGCACGCCTGGACGCCCTCGCAATCGCGCGGGCCGCCGTCTTCGCTTTCCTGATCCGCCCCTCACCACCATTCGGGTGACGCAGCCGATGCGTCACCCACCATGCGTGACGCCGCGAGACGCTGCGTCGCGCGCACAGGATTTGCAATGAAGACTCGCTATCGCCTCCGGCCGCGCAGGCTGGCGCTCGCCCTCGGCTGCGCCCTGGCCACCTTGAATGTCCAGGCCCAGACCACGACCATTCCCACCGTCGAGGTCACGGCCGAAGCGCCGCACGCCAACGGATTACTGAACCTCGACGCCCCGAGCGAAACCGCCAGCCGCCTGGGCCTGAGCCCGCGCGAGACGCCGGCCAGCGTCACCGTGGTCGACCGCGCCCTGATCGAGGTGCGCGGCGCCCAGGACACGCAGGAGATCCTGCGCGCCATCCCCGGCGTCACCGCCCACGATGCTCCCGGCAATATCGGGGTCAGCTACCGCGGCTTCGGCAGCGGCTCGGTCAGCCAGCTGTTCAACGGCATCAACGTGCAGTATTCGATCGCCGCGCGGCCGGTCGACAGCTGGATCGTCGACCGCGTCGAAGCCATTGGCGGGCCGTCGAGCTTCCTGTTCGGTTCCGGCGCCGTCGGCGGCACGATCAACACCATCACCAAGCTGGCCGAGACGCGCGAGTTCGCCGAAGGCCGGCTGCGCCTGGGCGCCGACGCGCTGAAGGAAGCCTCGGTCGGCCTGAACCGCCGCGTCGGCGACGGTCACTACGCGCGCATCGACGTCAATCACCGCGACGGCGGCAGCTGGGTCGACGGCGTCGAGCGCCGCGCGACCCAGCTGGCGGCGTCGCTGCGTTCCGACTTCGGACGCGGCTTCACGCATACGCTGGCCTATGAATTCCAGCAGGAAGACGTCGACCGGCCTTACTGGGGCACGCCGCTGCTGAATCCCGTCGCCGGCAAGCTGCGCATCGACGAGGCCACCCGCTTCAAGAACTACAACAGCGCCGATGGCGTCTACGACCAGCGCGTGCAGTGGCTGCGCTCGATCGGCGCCTGGAAGGTCAGCGACGCCCTGCAGCTGACCAACACCTTCTACGTCTATGACGCGCTGCGCGACTACCGCAACGTCGAGAACTACCGCTTCGATCCATCGAACACGCAGGTCATCCGCTCGGCCGCCCTGCTCCAGCGCCACGACCAGACCCTGGTGGGCGACCGCATCGACGGCGTCTACCGCGGCCGCATCGGCGAACGCCGCAGCGACTGGGCGTTCGGGCTGGACTTCGGCATCAACCGCCAGACCCGCTATCCGAACAGCCAATCGGCCACGGTGAGCAGCGTCGACCCGTACGACTTCGTCACCGAGCGCTTCTTCGACGTGCCGAACATGACGCCGCTCTACCGCCCCGACCGCGACAATGAGGTCAGGACCACGGCGCTGTATGTCGAGAACCGCACCGAGCTGGTCCCGAACCTCAATCTGGTCACCGCCCTGCGCCACGAGCGCATCGAACTCGACCTGGTCAACCGGCGCGAGATCACGCCGGCGGCGCCGGCCAGCTTCTCGCGCAACTACAATCCGACCACCGGACGCCTGGGCCTGGTGTGGGACGTCACGCCCGGCATGAACGTCTATGCCCAGTACGCGACGGCTGCCGATCCGCCCTCGGGCGTGCTGTCCACCGCCTCGTTCGCCGACGTGCGGAACAACAGTGAACTGACCACCGGCCGCCAGGCGGAGGCCGGCGCCAAGCTGGATTTCTGGCAAGGCAAAGGCACGGCGACCCTGGCCGCCTATCACATCACGCGCAAGAATATCGCGACCCAGGATCCGGTCGACAGCAGCCTGACGATCCTGGTCGGCGAACAGTCCTCGCAGGGCGTCGAACTGGCGCTGGGGCTGCAGCCGACCAGGCGCCTGTCCGTGCAGGGCAACTTCACCTATGCCGATGCCGAGTACGAGACTTACCGCCAGGGCGGCGTTTCGCTGGCCGGGAAGACGCCGACCAATACGCCGAAGACGGTGGCCAACCTGTGGCTGTCGTATGCCGTCACCCCGGCGCTGCAGGCCCACCTCGGCGCGCGCCGGGTCGGCAAGGTGTATGCCGATGCGGCCAACACCCTGTACTGGCCGTCGTATACCTTCGTCGACCTGGGCCTGAGCTGGCGCATCGACCGCAGGCTGTCGCTGGAAGCGCGCGTGCGCAACCTCACCGACCGGCTGTATGCGGCCAACGTCACCGGCACGATGGCCTATCTCGGCGCCCCGCGCACGGCCGACGTGGCGCTGCGCATGGCCTTCTGACGCGAGGGCACGATGGGCGCACGATTGAAACGCTGGCTGTTCCTGGTCCACCGCTGGCTCGGCATCGGCATCTGCCTGCTGTTCGCGATGTGGTTCGCCTCGGGCATGGTCATGATGTACGTCGGCTATCCCAAGCTGACCGAAGAAGAGCGCCTGCAGCGCCTGCCGCCGCTGCAAGCGGACGCGCGCCTGCTGGCGCCGGCGCGGGCGCTGGCGGCGGCCGGCGTGACCGGGCCGCTGGACGAGCTGCGCCTGGCCGCGTCCAGCGGCGGGCGCCCGGTCTACGTCGCGACGCCGGCCGCCCACGAGGGCCCGCCCAAGGGCAGCGGCGCGGTGGTGATCGACGCCGTGAGCGGACAGCGCCTGCGGGCGGTGGACGAGGCGCATGCCATGGCCAGCGCCACGGCCTTCGCCGGGCCGGGTATCGCACGCGTCTACCTGGGCACGATAGCCGAAGACGCGTTCACCCACTCGCGCGCGCTCGACCCGCACCGGCCGCTGCACAAGGTGCAGCTGGGCGACGCCGAACGCACCCTGCTCTACATCTCCAGCCGCAGCGGCGAAGTGGTGCGCGACGCGACCCGCAGCGAGCAGCTGTGGAACTATGCGGGCGCCTGGATCCACTGGCTGTATCCCTTGCGCGGCAATGCCTTCCAGCCTTACTGGACCGACATCGTCAACTGGTTGTCCATCCTGGGCATCGCGATGGCGCTCAGCGAGACCGTGGTCGGCATCCTGCGCTGGCGCTTCCGCAAGCCCTACCGCAGCGGCGCGCGCACGCCCTATCCGCACGCCATGATGCGCTGGCACCACGTGACCGGCCTGCTGTTCGCGCTGGTGACGATCACCTGGATCTTCAGCGGCCTGATGTCGATGAACCCGTGGCGCATCTTCGACACCGGCGCGCCGCCGCTGCGCATGGAAGCGCTGCAGGGTTCGGCGCTGGCGCTGACCGACGCCGACGCCGCGCCGCAGGCGCTGCTGGCGGCAGGCGCGGGCGCCGTGCGCGAGCTGCGCTGGACCCGCGTGCTGGGCGAGAACCGGGTGCTGGCCCAGGCCGCCGGCGGCGCCCCCCGGGTGATCGGCAGCCATGACGGGCAGCCGGTCGTCCTCGATGCGGCCGCACTGCGCGCCGCCGCGGCCGGCCTGCTGCCGGCGCCGGTGGCGCGGGTCGAGCAATTGCGCGATTACGACCTCTATTACTATGCGCGCGATGCGCACACGATGATGGGCGGGGCCATGAAGCCGCTGCCGATCCTGCGCATCGTGTTCGACGATCCGCATGCCACCTGGGTCCATCTCGACCCGCACACCGGCGCCGTGCTCGGCCGCCTGGACCGCGGCAAGCGCACCAGCCGCTGGCTGTTCGCGATGCTGCATTCCTGGGATTGGCTGCCGTTGCTCGAGCGGCGTCCGCTGTGGGACCTGGTGCTGATCGCGCTGAGCCTGGGCGGGACCCTGCTCAGCGTGACGGGGGTGGTGATCGGCTGGCGGCGGCTGGGGCGGAAACTGCGCGAGGCGCGCCACGAAACGATCGTGGGCGCGCCGCGCGGGGAGTTGGCCGGCTAGGTCTGGATAAGGCTTACTGGCCGGCGGCGCCGGCGGCGTGGCGGCGCATGCGCGGCTGTCGGGGACCCTCGGCGCCGGCCGGCAGGCGGTCGACATGGTTGATCTTCGCCAGGCGCAGGAAGGCCAGCACGCGCAGCACCAGGTAGCCCGAGTCGAATTCCCACCACTTCATCGACAGCTTGGCCGAAGCCGGGTTGGCGTGGTGGTTGTTGTGCAGCTCGGCGCCGCCGAAGATGATCCCGATGGGGAAGAAGTTGCGCGAATCTTCCTTGGTCTCGAAGTTGCGATAGCCCACCACGTGGAAGATGCCGTTGATGAAGCCCGACGCCCAGAACGGCAGGATCGACAGCTGGAACAGCCAGATCAGGAAGCCGTTCACGGGGCCGAACACCAGCAGTTCGACCGCCAGGAAGAACAGCGCGCCACGGAAGCGGTGCCTGGTATACAGATGCTCGTCCATCCAGTCTTCCTTGATGCCGACGCCATAGGCTTTCACCAGGTCGGCGTCGCGCGCCGCCTTGCGGTACAGGAGCGTGCCCTTGCCCAGGATGGTCCACAGGCCGTGGATGCGCGGGCTGTGCGGATCTTCCTCGGTATCGCACTTGGCGTGATGCTTGCGGTGCACCGCGACCCAGGTCTTGGCGGTGACGCCGTAAGTCGTCAGCCAGATCCACATGCGAAACGCCTGGCACAGGATCGGATGGAAGGTCACGGCGCGGTGGCTGCGCGAACGGTGCAGATACAGCTCGCTGGCGAAGACGGTCATGATGTACGACCCCGCCATGGCCAGCGCGACGCCCATGGGACTGAGCTGGATGAATCCTTCGAACACGGCATTTCTCCCTGTTGTTGTGTTGATCAGGGCTAGGACGTCCTGATATTGCAGAGAGAATAACGGGTGCCGGATGGGTTCAAATCGATGAGAAGAGAGGTATTTATCCCTGTCTTTACCCTTCTTCGCTTCCACCACTACACGATGAGGCCGCGCTGGCGCGCCTCCTTCACCCATTGCGGGTACTCGTTCATCAGGAGGTCGTACAGCGCGCCGTCGGAATGCTCGTCGGGCGAGGCCACCGAGAAGAAGTCGGCGTTGTCGATCAGGCGGCCATCGAGTTCGTCCAGCTTTTCCAGGAACGGAAAGTCCGAGTCGGCGAAGTTGGCCAGGGCCCTGGCTTTCGATTTGCGGCCCTTGCCGATGCCCATGAACTGCCAGAAGATCGGTTCGCGGCTGGCCCAGCGCAGCTGGCGCTCGGTCAGCGGCTTGTCCGAGGTCGAGCCATCGGTCACGAACATCACGTACACCGGCACCTCGGCCTTGACCGGGGCCTTGCGCTCACCGCCCCCGTCATCCGGAAAGTAATGCCGGCGCACGGCCTCGATCGCGGCGCCGTAGCGGGTGTCGCCCTCGAGCGGATGCTTGTCGATGATGCGCTTGATGTAGTTCGACCAGTTCGAGAGGCCCATCGGCGCGCCGTGGTGCACGTTGCGGCCGAACAGGAAGACGTCGATTTCGCCGTCGTCGTCGAAGCGGCAGCCCAGCGCCAGGATGCGCTCGGCGAACTGCTGCACCAGGCCCTTGCGGTACAAGGTGCTCATCGAACCCGAGATGTCCAGCACCAGGCAGACCTTGGCCCGGTGCTGCGCCAGGCCGGCCTTTTCGAGCGATACCGCCGCCGACTTGACCAGGTTGACCAACTGCGGCGCGGCTTGCGCGACGCGCTTTTCCAGGTCGACCGCCGCGGCGCGCGGTAAGGCCGGGGCCGGGGCGGGCGCCGGTGGCGCAGGCGGCGGCGTTTCATCGGCCACCGCGCCGCCGAAATGCCGCACCAGGGCGTCCAAGCCGCCATTGAAGCCCTGGCCGACCGCCATGAAGCGCCAGCCGCCGTCCTTGCGATACAGCTCGCCCAGCATGACCGCCTTCTCGCCGACGAAATCGCGGCCACTGAAGTCGAAGCGCGCGAATTCACCCTGCGGACCGGCGAGGCGCAGGCTACCTGCCTGCAACTGCGCCATGAGCGCGCCGCCGTCGGTGCTGGCCACGATGCTGAGCCGTTCGACCCAGGCCGGCAGGCTGGCGAGCCTGAAGCTGAAACCTCGGCTATCGGCGCCAACGCTGGCTTGCGCCACGCCGCCGCAGGGTGTCGCCGGCTGGTTGAAGAAGGTCATGTAGCGCTCGTCGGCCAGCTTGCCGCCGGCGTCGAGCGCGAAGCAGGCAAAGTCCAGCGCCAAGCCCTGGGCCGACAGGCCGGCCTGCAGGACGCCGTCGGGAGCCGATTGCGCCAGGGGCAGGCGCTCGCCGCGTTCCAGCTGTTTCATCTCTCCCTCCAGTCAGGTTGAACGCGTGGACGGAAAATCCGTCCACCCCACGATATTACCGTTCGATCAGCCCTTGTCGAGCGGCTGGGCGTACCCGTCGTCGAGCCGGCTCACGATCACGGTCGCGATGCGGCGCTCCAGCACCTGCGCCACCTCGAATCGGAAGCCTTCGATCTCGACCGCGTCGCCCACCTTCGGCAGGGTGCCGAAGCGTTCCAGCATCAGGCCCGCCAGCGAGGTGTAGTCGTCGGTGTCGCCCACCAGGGCGTCCACCTCGAGCACCTGCTCCAGGTAGTGCAGGTCGGCGGTGCCGTCGACGCGCCAGCGGCCCGGTCCGAGCTCCTGCACCACCGGCTGCTCGTCCTCGTCGGGGAATTCGCCGGCGATCGCTTCCAGGATGTCGATCGGCGTCACCAGGCCCTGCAGGGTGCCGTATTCGTCGCCGATGATCACCAGCTGGCCATGCGAGCGCTTGAGGCGGTCCATCACCTTCAGCACGCCACTGGCGTCGGGCATGATGATCGGCGCGCGGATATGGGCCTGGTCGATCGCGCCCGACTGGGTCAGGTCGGCGATCAGGTCCTTGGCGCGCGCCACGCCGATCACTTCGTCGAGCTGGCCTCGGCACACCGGGAAGAAGCCGTGCGGCGTGGCCAGCAACTGGGCGCGGATGGTGTCGGCGTCATCCTCGATATTGATCCACGAGATCTCCGAGCGGTTGGTCATGATCGAGCGCACCGAGCGCTGCGACAGGCTCAACACGCCGCTGACCATATTGCGCTCCTCGGCCTCGAACGCCGGTTCCTCGGCGGCCTGCGCCTCGGCTTCCGGCTCGTCGTGGTGGTCGGCGCCGCGCTTGCTGCCCAGCAGGCGCAGCACGGCGTCGGCGGTGCGGTCGCGCAGCGGAATGTGCGCCTCTTGCTTGATGAAGTTGCGGCGCGCCAGCTGGTTGAAGAACTCGATCACCACCGAGAAGCCGATCGCGGCGTACAGGTAGCCCTTCGGGATGTGGAAGCCCAGGCCTTCGGCGATCAGGGAGAGGCCGATCATCAGCAGGAAGGACAGGCACAGCACGACGACGGTCGGATGGGCGTTGACGAAGCGCGTCAGCGGCTTCGATGCGAACAGCATGACGCCCATCGAGATGATCACGGCGGCCATCATGACGCCGAGCTGTTCGACCATGCCGACCGCGGTGATCACGGCGTCGAGCGAGAACACGGCGTCGAGCACGATGATCTGCGCCACCACGGCGGCGAAGCTCGCGTATTCGCGCTTGCCGCTCTGGACATGCGATTTGCCTTCGACGCGCTCGTGCAGTTCGATGGTCGCCTTGGCGAGCAGGAAGATGCCGCCGATCAGCAGGATCAGGTCGCGCCCCGAGAACGACAGGGTGCCGACGGAGAACAAGGGTGCGGTGAGCGTGACCAGCCACGAGATCATCGTGAGGAGGCCAAGGCGCATGATCATGGCGAGGGACAGGCCGAGGAGTCGTGCCTTGTCGCGCTGATGCGGGGGAAGTTTGTCCGCCAGGATGGCGATGAAGATCAGGTTGTCGATGCCCAGGACGATCTCGAGCACGACGAGGGTGAGCAAGCCGACCCATATATTCGGGTCAAGTAGCCATTCCATTGGAGAGTTTTGTAGTTAAGGAAGGGGCATTGTACGCGATCGTGTCGGCATCGGGGGAGAACTGCCGGCGCCAGGGCGCCGGCCATCGCGCTCGACAGGTGCGGCGGGTGGAATGCGAACAGTCTGGCGCAGCGCCGCGAACCGTCGCCTTGCCGACCGATTCGGTGTAGAGTCCGGCCTGGCCGCATGCACCCGGCGATAACAATAACGGAGAACCACCATGCAGCACCACGACCGCGCCGACGGCGCCGTCAACGTCCAGGACTTCCTGAACGAACACCGCTTCTCGCCCTATCAATGGCTGATCTTCGGCCTGTGCTTCGTGATCGTGCTGCTCGATGGCTTCGACACCGCGGCGATCGGCTTCATCGCCCCTTCGCTGGTGCAGGACTGGGGCGTGACGCGCCCCGCCCTGGCGCCGGTGCTCAGCGCCGCGCTGTTCGGCCTGGCCGCCGGCGCCATGGCGGCCGGCCCGCTGTCGGACCGGGTCGGGCGCAAGCTGGTGCTGGCGCTGTCGGTGCTGCTGTTCGGCGCCGCCTGCGCCTGGTCGGCGTTCGCGAGCGGCGTCACCGAGCTGGCCATCCTGCGCTTCATCACCGGCCTGGGACTGGGCGCGGCGATGCCGAACGCCGTGACCCTGATGAGCGAATTCTGCCCCGACCGCAAGCGCGCCCTGCTCACCAATGCGATGTTCTGCGGCTTCCCGCTCGGCGCCGCGCTGGGCGGCTTTCTCGCGGCCTGGATGATTCCGTTGTGGGGCTGGCGCAGCGTGCTGCTGCTGGGCGGCCTGGCGCCGCTGCTGGCGGGCCTGTTGATCATCCTGCTGCTGCCGGAATCGGTGCGCTTCCTGGTCGGGCGCGGCGCCGGCCACGAACGCATCCGCGCCATCCTGCGCCACGTCTCGCCAAGCGCCGACGCTGCCCACGCCTTCGTGACGCGCGAGGCCGCCCCGGCGGACCAAGCCGGCGGCGGCATGCAAGTGATCCTGTCGCGGCCCTACGTGGTCGGCACCCTGATGCTGTGGCTGACCTATTTCATGGGGCTGGTGATCTTCTACGCGCTGATCAACTGGATGCCGCTGCTGCTGCGCGACGCCGGCCTGTCGGCCAAGGACGCGACCCTGGTCTCGGCCCTGTTCCCGCTGGGCGGCGTGGGCGCGGTGCTGGCCGGCTGGCTGATGGACCGCTACAACGCCAACGCCGTGATCGCGGCCTGCTTCGCGCTGACCGCCGCCACCATCTTCGCCATCGGCCAGAGCGCCCACGATCTTGCGCTGCTGATGGCGGTGGTGCTGGGGGCCGGGCTGGCGATGAACACCGCGCAGGCGTCGCTGCCGGCGCTGGCGGCAGCCTTCTATCCGACCCGCGGCCGCGCGACCGGCGTGGCCTGGATGATGGGCATCGGGCGGCTGGGCGGGATCGCGGGCTCGTTCCTGGTGGCGGAACTGGCGCGGCTGCGCTTCGGGATCGAGGGGATCTTCGGCGTCGTGGCGCTGGCGGGGATCGTGGCCACGCTGGCGCTGCTGGTCAAGCTGGCCGCGGAACGCGCCGGCAAGCGGCCGGCGTAGCGCTCAATCGGCGACCGGCGCCGCCTTGCGCGCCGGCAGCATCGGCTCGAGCAGCTGGCCGCCCAGCGTGGGCGGGCACGGCGTGTCGGTCCCGACCTCGGCCGGCCAACTCTTCGGCAGGTAGTGGCTGCCGAACACGCGGTCCAGGAATGGCAAGGTCGACGCGTAGTTACGGTTGATGTGGTCGTGGCGGCTGTGGTGCCAGTGGTGGAAGGCCGGCGTCGTCACCAGCCATTCCAGCGGCCCGAAACGCCAGCGCAGATTGGCGTGGATGAAGAAACCCCACACGATGCCGAGCGCGATCAAGAGCGCCGGCGTGCCGCTGCCGGCCATGCCCGGGCTGGCCAGGCCGATGACGTACAAGGGCACCAGGCCGAACAGCCGGGTGATCACCATGTCGACCGGATGGCTGCGCGTATTGGCCAGGAAGTGCATGCGCTCGGTGCTGTGATGCAGCGCGTGGAAGCGCCATAGCCAGGGAATTTCGTGGCTGAGGCGGTGCCCCCAATAAAAACCCGTTTCGGCGATCACGAAGGCCAGGCCGATGCGCAGCGCCTGCGGCAGGTCGGCCACGGCCGTCTTGAGCGCGGCCGGCACCAGGTAATGAGCAGCGGAGGCCAGCAGCGCCATCGGCACCGAGAGCACCACGACCGGCACCAGGCTGCTGATGAAGTAATAGGCCAGATTGTGGCGCAGCTCGGGATTCGGCTGCTCGTGGCGCACGCCGAACCAGCGCTCGAGCGGGACGAACAGCGCCGTCAGCAGCACGAGCCAGATGCACAGCCGCAGCGCGGTCATGGCGAATTCGGCGAAGGTGACGTTCATGGTGGAAACGGTGTCGCGATGCGGAGGTTGTCGCCGGACCGGCGGCGCCCGGCTGCAGAGGACTGCAGCCGGTGGATCGGCGTATCAGGCCTGGCCGCCGCTACGGCTGCGGCGGCGGGCTGTGAAGCCAATCAGGCCGAGGCCGCCCAGCAGCATGCCCAGGGTTGCCGGTTCCGGCACTTCGGCATTCAGGGCGACGTTATCCAGCAGCATGAACGGCGGCGCGCCGGCGCCGCTGCCGTGCACCAGGAAGCTCAGCCATTCGCTGGCGCTGGTGGCGGTGAAGGTCATGGTGGCGGTCTTCCAGCCGCTGAAGCCGCTGTCGACGATGCTCAGCAGTTCGGACTGTTGCTTGACGCCGCCGAAATCGACTTCCCAGTAATTGTTGTTGTTCGGGCCCCTCTCGATGACCTGCTGGGCCAGCGCGAAATCGAAGGTCAGCGTATAGGTGTCGCCGATCGTCAGGCCGTTGACCTGCTGCTTGAGCGGACCCGGGAAATACATCCAGTCCGAGGCGAAGAAATTGCCGCCGGTTGGAGAGGCGCTGTAACCATTGCTCAGACCAGTCGTGCGGTATTTGTCTTTCAACCAGATCGCGGACTTGTCGGTGTTGGCGATATCGCCATTCAGGACGAAGTTGTAGCGGCCATCCTTGCCATAGCCACTTTCCCAGTACGCCAAGGTAGTACGGTCGGTGCGCGTCGTGGACGTGCCGCCGGCGAGCTGCTTGTTGCCGCCGTTGGTGGTCTCTTCGAAGTTGCCGTTCTTGATGAGGTTCGCATGAGCGGCATTGGTGCTCAGTACCGAGGCGGCCAGCAGGGTCAGCAGGAATGGTTTGATGCGCATGGCGCGGACTCCAGAAAATGGTGGATGGCGGTGAGAAAGCGCCGGCGTTTTCTGGGCCGGTCTGAACGTGAGCGGGACAATATCTTCCACGCCATTTCGACGCGTGAATAATTGATAACTATCACGAATTATTGCACTGAGATTATTCTATCAGAATCATGATTGAGGAAATTCAATATTCTATAGATAACAATATTTTCTTATGGGGAATGTTTTTACAATTTCCATTGATGTGTCAGGCATGCGCTCCGCGGAGATTTCGCAGGAACACCCGGTAATCAAGGCTGTGACCGGAAAATCGATTCGTGAAGGACGGGGGCTAAAGGTTACATATGCAGCGCAAGAACGGAGATGGTGACCGGGCCCGCAGACGAATTGCACAGCTCGGCGGACTAATAGTAGGGCTACCAAAAAACAACAGTCGGTCGATGTCCCGCATCGATCGGCAATAATGACCAGCGATGAAGGGGCCAGCATGCCGACACGGGAAGATATCGTTCTACTAGCGTCCTATAACGCGTCCATGAATGCCAAGGTGTATTCCGCTGCGGCGACCTTGCCTGCGGACGCGCTGAATGCCCACCGAGGCGCCTTTTTTGGCTCGATCCTCGGCACGCTGAATCACATCGTCGCCGGAGACACCATCTGGCTGCAACGTTACCAGGGGCATCCGACAACGTTCTTCGCGCTGGCGCCGATGCGGGATATCGCAACGCCCACCGGACTGACGCATATCTACAGCGACGATCTCGAGGTGCTGCGCGAACATCGCGCGCGGCTCGATGCGATCATCGAGGCGCTGGCGGCGGAGTGTTCCGACGATGACCTGGCGCAGCCGGTCACGTACAAAAGTGCACGTGGAGCGTTCCGGAAGAAATTCGGGAGCCTGCTGCTGCATTTCTTCAACCATCAAACGCATCACCGCGGTCAGGTCAGCACGCTGTTGACGCAGTCGGGCGTGGATATCGGGGTCACCGACCTGATCGTTTCGATTCCCGACGAGCCCTGACTACGGTCTGCCGCCCTGCTCCATCGTGTGAGCATAAAACGCCTGGCCGTTCTTTCCTTGCCCTTTGATGTGGTACATCGCGACGTCCGCATGGCGCATCAGTTCGTCGATCGTTTCACCATCGTGGGGAAAGACCGCGATGCCGATCGATGCGGAGATCGTCACCGCCTTTCCGTCCAGGTCGAACGGCATATTCAGGCATTCCAGGAATTTGTCGGCGACCACGCGCGCGTCGTCACGGGTATGCAGGTCGGGAAGAACGGCGGTGAATTCATCGCCACCCTGGCGCGCGAGCGTGTCGCCCTTGCGCAGGCAGCCTTTGAGACGCGCCGTCACCTGCAACAGCAATTCATCCCCCTTGTCGTGACCGAGCGTGTCGTTGACGACCTTGAACCGATCGAGATCGATGAACATGGTCGCCAACTCGGTCCGGTTGCGCCGGGACTGCAGGATCGCCTGGCCAAGCCGGTCCTTGAATAGCAGGCGGTTTGGGAGATTGGTCAGGACGTCATGGTAGGCCTGGTGAAGGATGATGGCTTCCGCCTGCTTGCGCGCCGTGATATCGCGGGCGATCCCGTAGGTGCCGATGTATTTCGCCCCGCCCGGTTCCGCATGGTCCAGGTGCATGCCGACCGCATTGAGCGATACGGTGATCGATGCGTCGACGTTTTGCGCCGGGCTGGCATTGGACCGGCACGTCATGCGCAGCTCGACGTCACGCGACGCCCGGTCGCCGGAGCGCCGCTCGTTGAAGGCATAACGCGCCCTGGCGAAATCTTCCTCGTGCACCAGCACCGAATAATGCTGGCCAATCAGTTCGCGGCGATCGTAGCCCAGCATTTGACAGGCCCGGTCGTTCACGAAGGTAAACCGTCCATCCGGTTCGACCATGTAGATGAGATCCGGCGACGTATCGACAATGTAGCGGTAAGTGCGCTCGGACATTTCCAGTCGATGCGCCATGTCGCGGTTGGTTTGCCGAAGCCGGCGCAGGGTCAGGACGTGATCGATGGATTTGAACAAGTCCTGCTGGCTGAATGGCTTGCGCAGGAAATCGTGGGCGCCGCGCCGCATTGCCCCGATCGCGGCGTCGATCTGGACATTCCCACTGATGACGATGACCTCAGTTTCGATGCAGTGATGGTTGATGAAGTCCATGACATGGTGGCCATCCATGTCTTCCAGGCTGAGATCGAGCAGGACCAGGTCGTACCGCGTGCTGGACAGGGATGCCAGCGCTTCGGCGCCGGAGCTTGCCGTGTCGACGTCGAAATGTCGCTGGCGGAGCAGCTCGTGCAGCGAGGAGAGCATGCGCGGCTCGTCGTCCACGAGCAGCAGCTTGATCGACTGGTTGGCGGCGGCGATCGGCAAATTTGGCGCAGAAAATGAATTATCACCGATCGTGAGTCGCGATTTTCTCGGGAATAGATTCATGTGTCTATGGGCGCGAACGGCTCACGCAGTGGAGCATCGTCAGGATGAAGTATGTTTAGGCGGATGGGCTTGTGCTTGCCACCTTACCATGGACCCCCTCTGTCAGGATAGATGTCGCGTCACTTGAATCACTTTAATCCATCCGGGGGCGGAGCAAAGACGCGCAGTGAATCAGTACCCAGCAGAAC
>NZ_JBNDIK010000017.1:0-147360 GCF_050434365.1 Massilia sp. UYP32
GACAGCAAAACACCAATTCTGGCGCTCAAAGAATGGCAGAAAAAGCGCCCCGAATTATTTGTCAAACGGGTTTATGAACAGGCGGGACTTGACAATTACGATCGTAGCAAGGGTAGGATAGCTATCCGGCCCAAGATCGCACGTGACGGATATTTCGCACCCAGGAGATATCATGTGTAAATCGAAGTCCGCTCTATCCATTCTGATAGCGATGCTGATTGGTGTCAGTACGTCTGCCAAGGCCGAATCGCTGAACCAAATCTTGGGCACCTGGCGCATGGTGACCGCCCAAATCGACCCTGACAGCAAGAACCTGCCGGCGTATGGCAGCAAGCCGAACGGCCTGCTCGTGTTCACCGAAGACATGCACTTCATCGAAGTGCTGACCGATGCAACTATTCCGAAATTTGCCTCCGATGTCAGAGGGCAGGGCACGGCCGAGGAAAACCGCGCCGCGATGGCCGGCAACATCGGCTTCTTCGGCACCTATACGGTGGACAAGGAAGGCGTCTTCAGCGGCAACCGCGTCGAGGCATCGACGTTTCCGAACTGGATCGGGCAGGTCCGTACCCGCAAGGAGTTGCGCCTGGTCGTCGAAGGCGATCGCATGACCGAAAACTTCCAGAGGCCGGACGGCACCAGGATCCGGATCATCTGGCAGCGGGTCCAGGATGTGGCGATTGACAGACCCGTGCCAGCTATCCGCTAATATCGCTCAATGCTCGAGTGGAGCACGCTGCTGCTCCCGCAGCGTTTCCAGCACATGCCTTGTCATGCTGCCGGCCAGCTCCTCGTCACCGACAAACACCCGCCCACCCGTCTCCGCCCGCAACAACTCCGCTTCCTTGTCGCTATGCGTAAGTGCCACGCACCGCACGGCGGGATTGAGCGCCTTCGCAATCTCCACCATCTTGCGCACGTCGAAGGTATCCGGCGTCGCGATCACCAGCATCGCCGCCTTGTGGATATGCGCCTGGATCAGCACCGCCGGCTCCGCCGCATTGCCCACCACCGCCGGAATCCCGCGCTCGCGCGCCGTCTCGACCAGCTCACGATGCTGCTCGGCGAGCACGAAGTGAATCCCGCGCGCCGTCAGGTCTTCGGCAATGCGCCGTCCCACCCGGCCGAACCCCACCAGCACCACCTGGTTGCTGAGCTTTTCGCGCGAGGTCGTCATCGGCAGCTCCGCCAGCGGGTCGGCCGGCCGTTCCAGCTTGCGCGCCAGGTGCATCAGGTGATCCTGCTTGCCCAGCCAGCGCTGCACCGGCTCGATCGACGAGAACACCAGCGGATTGAAGGCGATCGAGATGATGGCGCCGGCCAGGATCAGGTTCTGCCCCAGCTCCGGCAATAGCCCGAGCTGCATGCCCAGCGCAGCGAGAATGAAAGAGAACTCGCCGATCTGCGCCAGGCTGGCCGACACGGTGAGCGCCGTATTGAGCGGATAACGCAGCGCCAGCACCAAAACAAAGGCAGCGAGCGACTTGCCGACCACGATCACCAGCACCACGCCCAGCACGTGCAGCGGATTGTCGACCAACACCATCGGATCGAACAGCATCCCGACCGAGACGAAGAACAGGACTGAAAACGCATCGCGCAGCGGCAGCGATTCCTCGGCCGCGCGGTGGCTCAGTTCCGATTCGCGCAGCACCATGCCGGCAAAGAAGGCGCCCAGCGCGAACGACACGCCGAACAGGCTCGAGGACGCATAGGCGATGCCGACCGCCGCCGCGATCACCGACAAGGTGAACAGTTCGCGCGAGGCGGTCCTGGCCACGCGCCACAGGAACCACGGGAAGACCTTGCGCCCGACGATCAGCATGAAGGCGATGAAGCCGCCCACCTGCAGCAGGGTCATGCCCAGCGCCGGCCACAGATCGAGCCCGGCATCGCCCTTGCCGCCCAGCGGCCCGGCGAGCGCCGGCAGCATCACCAGCACCAGCACCATGACGAGGTCCTCGACCACCAGCCAGCCGACCGCAATGCGCCCGTTCATCGAGTCGAGCACGCCGCGCGCCTCCAGCGCGCGCAGCAGCACCACGGTGCTCGCCACCGACAGCGCCAGGCCGAACACGATGCCGGCGCCCAGGCTCCAGTCCCACCACCACGACAGGGCCATGCCCATCGCGGTAGCCACGCCGATCTGCAGCAGGGCGCCGGGCAGGGCGATGCGGCGCACGTCGAGCAAGTCCTTCAGCGAGAAGTGCAGCCCGACCCCGAACATCAGCAGCATGACCCCGATCTCGGCCAGCTGCGAGGCCAGGCCGATGTCCGCCACGAAGCCCGGCGTGGCCGGGCCGATGAAGACGCCGGCCGCCAGGTAGCCCACCAGCGCCGGCAATTTGAGGCGCACCGCCAGCATGCCGAATATCAGGCCGAAACCGAGTGCAGCGGCAATCGTGGTAATCAGACTCAACTCATGGTGCATAACTAGACTTCTTCATTTTAAAAGACCAAGTATATGTAAATACTTATGTTCAGTTTGGAAACATGTGCGATCGGAAAAGACTTGTGCTAAAACAAACTTTTCCGTAAAGTTAGTTATATTGCCTAAATCTATGGATTGATGATGAATAAGAATCAAGCTAGTGAACGCCATTACAGCACACTCTGCCGAGTTTTAGATGCGTTAAGGTATGAGATCCCTCGCTCTAATCGCGAATACCACCCAGTTCCAGCAACGCCTGATGCGCTTATTCAGGCAAGATCTCGAGCATTACTTCATCTTTTTCTGAAAGCTAGATTTGGTTTGATTTCTTATCGGGAGAGGCTGAAGTGCATTACCGATGGCCCTCATGACGGCGGGGTGGATGCTTTTTATGTGGATGAGAAAAGTAAAAAGATTTTCCTTCTTCAGTCCAAATTTCGTGCAAGTGCCTCGAACTTTATTGCTCATAATATGTCCGCAGATGATGTCCTAAAGATGGATGTAAAAAGGATATTGAAAGGCGAAAAAAAAGATGAAAACGGAATTTTATATAATGATAGTATAAAAGGATTATTGCAACGCACGGTCCAGAAAATTCCAGATGTCGGGAGTTATACTACGCAGGTCATTCTACTTGGAAATAGTAAAACCTTTACTCCTCTGCAGTTGAAAAAATTGGTCGAAGGTTATGCCGTCGATCAATATCATCACGAGAGAATTTATAGTGATCTTTTGTTTCCAGTGGTTAACGGCACGTATTATACCGAGCCTAACCTTAAAATTGAGATAAATCTCACAAACGTGCGAGGTGAAAGCAATCTTGATTACGATGTTAAAACTAAAGCAGTTAAGTCGAATATAAAAATTTTATTCGTTCCAACCAAGGAGATTGGGCGAATAATGCACACTTACAAAAATTCAATATTAAAATATAATCCAAGAAGCTTTCTCGAATTGCAAAAGAATCCGGTCAATCAGCAGATTGCTAGCTCAATCGAGGATGAGGTTGGCAATTCTTTTGCTCTATTTAATAATGGCATCACAATAATATCCGATGGTACTTCGATAAGTTCAGAGACCGCTAAACAAGGGGTGGCCCAAGTTGTTTTGCGTAATCCGCAGCTAGTTAATGGAGGTCAGACGGCGTTTACATTGAGCAGAATCTACGAAAAATGCTTGGCCGAAAATGACTTTTCAGTTTTTAAGAATAAGGAAGTACTCCTAAGAGTTATTACATTCGTTGGTCCAGAGCGTCCAATAGATGCTGCTGCTAGAATTGAGCTGATGGGTGAGATTTCTAAAGCTAGTAATTCTCAAACCAAGATTGAGGAATCGGATCGACGTTCTAATGATCCTATCCAGATTGAGCTGCAGAAAGCATTTTTCGAAAAATACGGAATGTATTATGAGAGAAAGCTGGGCGAGTTTAGTGATGGAATTGCTTCTGGTTATATCGATCAAACATCGTTAGTTAACCGTGAGCGTTTAATTAGAATTGGGCTTGCATGTGATTATAGGGCAAATCAAGCCCGATCAAGCATCTCTCGATTTTTCAAAGACGAAACTACATTAGCGACACTTTTAAAATTGCGAGATGTTAATAAATATGCTTACGGTTATGAAGTTCTGCGGCTTCTCGAATTAAAAAGAAAAGGAAGGCCTCTAGTTAGAGGGGATCGGTACCACATTAAGCAATTCGGTCAAGCTCTGCGCTACGCGCAATACGCTGTCGTTGCAGTCTGCGCAAATAAAGGGCCTGCGAAACATAAGTCGGAGTTGCAAGTGGTTGATCTAGTTTTGTCTCAGTGGGTGGTGTTTGAATCGTGGGTGCAAAAGAAGAAGACAAATCAACATTACAAAGTCGAAGGTGCTTTCGATTTTGTGAATTACTATAAGGGTGCTACAATTAATTCAGATCTTAAAGAGTATAGTTTCTCTATTTAATCATGGCTGTAAATTTTTTTCATTGTGAATGACGAAATCGGCCTTTATCAACTAAGACATAGTTAAGCACTTACTTCATCTTATAATGATCATATTCCAGTGCGTCATCTATGTATGAAGTGCGATAGCATTGGTGTATTGCTATTGCCGGGCTAACGCCGCATGGAAAAACTGGATGAACTGCGCCGTTCCAAACTGATCGCCCTGAGCTTCTTCGTGGGCGCGGCCGTGCTGTTCGTGATCAGCCTGCTGCTGCCGGCCACCTGGTGGACCGGTCTGCTGCGCGCCTTTTCCGAAGCGGCCATGGTCGGCGCGCTGGCCGACTGGTTCGCGGTGGTGGCCCTGTTCCGGCGCGTGCCGATCCCGATCGTCTCGCGCCATACCGCCATCATCCCCAGCAACAAGGACAAGATCGCCGACAACCTGGCCCTGTTCGTGCGCGAAAAATTCCTCGACACCGATTCCATCGTCGGGCTGATCCGGCGTCACGATCCGGTGCAGAAGGTGGCCGAGTGGCTGGTCAAGCCGGCCAATACAGAGCTGATGGGCGCCCACCTGGTGCGCGCCGCCACCTTCATGCTCGACTTCATCGAGGACGCGGCGGTGCAGAACTTCATCCGCCGCGGCGTGCACACGATGGTGAGAAGCGTCGACCTGTCGAAGTCGAGCGGCGCGATCCTCGAAAGCCTGACCCGCGGCCGGCGCCACCAGGAGTTGCTCGACGAAGGTATCCGGCAACTGGCGCGACTGCTGGACAACGCGGATACCCAGGACTACATCGCCCAGGGCATCGTCGATTGGCTCAAGGAAGATTACGCCTTCATCGAGAAGATGCTGCCGTCGGACCTCATCGGCCGCAAGGGCGCCGACATCGCCGTGCGCCTGGCCGCCGGCGTGTTGAACAAGGTCGCGGCCGATCCCGAGCACCCGCTGCGCCACCGCTTCGACGACTACGTGGCCGGCTTCATCGAACGCCTGAAAGGCGACCCGGCCTTCCTGGCCAAGGCCGACGACGTCAAGCGCTACCTGCTCGAGGACGAGACCCTCAACGCCTATCTCGGTTCGCTGTGGGCCGAGCTGAAGGCCTGGCTCAAGCGCGACCTGGAAAGCGACGAGTCCAGCCTGCGCCGCCGCATCGTCGCCATGGGCGCCTGGATCGGCAAGGTGCTCAGCGAAGACCCGGCCTTGCGCCAGTCGCTGCACGAGAACCTGGAGGCGGCCGCGCGCGGCGTGGCGCCCGAGTTCGCGGGCTTCCTGACGCGCCACATCGCCGACACCGTCAAGCAGTGGGACGACCGCGAGATGTCGGCCCAGATCGAACTCAATATCGGCAAGGACTTGCAGTACATCCGCATCAACGGCACCATCGTGGGCGGCATGATCGGCGTGACCTTGTACCTGCTGTCCCACCTGCCCGCGCTCCTGAACTGAAGGCCTCACCATGCACACGCTCGCACTAAACGACTGGCTGGCCGCCCACCCCGAGGTCGAGCGCATTCCCGAGCGCGACCTGTACGTGGTGGCGCGCTACATGATCCCGCTGGATGCCAACCTGGCCCAGGGCTGCCTGGAAGCGTCGGGCATCCCCGCCATGCTGGCCGACGCCCACCTGATGCAGACCGACCTGCTGCTGGCGCCGGCCCTGGGCGGCGTGCGCCTGCTGGTCGGTGCCGGACACGTGCAACAGGCGTATGCGGTGCTCGAAGCCCTGGCGCGCGGCGACTATGCGCTCGACGAGCACGCGCCGGACGGCGAGTGGCATAAGGCTGAGTAGACCGCGCCCGAGCGTGGGGTGGCGCACGAATCGACGCGCGCCGGAGGCGTACGCTGTGCTCTCTTGTGTCAAAAGGAGAACATCATGCCCCAGGGTGATAAATCGTCATACACCGACAAGCAGAAGCGCCAGGCCGAGCACATCAAGGAAGGCTACGAGAAGAAGGGTGTCGGCAAGAAGGAGGCCGAGCGGCGCGCCTGGGCCACCGAGAACAAGGTCTCGGGTGGCGGCAAGAAGCATTGAACGATGACGCTGGAAACAACAACGGCCCGGTTCGCGAGAACCGGGCCGTTCTGTATCTGGTGGTGATAGGTGGACTTGAACCACCGACCCCAGCATTATGAGTGCTGTGCTCTAACCAGCTGAGCTATATCACCGAAACTGACAAAGCAAAAATGGCTTGACTCGTTGGAGAGCCAAGCCATTCGCTTGGAATTCTTGGTGGTGATAGGTGGACTTGAACCACCGACCCCAGCATTATGAGTGCTGTGCTCTAACCAGCTGAGCTATATCACCGCAACGACCAATATTATCGGGCGCGACCGGTTGCGTGTCAAGATCGTGGCGTGTTCTGCGCGGAAAAATGTCGCGCCGATGTCATTTGCCTAACGTCGCCAGGTGATCCAGCATCGCCCCAGCCGGGTCTGGCCCCAGGCAATCGATCACGATCCGGTCCGGCATCGCGCGCAGCCAGGTGATCTGGCGCTTGGCCAGCTGGCGGGTGGCGATGATGCCCAGTTCGCGCAGTTCCGCGCGGCTGATATTTCCATCCAGGTAGTCCCAGGCCTGGCGATAGCCGACGCAGCGGATCGACGGCAGCGCCGGCGACAGGTCGCCGCGCGCGCGCAGGCGCGCCACTTCCGCCACCAGGCCCCCGTCGTCGCTGTTCCCCAGCATCTGGTCGAAGCGCAGCGCGATGCGTCGGTGCAGCACAGAGCGGTCTTCAGTCTCCAGGCCGAACGACACCAGTTCGAACGGCAGCTCGGGCTTGGCACGCTTTGCCAGCAGGGCCGACATCGGCTGGCCGGACAGTTCGAAAATCTCCAGCGCGCGGTTGATGCGCTGGGCGTCGTTCGGCGCCAGGCGCGCCGCCGTCACCGGATCGACCGCGCGCAGTTTCTCGTGCATGCCGGGCCAGCCGATGCGGGCGGCTTCGGCATCGAGCGCGGCGCGCACGCCGGCATCCGCCGTCGGCAGGTCGTCCAGGCCGTCGACCAGCCCCTTGAAATACATCATCGTGCCGCCCACCAGCAGCGGCAGCTTGCCGCGCGCCGTGATCTCGCCGACGAGGCGGATGGTGTCGTCGCGGAACTGCGCCACCGAATAGGCCTCGAGCGGATCGAGGATGTCGATCAGGTGATGCGGCACGGCGGCCAGTTCGTCGGGTGTGGGCTTGGCGGTGCCGATGTCCATCCCGCGATACACGAGGGCCGAATCGACCGAGATGATTTCGCACGGTCGCGTTTGCGCGATGCGCAGGGCGCTGGCCGTCTTGCCGGACGCGGTCGGACCCATGATGGCCACGGCCATCGGCTTGTTCGTCTCGTTCATCATTGGCCGCGCAAGAACAGTTTGTCGAGCGCGGAGATCTCGAGCTGGACCCAGGTCGGGCGGCCGTGGTTGCACTGGTCGGCGCGCTCGGTGCTCTCCATCTGGCGCAGCAGCGCGTTCATCTCGGGCACGGCCAGGATGCGGTTGGCGCGCACCGCCGTGTGGCAGGCGAGGGTGCCGAGCAGCTCGTTGCGGCGCTCGATCAGCACGCGCGAGCCGCCGTATTCGCGCACGTCGCGCAGCACGTCGCGCGCCAGGGTCTGGGCGTCGGCGTTCTTGAGCAGGGTCGGCACGCTGCGCACGGCGAGGGTGGTCGGCGATAGCGCGGCGATGTCGAAGCCCAGCGCCTTCAGCGTGTCCTGGTGCTCGGTCGCGGTCGCGACTTCGATCGCGTCGGCGTAGAAGGTCACCGGGATCAGCATCGACTGCACCTGCATCTCCTGGCCCTGGGCCTGGGCGTCGAGCGCGTTCTTGATCTGCTCGTAGAGGATGCGCTCGTGGGCCGCGTGCATATCGACCAGCACCAGGCCGCGCGTGTTCTGGGCCAGGATGTAGATGCCGTGCAGCTGGGCCAGCGCGAAGCCGAGCGGGAAGTCGTCGTTCGACAGCGGGCGGTCCGACGCCGAGAGCGGCACGTCCATCGGGGCGGCCGAAGGCGCAGGCACCGTGGTCGTCGCATCCGACTTGAACAGTGCGCCATACGCCTCGGTGCGCTGCGCAACGCCGCCTTGCGTGGAAGGATCATCCCAGCGGCTGCCCGCCGGATAAGGCGACGGTGAGAAGGTCGACAACTGCGACCCGAACGAGGTCTGCTCGTGTGGCCGCATCTGCGGCCGTGACGGCGATTCCGATAACTGCCATAGCGGCGTCCCGCTGGGCCTTACCTCGGCCGCCGTGATCGGCGCCGGCACGCTGCCGTGCGCCGTGGCCGAGGTCTGGGCCAGCGTGCGCTGCACCGCGTGGAATACGAACTGGTGCACCGCGCGGCTGTCGCGGAAGCGCACTTCGATCTTCGATGGGTGGACGTTGACGTCGACCAGCGCCGGATCGAGGTCGAGCGACAGCACGTACGAGGGGAAGCGGTCGCCGTGCAGCACGTCCTGGTAGGCGGCGCGCACCGCGTGCACCAGCACCTTGTCGCGGACAAAACGCCCGTTCACGTAGAAGAACTGGCCGTCGGCGCGCGCCTTCGAGGCGGTGGGCAGGCCGACGTAGCCGTGCAGGTGCAGCGGACCGGCCGATTCGTCGAGTTCGAGGCGCGCCTCGGCGAAATCGCTGCCCAGGATGTGGGCGCTGCGCTTGGCTGCTTCGCTCACGTTCCAGTGGTCGATCGTGCGGCCGTTGTGCGACAGGCTGAACGACACGTCCGGACGCGCCAGCGCGATGCGGCGCACGACCTCGGCGCAGTGGCCGTATTCGGTCTGTTCGGATTTTAAAAACTTGCGCCGCGCCGGCGTGTTGAAGTACAGGTCCTGCACGTCGATCGTGGTGCCGCAGGCGCCGGACGACGGCGCGACGGTGCCCTCGTGCGAGCCGACGATTTCCCAGGCGTGGGCCGCGTCGGGCGTGCGCGAAGTGATGCGCACCGCGGCCACCGAGGCGATCGAGGCCAGCGCCTCGCCACGAAAGCCCAGCGTGCCCACGTTCTCGAGGTCGTGCAGCGAAGAGATCTTGGAGGTCGCATGGCGCGCCAACGCCAGCGGCAGCTGTTCCGGCGCGATGCCGCGGCCATTGTCGGTGATCGCGATGCGCTTGACGCCGCCTTCTTCGAGGCGCACGGTGATCTGGGTCGCGCCCGCGTCGAGCGCATTCTCCAGCAGTTCCTTGACGACGGCCGATGGCCGCTCGACCACTTCGCCGGCGGCGATCTGCGAGATGAGCTGGTCGGGGAGCTGCTGGATGGGACGGTGGGTCGGGGCTGGGGCGTTCATGGTGCGATTATATCGCGCTGCCATGGCCCCGGATCGTCGATGGCTTATTGCTGTTCGCGCACGGGAATCGGCACATTGCACAGGTCGATGGCGCCGGCCGCGACCTTGGTCCACGGACCGCCGCGGTTGCGCTGGGCCTCGATCACGGCCTGGAAGGCGGCGCTCTCGGTGCGCATCACCTCGAGCTTGCTGCGTTCAGGCAGCGGCACGTCGGCCGCCAGGCGCACGCTGGCGATCGGCGTGCGTTGCTCGGCTTTCTCGTAGAAACCGGCGGCGCCGGTCCCGCGCGGCATCACCGTGAGCAGCGGCATGCCGGACACGATGCGCCCGACCACGGTGATGTTGCGGTCCAGGTGGCGCGGCGCGTGGCCGATCACGGTGTACAGCTGCGAACCGTTGCCGGTATTGGACGCCTCGTCGCGCGCCACGCCGACCATGGCGTAGCAGTGCGGCAGCCAGGCCTGGCCGGCCTTCGGGTCGCGCGCTGCCGGGAAGCCGTTCACGTGGCCCACCTGCGGCGCGTAGACGTCGCGTTCCTTCAGCTGCGTGAATTTGCCGGTGCCCTTGGCGGGCACGGTGAATTCGGCGTCCACTGTCTTGTCGGCCTTGAACGGGCGCGGCGTTTCTTCGTCCGGATCGCCCCATTGCACCACGAAGCCGTCTTGCGCGCGCATGATCCACAGGCCGTCGAAATAGCGCTCGCGCACCAGTGCGCGGATGTTCGCGGCCGCCTTCGGCGCGAAGCTCGGCGCCAGTTCCATGACCACGCGGCCGGCCGGCAGTTCCATGTACAGCGTGTTCTCCGGATCGAGGGGGCGCCAGTCGCCCGCCTGGGACGCCTTGACCACGTCCGCCACCGAGGGCTTGGGCGGCAATTCCTTGCCGGGCCTGGCCGGCGCCGCGCTGGCGCCGCTGCTGAACAGGGCGAGGAGGGCGCTGCCGGTGAGTGCTCCGATCATGGTCATTGCCTGCATGTCTGCTCCGCTTCTTATTTATGTGCGGGCAATTGTAGCCCAGCGCGCTGCCAGGCCCTCCAGATCGCGTGAACATCTTGCAAGAGGGGAGAGGGCTATAATGTCAGGCTCTCGTTTAGGAGTATCATGGACCTGATGCACCTGTTCGACATGCTGCTGCACGTCGACAAATCCCTCGGCGCCCTGCTGGCCCAGTACGGCACCTACGTCTACCTCGTCCTGTTCGCCATCGTGTTCTGCGAGACCGGCCTGGTGGTCCTGTTCTTCTTCCCCGGCGACACCCTGCTGTTCATCGCCGGCGCCTTCTGCGCCACCGGCGAGATGAGCTATCCGCTATTGACGACCCTGCTGGTGACCGCCGCCGTCACCGGCAATACGGTGAACTATTTCATCGGCGAAGCGGTAGGCCATCGCATGTTCACGCATAACTATCGCTGGATCAACAAGGATGCCCTCACGCGCACCCATGCCTTCTTCGAAAAGCATGGCGGCAAGACCATCATCCTGGCGCGCTTCGTGCCGGTGGTGCGCACCTTCGCGCCCTTCGTGGCCGGCGTGTCCGACATGACGCACACCCGCTTCCAGCTGTACAACGTCGCGGGCGCGCTGCTGTGGGTGGTTAGCCTGGTAACGGCCGGCTATTTCTTTGGCCATGTGCCGATCATCAAGGACCACCTGACCGAGATCGTGCTGGTGGGCGTGAGCGCGGCCATCGTGCCGCTGGCGATCGGCGGTCTGTACAAGCTTGGCCGGCGCATGCTCAGCCGTAATTAACATTTAGAATGACAAGTCGGCAAAAGGCGTAAATTCAGCGCCTTTTGTTGCTGCAGCGCACTCAAGTTAGCTGCGCCGGGTCCGATAAGGATAGGGTAAGCACACTATCTGGACACCCATGCGTAACCTGATCGCACTATTCGCCTTGAGCCTGAGCCTGACCGTGGCCACGGCGCATGCGAACGATGCAGCCCCGACCAAGCCTGCGGCCGAGAAGCCCGCGGCGATCGCCTCGATCAAGCCGAACCTGCGGCCTGCCGGGGCCACCCCGGCGGCTGCCCAAAAATCCGAAGAAGACGCGGAAGTCGACCTGTCGGTCCGCATCGCCGAAAAACTGGCCGAGCTGCGCGCCAAGCAGGCGCTGCGCGCCGAGGAAGCCGCACGCGCACGCCGCGCCGCGGACGCCCGCCGCAAGAAGGAAGCCGCCGCCGCTGCCGCCGCGGCAATCGAAGCCGCCAAGCCGAAGAACGGCACCCATTGGACCTATGAGGGCGAGTTCGGTCCCGAGAACTGGTCGAAGATCAATACCGCTTGGGCAGCCTGCAATACCGGCAACCGCCAGTCGCCGATCGACCTGCGCGACGGCATCAAGGTCGATCTGGAGCAGATCAACTTCGACTATCACCCGAGCTCGTTCAACGAGATCGACAATGGCCATACGATCCAGGTGAATGTCGCGGGCGGGAACTTCCTGAGCGTGGGCGGGACCACCTACGAGCTGCAGCAATTCCACTTCCACCGTCCGGGCGAGGAGCGCATCAACGGCAAGGGCACCGAGATGGTCGTGCATCTGGTGCACAAGAGCTACGACAACAAGATCGCGATCCTGGCGGTGCTGCTCGAGCGCGGCGACGCCAATCCGATGATCCAGACCGTGTGGAACAATCTGCCGCTGGAAAAGCACATGACGGTGACGCCGTCGATCGTGATCGACGTCAACGAGATCCTGCCGGCGCGACGCGACTACTTCACCTACATGGGGTCGCTGAGCGAGCCGCCATGCACCGAGAACGTGCTGTGGCTGGTGATGAAGCAGCCGATGACGGCGTCGCCGCAGCAGATGGCCTTGTTCTCGCGCCTGTATCCCTTCAATTCGCGGCCTGTGCAGCAGGCGAACGGGCGGATGATCAAGGAATCCATGTAAAACAAAAAAACGCGCCGAGGCGCGTTTTTTCATGATCTGGGCGCGAACGTCAGGAAACGCGGTAACGCCCTTCCCACACCGCACCCGGCGCCAGCTCGACCGGCGCCAACTGCGCCGGCTCGATGCACACGAAGCGCTGGTACTCGTCGTCTTCCATGTCGGCCAGCGCGGCCGTGTCCGCGGCGCCCGGGTTCCATACGACGGCATCCCGGAAGCCTTCCTGTTCCAGCGTCAGGACGCGCGCCCAGGTGCCCAGGGTGATGCCGTCGCCCACGTTCTCGTAGACCACGTCGAGCTTGTCCGCGATGGACAGCGTCCCCGCCTCGAGCCCCTCGATGCGCACGTCCGCCAGGTGCGGCACCAGGTGATAGGTATGCAGCGCCGCCGCGAACGGGAAGGGCGCCTCGCCCGTGTTGCGCACGCTGAACGCCATCTCCAACTGGTTGGCGCGCACGGTCACGCGCAGCGCCAGCGCGAAGCGGTGCGGCCAGGCGGCGGCCGCCGCCGGCGCCAGGTCGGCATCAGTCAGGCCGAACTCGGCCCACGCCGCATCGCCCTCGATGCCGTGCCCTTCCAGGCGCCAGCTGCTGACCCGCGCAAAACCATGGCGCATGCCGTCGCCGCGTTCGGCGAACTGGGGAAAGATGACGGGCACGCCGCCACGGATCGCGCGGCTGCCGTCCAGGGCCGAGCGGGTGCTGAGGAACATGCGCTCGCCGCCGTCGGCGCCATGCCAGGACACCAGGTGGCCGCCATACAGGGTGACGACGGCGCTGGCGCCGTCGGGCGCCGTGATGCGAATCGCGGGCAGTTGCCCGAAGGTGATGTTTTCCATGATGGGATCAGGCTCAGGTCTGGCGGCTCTTGGCCATGGGCGGATTATCGGCGAAATAGCGGCGGATGCCATTCGTGATCGCGTTGGCCAGCTGGTCCTGGTAGCCTTCGTCGTTCAGGCGCGCTTCTTCCTGCGGGTTCGAGATGAACGCGGTCTCGACCAGGATGGAGGGGATGTCCGGCGCCTTCAGCACGGCGAAGCCGGCCTGCTCGACCGAGGCCTTGTGCAGGCGGTTGATGCCGCCGATTTCCTTCAGCACGGCCTTGCCCAGCTTGAGGCTGTCGTTGATCTGGGCCGTGGTCGACAGGTCGAACAGCACGCTGGCCAGGTGCTTGTCGCTGGTGCCCGTCAGGTTGGCGCCACCGATCAGGTCGGCCTTGTTCTGGTCATTCGCCAGCCAGCGCGCCGCGCTCGAGCTGGCGCCTTTTTCCGACAGCACGAACACCGACGAGCCGCGCGCGGTCGGCGAAATCCAGGCGTCGGCGTGGATCGAGACGAACAGGTCGGCCTGCACCTTGCGCGCCTTTTGCACGCGGGTGCCCAGCGGCACGAAGAAGTCGCCGTCGCGGGTCAGCATCACGCGGGTATTCGGCATCTGCTCCAGCTTGGCCTTGAGGCGCTTGGCCACCGCCAGCACGATGTCCTTCTCGCGGCTGCCCTTGGCGCCGATCGCGCCCGGGTCTTCGCCGCCATGGCCCGGATCGAGGGCGATGGTGATCATGCGCGCCACCTTCTGGGCAGGCGCCGGGGCGCTCGCCTTGGCCGGCGGCGGCTGCACCGCCAGGGCCGGGGCCGTGCCCTTCAGGCCCGACATCTCGGCTTCCAGCTTGGCGATCGCGTCCGGGCCGGCGTTCGGCTGGGTGCGCGGGACGGCGGGCGGCGGCACGGGAATCTGCACCGGCGGCGTGCCGGTGGCGGGATTGGGCGAGGCCGGCGCGCCGGCCACCGGGGTGGCGGCGACAGGGTCGCCCAGGGCCGGCTGGTCGGCCGCCAGGGTCGTGGTCGGGCCCGGGCTCCAGTCGCCCTGTTCGATCAGGGCGGCGATCGGGTCGACCGGGGTGGCCGGGTACAGGTCGAACACCAGGCGGTGCTGGTAGCCGGCCACCGGCGCCAGGGTAAATACCTGCGGCTTGATCTCGGCCTTCAGGTCGAACACCAGGCGCACCACGTTCGGGCGGTTCTGGCCGACCCGCACCTGCTTGATGTAGGGGTCGTTCGGTTCGATCTTGGCCACCAGGCTCTTGAGCGTGTTGCTCAGGGCGAGGCCGTCGATATCGACCACCAGGCGCGGCGGATCGGGGATCAGGAAGTGTTCGGCCTTGAGGTCGGTGTCGTTTTCCAGCGTCACCCGGGTGTAGTCGGGGGCGGGCCAGACACGCACGGCCAGGATTTCATTGGCGCTGGCGCGCAGCGGGATGACGGACAGCAGCAGCGTGCCGCCGGCCTTGAGCAGGACACGGCGACGCGAGGACGAAGGCGTCACGCGGGCGGCTGGGGCGGCAGAAGGGGAGCGAGACGGTCGAGGCATAGCAGGCCTAATTCGGACAACGCCTGCAATTCTACATCACGGCCGGGCCCGCTAACGTTGAGCAAGATACGCAAGTCGGGCGCCGGCAACACCGGATCGCCTTTTTCGGGCCACTCGACGATGCACACATTGCGCCCGTCGAAGTCTTCGCGAAAGCCCGCGTCCAGGAATTCTTCCGGACTCGACATGCGGTACAGGTCGTAGTGGATCACGTTCAATGGCTTGCCATCGAGCATCACCCGATACGGTTCCGACAAGGTATAGGTTGGGCTCTTCACGGTGTCGGCATGGCCGGCCGCCTGCAGCAGGGCACGGGTGAGGGCGGTCTTGCCGGCGCCGAGGTCGCCGTGCAGATAGATCACCAGGCCCGGCTGCAAGGCGCGCGCCAGGGCGGCGCCGAGGGCGGATGTGGCGGACTCGTCCGGCAGATAGCGCTGCAAGCGCGATTTAAAAGGCTGCATCGAATAAAATAGCGAGTTGTTCTGCGTGATTTCTTGCGGTATGCCCACTTCCCCCAACCCTGCCCCCGACCTGCCCGAGCTTGCGCGCGCCATCAAGGCGTGGGGCAAGGAGCTGGGCTTTGCCGACGTGCGCGTCGCCGACGTCGACCTGGGCCACCTGGAGGCCGGGCTGCAAGCCTGGCTGGACGCGGGTTACCACGGCGAGATGGATTATATGGCAAGCCATGGCATGAAGCGTGCCCGTCCCGCCGAACTGGTGCCGGGCACGGTGCGCGCCATCGTGGCGCGCATGGATTACCTGCCCGCCGCCCAGGATGCCGACTGGCGCGCCCGGGAGCGCCTGCGCCAGCAGGATCCGGAGGCCGCCGTGGTTTCGGTGTATGCGCGCGGCCGCGACTACCACAAGGTCTTGCGCAACCGCCTGCAGTCGCTGGCCGGCCGCATCCAGGACGCGATCGGGCCGTTCGGCTTTCGGGTGTTCACCGATTCGGCGCCGGTGATGGAGTTGCCGCTGGCCGAAAAGGCCGGCCTGGGCTGGCGCGGCAAGCACACGCTGCTGCTGTCGCGCGCGGCCGGCTCGACCTTCTTCATCGGCGAGATCCTGGTCGACCTGCCGCTGCCCGTCGACCCGCCCACCGGCGCGCATTGCGGGCAGTGCCAGTCGTGCATCGACCTGTGCCCGACCGGGGCGATCCTGGGGCCGGGCAAGCTCGACGCGCGGCGCTGCATCTCTTACCTGACGATCGAGCTCAAGAACAGTATTCCGGAAGAATTGCGGCCCCTGATCGGCAACCGCATCTATGGCTGCGACGATTGCCAGGTGGCCTGTCCGTGGAACAAGTTTGCGCAGCGCGCGGCGGTGCCGGATTTCGACGAACGCAATGGCTTGGGTGGAGGCGACCTGCTCGAGCTGTTCGCCTGGGACGAAGAAGAATTCAACCGCCGCATGGAAGGCAGTCCGATCCGCCGCATCGGCCATGAGCGCTGGTTGCGCAATCTGGCGGTAGGGTTGGGAAATGCCGCCGAGAAAAAGCGTGGGGATGCTGTCATCGTGGCGGCCCTGCAATCCCGGCGCGATCACCCATCCGAACTGGTGCGCGAACACGTCGCCTGGGCCCTGGCGCGCCACGCCGCCTGAGCCGGTATGCGTCAGGCCATCAGATCTCGATGCGCTTCAGGCGCAGGGCCGACCAGTCGCCATCGATCGAGATCATGGCCACGCCGGTGATGCCGTTCTCCTTGGCATAGGCATTGATGGAATCGCGGTTGATGTCGGTGGCCTTGGAGGCGGTCTGCTTGAGGTAGGCGATCCACAGCGAACCCTTCTCGCCCAGCTTGCGCTTGGCGATGTCGAAATAGTGCTCGAGATCCTTGCGGTGCATGCAGAACATCAGGATCGCGTCGAAGGGACCGTCGCCCTCCTTGACGATCTCGGCCGGCATCTGGGCCGCCACGTTCGGATTGACCTGGCCATTGAGCACCAGCATCGATTTAGCTGTTCGTAAAAACATCTTGTCTGCAACTGTCTTTTCGTTCATTGGAGTTTCCTAAAAGAGAGGTGCATCGCGGCGCCCGGGGCCGCGGCGCGTTCAAGACTATTTTACAAGGCTTCCCATGAGAAGCTGGAACGCTTGACGCGCGACAAGGTCGGCAAAAAGAGGGGTTATTTCAACAGTCCAGCCAGCTCGACGGCGGTCTTGACCTGCATCTTGTCGAAGATATGGGCCCGGTGCACCTCGACCGTGCGCATGCTGATGCCCAGTTTATCGGCCACGACCTTGTTCATCATGCCGGCCAGGATCAGGTCGAGCACTTCGCGTTCGCGCGCCGACAGGGTGGCCAGGCGCGCCTGCACGCCGGCCGAGGCGGCCGCCTTGCGCGAGGCGGCGAGGGCTTCCTCGACCCGGTCCATCAGCTGGTTGTCGTTGAAGGGTTTCTCGAAGAAATCGAAGGCGCCGCGCTTGAGCGAGTCGACCGCCATCGGCACGTCGCCGTGGCCGGTGAGAAAGATCACGGGCAGGCGCGGCAGCAGGCCGCGGCCGATCAGCGCGTCGAACACGGCGATGCCGTTCATGCCGGGCATGCGCACGTCGAGCAGGACGCAGTCGCCGCTGACGTCGAGGTCTTGCAGGGCGTCGAGGAATTCCTGGCCGCCCGCGTAACCGCGCGCGGGCAGGCCGCGCGATTGCGCCAGCCAGGCGAGCGAGTCGCGAATGACTTCTTCGTCGTCGACGATGTGCAGCATGCAGGTCTCCGTAGTGGCGGGATGGGCTTCCCGCCTTGTTGCTTTTCTCGTAAAGATGGCGCATCCAGGATAGTCCTGCGCGCCGCAGACCGAATTTTAGCCCAGCGTCCGGCTGGCCGCTTGGGCCGGCAGCGAAAATGTGAACACGGTGCCGCCGGCCGGATGCGGCGCATGGCTCAGGGTGCCGCCATGGAACTCGATCGCGGTGCGGCAGATCGACAAGCCCATTCCCATGCCCTCGGCCCGGGTCGAGTAGAACGGAGAAAACAGCCGCTCGGCCACTTCGGGCGCGATGCCGTGGCCGCGGTCGATCACCGACACCGCCACCTGCTCGTCCACGTGTACTGCCTCGATGCGCAGCACACGCTGGTCCGGCGCCGTGTCCTGCATGGCCTGGATCGCATTGCGGGTCAGGTTGAGCAGCACCTGTTCCAGCATCACGCGGTCGGCCAGCACGGTCGGCAAGCCGGGCGGCAATTGCACGCGCAGCGCCACGCCGGCCTGGCGCGCCTGCAGCTCGATCAGGGCGTGCACGCTGGAAATGACGCTGCGGATCGTCACCTCCTGGCGCAGCGGCTCGCGCTTCTTGACGAACTCGTGCACGCTGCGGATGATCTGGCCGGCGCGCTGGGCTTGCTGGCGCGCCTGTTCCAGCGCATGGCGCAGCATGCCCGGCTTGAGGTCTTCGCCGGTGCCGGCCGCGCGCTCGAGCATGTTCAGGGCGCCCACCGTATAGCTGGAAATCGCCGCCAACGGCTGGTTCAGCTCGTGCGCCAGCATCGACGACAGTTCGCCCATGGTGGCCAGGCGCGCGCTGGCCTGCAGCTTTTCTTCCTGCTGGCGGTTGAGCTCTTCGACCCGCTTGCGGTCGGTGATGTCGAGCACCGAGCTCATCCAGCCGGTATGGCGGCCATCGACGTCCACCAGCGGCGCTTCGAACACCAGCACCGGCACCCGGGTGCCGTCCGGACGCTGGAACACGGTCTCGAATTGCGGCGTGATCTTGCCCGACAGGATGCCCTGGAAGCGTTCCTCGTACTCGGCGGTCGCTTCCGGCGCCCAGTAGGCCATCGGCGGCTTCTTGCCGATCAATTCTTCCGGCGGATGGCCGACGATCTGGCAGAAGGCGCGGTTCACATAAGTGACGCGGCCCTCCAGGTCGCGCGCGCGCAGGCCGGTGAGCAGCGAGTTTTCCATCGCCGTGCGAAACGCCATCTGCTGGCGCAGCGCGCTTTCCGCCGCCAGCGTGCGCGAGATGTGGCGCCACAGCGCGGCCAGGCTGGACAACAGGCCCAGGGCCAGCACGATCACCGAGCCTACCAGCAGGTTCGGCAGCAGTTGCGGCGCGCGCTTGACGCTGTTGGTCGACAGCACCAGCTGGGCGCCCGGCAGGTCGAGCTCGCGCTGGTGGGTGTACACGCCGCGTCCCGGGCCGCCGGCGGCGCGCCGCGCCACCGCCTGTTCGTCGCGGTCGATCAGGGCCAGCGCATTATCCTGGGCGAACCACCAGGGCACGGTCTCGTCGAGCAGCACCTGCAGGCTGTAGGTCGCGACCAGGCTGCCCATGAACTGGCCATTGCGAAACAGCGGCAGGTAGAAATCGATCAGGCCATGGGTCGATGGCGTGGCGCCATACGGTTCGCTGTAGCGGCCGCGCCGGATCGAGCGCGCCATTTCTCCGGCCAGGGCCGTGGTCTCGGGCAGGCCGGCGGCGGGCAGGTCGGCGCCATGGCTGGCCAGCACCGCGCCGGCGGCGTCGCTCCACACCACGCGCACCAGCTCCGGGCCGTTGACGAACATCTGGCGGAAGCGCGCCTGCAGTTTCTCCGGCGGCAGCGGCGCGACCACCAGGTCGGCGCCGAGGGCGCTGAGCGCATCCTCGCTGCGCGCCAGCTCGAAGCGCAAGGTCTGCTCGACCCACAGCGTGTCTGCAATCAATTGCTCTTGGCGCTCGGTGCTTTCCATCTGGCGCGCCTGCCAGGGCAGCCAGATCAGCACGGCAAGGAACAGCAGCACCAGCAGCATCGGCACCAGCCAGCGCCAGAACCGCCAGGCGCGGATGCGCGCGCGCGGTTCCGACATGGGCTGGGCGAACGGAATTTTCATGCAAGAGTCCTGTATTGGTTAAACTGTCCAGCTGTTGTGGAAGTCCACGATGGCGGTCGACATGGGCACGGCACAGACTTGCGTGCGGCAGTGCATCCGCCAGTGTAAGGTTTCATTAGAAAGAATTAAACCGTCATGCAGATCAAGACCCTGGCCGCCAAAGCGCTCTTCGTGCTGGCGGCGGCCGCGAGTGTCGACGCCCTGGCGCAGGGGCCGATCGTCATCAAGTTCAGCCACGTGGTGGCGCCCGACACGCCCAAGGGCCGGGCCGCCGAGCGTTTCAAGGAGTTGGCCGAGCAAATGACGGGCGGCCAAGTCAAGGTAGAAGTGTATCCGAACAGCCAGCTATACAAGGACCGCGAGGAGCTCGAGGCCCTGCAGCTGGGCGCGGTGCAGATGCTGGCGCCGTCGCTGGCCAAGTTCTCGCCGCTGGGCGTGCGCGACTTCGAGGCGTTCGACTTGCCGTATATTTTCCCGGACCGGGCGGCGCTGTACAAGGTGACCGAAGGCCGCATCGGCCGCAACCTGTTGCGCAAGCTCGAGCCCAAAGGCATCACCGGCTTGGCGTTCTGGCATAACGGCTTCAAGATCATGTCGGCCAACCAACCCTTGACCTCGCCCAAGGATTTCGAGGGATTGCGCATGCGTATCCAGGCGTCCAAGGTACTGGATGCGCAGATGCGCGCGCTGGGCGCCCAGCCTCTAGCGCTGGCCTTTTCCGAAGCCGCACCCGCCCTGCGCGATGGGGTGGTGGCCGGCACCGAGAACACGCCGTCGAATATGTACACCCAGCGCATGCACGAGACGCAAAGCCACCTGACGCTGTCCAACCACGGCTATCTGGGATACGCGGTGATCGTCAACAAAAAATTCTGGGATGGACTGCCGGCCGACACCCGCAACACCCTGGCGCGCGCCATGCGCGAAGCCACGCTGTACGAAAAAAAGATCGCCCAACGCGCCAATGACGACGCCATCGAAGCCATCCGCCAGGCCGGCACCACGACGATCCACACGCTCACGCCGGCCCAGCAGGCCGAATGGCGGCGTGCGATGCAGCCGGTGTATGGACAGATGGAAGGTCGAATCGGCAAGGAAACCGTGCGCGCCATCCTGCGCGAAGTGGGGCGCTGACGTAAGGCAGGGATCGGCGATGCGGGAGGGCGCGCTGACATGCGCCTACAGCATGTCGACAATCACGTTTTGTTTATAAGTAAAATAATTTTCCAAATTTGTGGCCGAAAAGATACATTTTCTATAAGAACTTGCGTTATCATGGGGCTCATGCGCACTGGGATGGTGCGCGGCAGTGCCAAGAACAAGCAATAGAAGCGGCATGCAAGGTTTTTGGGGGAGCATTGATAAAAGCACGGTAATCCATACCGGAGACATTCGAGGAGACACCACGTTTGACAGAACGTCGCTGGCAAGACCCGGCGGCCGGAAACGTGACCCGAATTGGAGCGCACCCGAGGGTGCGCTTTTTTTTCGTTCGAATCGTCCAATCGCTGGCCCGCATGGGCGCTGCCCGGTTAAGATGCCTGGGCAACACATTGCTCAGTCGCCCCCACTATGAAGCCCGATCCTGCCAGCCAGATTTTCAATGCCATCGTGCCCGCTCCCTTCGGCGCGCTGGGCATCCGCACCGCCGACGACAAGCTGCGCGAAGTGGTGTATTTACCGCCTTCGTTCGCCGAAAAAAGCGCGGACAGCGCCATCGCGCAGCGCAGCGCCGAGCAGCTCGCGCGCTACCTGGACGACCCGGATTTCAGCTTCGACCTGCCGTTGATGGACGCCGGCACCGAGTTCCAGCGCAAGGTGTGGCAAGAGATCAGCGCCATCCCGCGCGGCGCCGTGCGCACCTATGGCCACCTGGCCAAGGTGATCGGCTCGCATCCGCGCGCCGTGGGCCAGGCCTGCGGCGCCAATTGGTTCCCATTGGTCATTCCCTGCCATCGGGTCACGGCATCCGGCGGTCTGGGCGGCTTCTCGAACCAGAACGACGAGAACGGTTTCCATCTTTCGGTCAAGCGCTGGTTGCTGCGGCACGAAGGCGCCACCGCCGCTCCATGGCAGCAGCAGTCGATCTGGCCCTGATCGACGAGTTCTGCGACACGCTCTGGCTGGAACAGGGCCTGGCGAAGAACTCGCTCGACGCTTACCGGCGCGACCTGCGCCTGTTCGCCGGTTGGCTGGACGCCAAGCGCCCGGGGCGCGGCCTGCTGGCCGTGGGGGCGGAAGATCTCAGCGCCTATTTCGCCGAGCGCCATCCGGAATCGCGGCCGAGCACGGCCAACCGCCGGCTGTCAGTGTTCAAGCGCTTCTATGGCCTGCTGCTGCGCCGCGGACAGATATCGACCGACCCCTGCCTCAAGATGCCGTCGGCGCGCCAGCCGACCCGTTTCGTGCATACCCTGACCGAGGACCAGGTCGAGGCCCTGCTGGCCGCCCCCGATATTTCGACGCCGCTGGGTTTGCGCGAGCGCACGATGCTGGAGCTGATGTATGCCAGCGGCTTGCGGGTATCGGAACTGGTGGCCCTGAAACTGGTCGAAGTGAGCCTGAACGATGGCGTGCTGCGCGTGACCGGCAAGGGCAGCAAGACGCGCCTGGTGCCGTTCGGCGAAGAGGCGCGGCGCTGGCTCGAACGCTACCTGAAGGATGCGCGCGGCATCATCCTCAACGGCCAGGTCGACGACGCCTTGTTCGTCACTGGCCGCGGTGGCCCGATGACGCGCCAGATGTTCTGGATTCTGATCAAGAAACACGCGTCGAAGGCCGGCGTCACCGGTCCGCTGTCGCCGCATACGCTGCGCCACGCCTTTGCCACGCATTTGCTGAACCACGGGGCCGATCTGCGGGTGGTGCAATTATTGCTGGGTCACGCCGATATTTCGACGACCCAGATCTACACCCACGTGGCGCGCGAACGCCTGAAACGGCTGCACGCGCAGCATCACCCACGTGGCTAGCGCAAGAACCTATCCCGGTAGGTGAGAGTCGTTTCTGCCGCGCCTGGCAAGCGTGTGCTGCGTTGCTCGTCGTTGCATGGCTCGCCATGCGGCCTCCTCGCGCCTTGCTCACGCTCGCCATGCATCGCCTACGCGCATGTCGCCATGAACTTCCTCCCACCTACCGGGATAGGTTCAAAGTCGGGAAGCGCGAAGTAGTCCATAATGGCTGTGCAGGTGCAGCATTTTCCTTGAATTAAACACGTCGAGGTGACTATGGCACGGAACAATTTTTCTTACGAAAAGCGGCAGCGGGAACTCGAAAAGAAGCGCAAGGCCGAAGAAAAAGCCAGGCGCAAGCTGGAAGCGAAGAACGCGCCGGCCGACGGCGCCGGGGCCGTGCAGCCGGACGGCGCTGCGAACGGCGAGGACGGCGAACAGCGCACCCCTGCCGCGGCGCCGCCGAGCCTGGCCTGAGCGGCCAGCCCATCAAAAGGATTGCGCGCGTGCTCCGTCGACATCGATGGAGCCCCTAGCGCATGATGGAACTATAAGCATCCACAACGGTCTGAGCCATCTGAATGCGACAAGCTGTCAGTTGGCCGGTGTGAATGGCGGTATGGCGTGACAAAGCGCATGCCGCCCGCCGTTTGCGAGCTCGCAAACGGCATGGCCCGCCACGGCATGACAATGTCGGTGTTGTCTACCTGCTTATTGTCGTTTCCATAGCGAAAGGCCATTGCTGTGAGCGAACCACCGCCGAATTCCGCGGCGCACCCGTCCGCGCCGTCGGCCGCGCCCTCCCTCGATTCTCCACTTGCCGGGGATGGGCAAGCCAGTCCCGCAGGCGACCTCCCGGGACGTGGCGACGGTGGGGGCGAAGCCTTCGGCTGGCTCCACCATTTCGTCACGGCGCTCGAGCTGGCGCCGGCGGTCGCCGTGCATTCGATGGACCAGGCCGGCGCCATCCGTTTCTGGAACCGCGCCAGCGAAGAACTGTACGGCATCCCGTCCAACGAGGCGGTCGGCAAGCCCTTCCGCGAGCTGGTGTGCCACCTCGACCGTCAGGCCGAGTTCGGGGACGCGATCGCCGCGATCTGGCGCAGCGGCCACGCGCCGCCGGCGCGCGACTGGCAGGTGCAGTCGCGCACCGGCCGCCGCCACTGGGTCTATTCCTGCCACTACCCGGTCAGGCACGACAGCGTGATGCAAGAGATCTTCTGCATGGAAGTCGACATCACGGCGCGTAAAGAGGCCGAGAGCAACCTGGCGCAGGCGGCCCAGGTGTTCCAGAACGCGCGCGACGCCATCATCATGATGGATGCCGACTACCGCGTGCGCGCCGTCAATGGCGCCTTCACCAGCATCACCGGCCACGTCCCCGAGCACATCCTCGGCCAGTCGCTGGCCAGCCTGGGCTGGGATGCCGCCGACGGCTTCTACGAGCGCATCTGGTCCGAACTCGACGGCCACGACCACTGGGAAGGCGAACTGGCCAGCGTGCGCAGCAATGGCGAGCGCTATCCGGTGCGGGTGGCGTTGACGGCGATCCGCGACGCCCACGGCGACGTGTCCAGCTATATGGCGATGCTGTCCGACATCAGCGAGCGCAAGCGGCTCGAGGAGCAGGTGCGGCACCAGGCCGAGCACGATGCCCTGACCGGCTTGCCCAACCGCATCCTGTTCCTCGACCGCCTGCACCAGGCGCTGGCCACCTGGCGCCGCCAGCGCGACCGCTGCGCCGTGATGTTCCTCGACCTCGATAAATTCAAGCCGATCAACGATCACCACGGCCACCAGGCCGGCGACGCCGTGCTGCGCGAGGTCGCCGCGCGCCTGCGCGCCTGCGTGCGCCGGGTCGACACCATCAGCCGACTGGGCGGCGACGAATTCGTGGTGCTGCTGGGCGACATCAAGGGCGCCGACCAGGCCGCGCACGTGGCCGGCGCCGTCACCCAGGCGGTGGCGCGGCCCATCGACGTTGGCGGGCAGCAGGTGGCGCTGTCGGTCTCGATCGGCATCGCGCTGTGCCCCGACGACGGCGACGAGGTGGAGGCCCTGCTGCACCATGCCGACGTCGCGATGTACCACGCCAAGCAGGACGGACGCGACACCTTCCGTTTCTTCGATCCGGCCATGAACGCCCATGTGATCGAGCGGGTCGAGCTCGAGAACCGGCTGCGCCAGGCGATCGAGAGCCATGAATTCGTGCTCGAATACCAGCCCGAGGTCGAGGTGGCAAGCGGCCGCGTCGGCACGGTCGAGGCCTTGCTGCGCTGGCGCCATCCCGAGCGCGGCCTGCTGCTGCCGCAGCACTTCTTGCCGGTGGCCGAGGAATCCGGCCTGATCGTCCCGATCGGCGAATGGGTATTGAAGGAAGCCTGTCGCCAGGCGCGCGCCTGGGGCGATGCGGGGTTTCCGGTCACGGTCGCGGTCAACCTGTCCGCCGCCCAGCTCGCGCATGCGGGGCTGCTGGCGGCGGTCGACGCCGCCTTGCAGGGCGCCGGCCTGGGGCCGGGAGCGCTCGAGCTCGAGATCGCCGAGGAGGCGCTGGTGCGCGGCGAGCCGGCTTTCGAGACGGCGATGGCGCTGCGCGCACGCGGCGTGCAGCTGAGCATCGACCGCTTCGGCACCGGCCTGTCGAGCCTGGAGGCGTTGCGCCGCTTCCCGCTCACCAAGCTCAAGATCGACCGCAGCTATGTGGGCAACGTCGGGCGCGACCCGGTCGATGCGGCCATGGTGCCGGCCATCATTTCGGTGGCGCGCAGCCTGGGCTTGCGGGTGGTGGGAGAGGGCGTGGAGACGGCCGAGCAGCTGGATTTCCTGCGCCGGCATGGCTGTGACGACTACCAGGGGTTTTATGCCAGCGCGGCCATGGCGACACCCGACTTGTCACCGCATCCTGGCTGATACGTTGCGGTCACGTCAAATCACGTTGCCCGAACAACCGTATCCTGGCCAGCACCTGCCCATGATCCGACGCCTCGGGCAGCGCCAGATTCAGGTGATCGTTCAGGTACACCACGTCCACCACTTCCCCGATCGCGTGGGGCAGCGCCGGGTTGAATTCGGGCGACACCAGGATGTGGTCGATGGTCGAATGGCGCGTGTCGTGCAGGATCGAGAAGCCGACGTGGCGCTGGTGGTCGAGCCGGCGCTGCACCTGGCTGGCGTCGAACATGCGCTCGCCGACCGGCGTGCCTTCGCCCAGCACGATCTCGGTGGTCACCGAATCGGCCACGTCGTTGAAGTCGCCCAGCACGATGCGCGGGCGCCGGTTGGCGTGGGCCATGTCGGTCAAGAGCACGCGCAGCGCGGTGGCCTCGGTGCCGCGCCGGATCAGCGAGCGCAGGCAGGCCAGCGCATACAGGTGCGGGTCGGCGCCGCTGTCGCTCGAACGGTAGTCGGGCCGGCGCGACTTGAGATGGACCACGATCACGTCGATCACCACCCCCGACGCCGCGATCACGCCCGCATGCAGCGGCGCGCGGGTGAAGCGGTCCGGGTCGCGGCTGCCGGGCGGCATCGTGACGTTAGCCGGGAACATCGGCAGCTGCGATCCGGGCTCGGCCAGCGGCAGGCGCGAGACCAGGGCCACGCTCGGGGTCAGGCGCGGGGCGGCCGGGTCGGGGTCGAAGCCGATGTGGTGGGCGTCGCGATAGCGCCGGCTGCGCCGCAGCACTTCCTTCAGCACGCTCTGCGAAAAGATCTCCTGGAAGCCGATCACGTCGGCATTGATCAGGTCGAGCTGGTGCGCGGTCCAGTCGAGCTTGGCCTCGTACTCGGCGGCCGTGGTGGGCGCGAGATTGTCGTACAGGCGGGCGCCGGGCGGGGCCAGGTTGAAAGTGTTGAAGGTGGCAAACCGAAGTTCTTCCTGCATAATAGAAACCCCTATTGTTCGTCTTTAGCGTAACACGCATGGCCAAGAAAGAGCACGTCTCAGAGACACCCGCCACCCAATTCCTGCGCAAGCATGCCGTCGCATTTTCCGAGCATCCTTATGAATACGAGGAGCATGGCGGCACGGCGGTGTCCTCGAGCGCGCTCGGCGTGCCCGAACACGACGTGGTCAAGACCCTGGTGATGCAGGACGAGGCCGCCAAGCCGCTCATCGTGCTGATGCATGGCGACTGCAAGGTGTCGACCAAGAACCTGGCGCGCGCCATTCCCTGCAAGTCGGTCGAGCCGTGCAAGCCGGACGTCGCCCAGCGCCACTCAGGGTATCTGGTCGGCGGCACCTCGCCCTTCGGCATCCGCAAGGCGATGCCGGTCTATGTCGAGGAAAGCATCCTGGCGCTGGACAAGATCTACATCAATGGTGGACGCCGCGGCTACCTGGTCGGCATCGACCCGAAGGTGCTGGTCGACGTGCTGAAGGCGCGTCCGGTGCAGTGCGCCCTGGCCGAGTAGCTTTTCCCACCAGCGGCCGATGGTGTATATTCACGACCGATTTCCGGTAATGACATCGGCCGGAACCCACTGAGAGATTAGATGAACACCCTGATTGCCACCATTGCCGCCTATTTGCTCGGCTCGATTTCCTTCGCGGTCGTGATGAGCCGCGTCTTCGGCCTGTCCGACCCGCGCACCTATGGCTCCAAGAATCCCGGCGCCACCAATGTGCTGCGCAGCGGCAGCAAGAAGGCCGCGATCGCCACCCTGGTCGGCGACGCCGCCAAGGGCTGGCTGGCGGTCTGGCTGGCGATGCGCTTCGGCCCCGATGTCGGCCTGGACGACACCGGCATCGCCCTGGTCGCGATCGCCGTCTTCATCGGCCACCTGTGGCCCGTGTTCTTCCGCTTCGTGGGCGGCAAGGGCGTGGCCACCGCGCTGGGCGTCCTGCTCGGCATCAATCCATGGCTCGGCCTGGCGACCCTGGCGACCTGGCTGATCGTCGCCTACGCCTTCCGCTATTCCTCGCTGGCGGCCCTGGTCGCCTCGATCTTCGCGCCGTTCTACTACGGCCTGCTGTTCGGCGTCGATCCGATCCTGTTCGCCGTGTTCGTGATGAGCGCGCTGCTGCTGTGGCGTCACAGCAGCAATATCGGCAACCTCATCGCCGGCAAGGAATCGAAAATCGGCAGCAAGTCGGCCGGGGCCAAGAAAGCCAAGTAAGCGAAACGGGCCGCCGCGCGCCGGATTTTCTTGCAGGCGTTACCATGCGTCTTGAACAGCGGCGCACCCGCGCCGCGCCGGACAGAAAGGTGGTACCCCGTGAGCAAGCAACTCAGGATCGATTTTGTGTCGGACGTCTCGTGCCCCTGGTGCGCGATCGGCCTGAAATCGCTGGAACAGGCCCTGTTGAAGGTCGGCGACGAAGTGCGCGTCGACCTGCATTTCCAGCCCTTCGAGCTCAACCCCGACATGGGTCCGGACGGCCAGGACATCGTCGAGCACGTGACGCAGAAATATGGCGCCACGGCCGAGCAGCAAGCCGCCACCCGCGAGACGATCCGCGCACGCGGCGCCGCCGTCGGTTTTACCTTCGACATGGAGCGGCGCGGCCGCATCTACAACACCTTCGACGCCCACCGCCTGCTGGCCTGGGCCGAGGACGAGGGCATGCAGCGCCAGCTCAAGACCGCGCTGCTGGAAGCCTATTTCACCCGCTGCGAAGACCCGAGCAACCACGAGGTGCTGCTGCGCACGGCCGAAAGCGTCGGCCTGGACCGTGAGCGGGCAGCCATCATCCTGGGCTCCAATGAATATGCGGAAGACGTGCGCACGCGCGAACAATTCTTCCAGCGCGCCGGCGTCAAGTCGGTGCCGGCGATCATCATCAACCAGCGCCACTTGATTTCCGGCGGCCAGCCGCCGGAAGTGTTCGAGCGCGCGCTGCGCGAGATTCCGGGGTTGGAGCCGGAAGCCAAGCCTACGTAAGTTCCAGCACCACCGGCTGATGATCCGACGCCGCCGTCTCCGACTGCACGTCGAGCGAGCTCAAGCGCGACGCCAGGTCGTCGGTGACGAAGAAATAGTCATAGCACTCGGGCCGCTCGGGCCACGGGAAACCGTGCAGCCCGGTGGTCGGTGCGCGCGCCATGTCGCCATGCACCACGCGCCAGGCATCCACCAGCGGCAGCGCGCCGGGTTCCGGCGCGCCCAGGAGCGCCTGGTAATCCGGCGCATCCGGCGCGAAATTGAAGTCGCCGCAAAGAATCGCCGAGCCGGGCCGGAAGCCCAGCTGGAACGGCGCATCGAGATTCGGATCGGGCTGGAACAAACGCGAGCGGGCGCAGGCCTCGGCATGCAGCTCGCGGATGCGCGCCACTTGCGCCATGCGCTGCGGCGGCGAATAGTACTCGAGATGGGTGGTCAGCAGGCGCAGCTTGCCAGTCGGCGCATCGACCACGGTTTCGAGCAGGCCGCGCGGCATGCCGGCCGGGTGCTCCGGATCGGCCGGCCAGGGCAACAGGTGGCGGTGCACCTGCGAGATACGGTATTTGGAGAGGATCAGGTTGCCGAACAGGCGCGGAACGTTGTTCTTGTAGATTTCACTCGGGGCGTGCTCCATCGCGTGGTAGCCGCCGAATGCGCCGCTGAGCTGCTTGAACTGGTTGGCGCTGGCGCTGCCCTCGAGCTCGGGGTGGTTGGCCGCCACCTCCTGCAGGCAGATCACATCGGGGTTCAGCCGGCGCAGCACGTCGATGATCGCATGGATGCGAATTCGACCGTCCTTGCCACAACCCCAACGAATATTCCAGCTTACTACGCGCATCGTTCACCTCCGTAAATCTTGATCGACGGATATTGCCACCGTTTGGCGAGCAACGGTCACACGGTAGGATCGATGTCAGGCTGGCAAGTTCAATGGCGAATTCGAGCGATTCCCTTGCTATTCATGCAGCTTCCAGCTCGTCCAGCGGCCAGCGCGGGCGCACCGTGAAGGCGTAATCGCGCTGGGCCAGCGCCGGGTTGCGCTCGAGGCGCATGGCGCCGGCAAAGGCGATCATGGCGCCGTTATCGGTGCAGAATTCCAGCTCCGGGTAATACACCTTGAACTTGCGCCTGGCGGCGGCCGCGTTGAGCGATTCGCGCAATTGCTTGTTGGCGCCGACGCCACCCGCGATCACGAGGCGCTTCAGGCCCGTATGCTTCATCGCATTCACGCATTTCGCGGTGAGCACGTCGACGATCGCATCGACGAAGCCGCGCGCGATGTTCGCTTTGTCCTGCTCGCAGATATTGGCGACGACTTTTTCTTCGTGGTTCTTGACCACGGTGAGCACGGCGGTCTTCAGGCCCGAGAAGCTGAAGTTGAAATCCTTGCTGTGGAGCATGGGGCGCGGCAGGGTATAGGCGGTCGGATCGCCGAACTCCGCCAGGCGCGAAATTGCCGGCCCGCCCGGGTAGCCCAGGCCCAGCAGCTTGGCCGATTTGTCGAAGGCTTCGCCGGCCGCGTCGTCCAGGGTCTCGCCCAGCAGCGTATAGCTGCCGACGCCGTCGACCCGCATCAGCTGGGTATGCCCGCCCGAAACCAGCAGCGCGAGGAAGGGAAATTCCGGGCGCTCCGACGCCAGCAGCGGCGACAGCAGGTGGCCTTCGAGGTGGTGCACGCCGAGCACGGGTTTATCGAGCGCCAGCGCCAGGCTGCAGGCGACCGAGGAGCCGACCAGCAGCGCGCCGGCCAGGCCCGGGCCTTGCGTATAGGCGATGGCGTCGATGTTCGATGCCGGCAGGTCGGCGCGCTTCAGGACTTCGTCCAATAGCGGAATGGCGCGCCGGATATGGTCGCGCGAAGCGAGTTCGGGCACCACGCCGCCATACTCCTCGTGCATGGCGACCTGCGAGTGCAGGGCGTGGGACAGCAGGCCGCGCTCGGTGTCATACAGAGCAAAGCCGGTTTCATCGCAGGAGGATTCGACGCCGAGAACGATCATGGGAGGAGCAGTGTGAATTAGGCAGAACCGTCGATTTTACCGTACGGTTCGTTCGAATTCACGGACGCTGCAATAACTCCTTGTGCGCCTGTCGCAACATGGCCTCGGTCTCTTCCCAGCCGATGCAGCCATCGGTCACCGAGCAGCCATAGGTCAGCTGCGACAGGTCGGCGGGAATCGCCTGGCTGCCGCTGACGATATTCGACTCGATCATCACGCCCACCAGCGATTGATTGCCATGGCGAATCTGCTGGATCACGTCGGACATGACGAGCGGTTGCAGTTCCGGCTTCTTGTAGCTGTTCGCATGCGAGCAGTCGACCACCAGGTTGGCCGGCAACTTGGCCTTGGTCAGTGCCTGCTCGGCAATCGCCACCGACACCGAATCGTAGTTCGGCCGCCCGCCGCCGCCGCGCAGCACGACGTGGCCGTAGGCATTGCCGCTGGTGCGCACGACCGATACCGAGCCTTGACCATTGATGCCCAGGAAGGCGTGCGGATTGGCCGAGGACAGCACCGCATTGATCGCGATGCTGACGTCGCCGTCGGTGCCGTTCTTGAAGCCCACCGGCGTGGACAGGCCGGACGACATCTCGCGGTGGGTCTGCGATTCGGTGGTGCGCGCGCCGATCGCGGTCCAGGCGATCAGGTCGCCCAGGTATTGCGGAGAAATCGGGTCCAGCGCCTCGGTCGCGGTCGGCAAGCCCAGCTCGCACACGTCGAGCAGGAAGCGGCGCGCGCGTTCCATGCCGACGTCGACGCGGAACGAGTCGTCCATGAAGGGATCGTTGATATAGCCCTTCCAGCCGGTGGTGGTGCGCGGCTTCTCGAAATACACGCGCATCACCAGCACCATGGTGTCGCTGACTTCGTCCTGCAGCGCTTTCAGGCGGCGCGCATAGTCGAGGCCGGCTTCGGGGTCGTGGATCGAGCAGGGGCCGACCACGACGAACAGGCGCTTGTCCTTGCGGTCGAGGATATTGCGCAGCGTCTCGCGGCCTCCCATGACGGTCGCATAGGCGCGCTCGCTCAGCGGCAGGGCTGCATGCAGTTCGACCGGCGTGGGCATCCGGGTGAACGAGCTGACGTTGGTATTTTCGATTTGTGGCGTGCTGGTCATGGTGCTATCTAAAATTCTTCAGGTGGATCGACCAGTGTAGACGGAAATTGCTGCACGTGCATAAGCGATATCGCAAAATCCATGCCCCGGTGCCGCCCTGTGCTGCAGGCCAGTCCCGTTCCCGTGTATCCTTTTGCCATGACTACCGACACGAATGACATCGAACGCTTTGTCGCGGCCCCCTTCATCAAGGAAATCGGCCGCGGCGTCAAAGGCGCGCGCAGCATGACGCGCGAGGATGCGCGCGCGCTCTACGCCGCCATGCTGGAAGGCCGGGTCTCGGACTTGGAACTGGGCGCCATCCTGCTCGCCATGCGCATCAAGGGCGAGTCCGTGGACGAGCTGGCCGGCTTCATGGACGCCGCCGCAGCCTCGTTCGCGCCGCTGCCCACGCCGCGCGGCGAGTTCGCCCCGGTCCTGATCCCGACCTATAACGGCGCGCGCAAGCTGGCCAACCTGACGCCGCTGCTGGCCCTGCTGCTGGCGCGCGAGGGCGTGCCGACCCTGGTGCACGGCGTGCGCACCGACCCGGGGCGCGTGGCCACCGCCGAGATCCTGCGTGAATTGGGGCTGCTTGAAGCAACCACCGCCGCCGAGGTGCAGAACGAGTTCGCCCACCTGCGTCCGGCCTTCATGCCGATCGAGCACCTGGCCCCGCGGCTGGCCCAGATGCTGTCGCTGCGGCGGGTGCTGGGCGTGCGCAACTCGACCCACACCCTGGTCAAGATCCTGCAGCCCTTCGACGGCCCGGCGCTGCGCCTGGTGTCGTACACCCATCCCGAATACCTGGAAACCCTGGGCGGCTTCTTCGAGGGCGTGGACAGTGAAAGCCAGGGCGACGCCTTCCTGATGCGCGGCACCGAGGGCGAGACCGTGGCCCATCCGCATCGCGCCCAGCGCATCGACTGGTTCCATGCCGGCCAGCGCGCGCTGCTGGTCGAGCGCGATGCGCCGACCGACGCATTGTCCGAGGTGCCCGATGGCCGTGACGCGGCCACCACCGCGGCCTGGATCGGCGCCGCGCTGCGCGGCGAGGTGCCGGTGCCGGCCTCGATCGCGACCCAGGTGGCGTATTGCGTGGAAGTGTCGCGCAAGATCCGCGCGCGCAGCCAGCCGCTGGCTTAGTTGCTTACGTGAGTGCTGACCGGGACCCGCCGCTGGCATTACAATGGCGGGTTCGACGCAAGGCAGGAAGCAGCAGGCATGGCAAAACAATACGATGTGGCGGTGATCGGCGCGGGCGCGGCCGGGATGATGTGCGCGGCCGTGGCGGCCCAGAACGGCAAGCGCGTGGTGCTGATCGACCATGCCGTCAAACTCGCCGAGAAAATCCGCATCTCGGGCGGCGGTCGCTGCAATTTCACCAATATCAATGCCGCCCCGCAAAACTACCTGTCGCAGAATCCGCACTTCTGCAAGAGCGCGCTGTCGCGCTACACGGCCCAGGACTTCCTGGCGCTGGTGAAGAAATACCGCATCGCCCACCACGAAAAGCACAAGGGTCAATTGTTCTGCAACGATTCGGCCGAGCAGATCATCGCCATGCTGCGCGCCGAGTGCGAACTGGGCGGCGTCGAATGGCGTATGCCATGCAAGGTGGCCGGCGTGCAAAAACTGGAGAGCGGTTTTTCCATCGACACCGATGGCGGCGAACTGCTGGTCGATAGCGTGGTGGTGGCCACCGGCGGCCTGTCGATCCCGAAGATCGGCGCGACCGACCTGGGCTACCGCATCGCAAAACAGTTCGACCTGAAACTGGTGGAAACCCGTCCCGGCCTGGTGCCGCTGACCTTCGACGGTCCCAGCTGGGAGCCCTTCGTGCCGCTGGCCGGCATCGCGCTCGAGGTCGAGGTGAGCACGGGCAGCGCGAAAGGGAAGGGCTCGCTGCGCGGCCATTTTCGCGAAGATTTGCTGTTCACGCACCGCGGCCTGTCCGGCCCGGCGATCCTGCAGATTTCCAGCTACTGGCAGCCGGGCACGCCGATCGTGCTCGACCTGCTGCCCGAGATGGACGTGGCGGAGACCCTGATCGGCCTGAAGAAGACCGAGAAAAAGCAGCTGGGCAATGTGCTGGCCCAATGGCTGCCGGCGCGCCTGGCCGACGGCTTGCTGACAGCAAATGGCTTCGACCCAGCCGCGCGCTTGCCCGACATGGCCGACGCGAAATTGCGCAAGCTGGGTGACGCGATCAATCGCTGGTCCATCGTGCCGACCGGCTCGGAAGGGTATCGCAAGGCCGAGGTGACCCTGGGCGGCGTCGATACCCGGGAATTGTCGCAGCAAACCATGATGGCCAATAAGGTGCCGGGTTTGTACTTCATCGGCGAAACGGTCGACGTCACCGGCTGGCTGGGCGGCTACAACTTCCAGTGGGCCTGGGCATCGGGCGTCGCGGCAGGCTTGGCCATTGCCAATGGCTGATGTGTCAATTGCGGCACACCGCAGTTGACGGCGTGATAAACGCTTCCATTGATCGAAAAACGGTGCTAGAATTTCGTTCTTATCTAAATCCAACGGTTTGATTTTTACATGACCACTATCCGCCTTAAAGAAAACGAGCCGTTCGAAGTCGCAATGCGTCGCTTCAAACGCACCATCGAAAAAACTGGTCTGCTGACGGAACTGCGCGCACGCGAGTTCTACGAAAAGCCAACCGCAGAGCGCAAGCGCAAGCTGGCAGCTGCCGTGAAGCGCCACTACAAGCGCATCCGCAGCCAGCAACTGCCGAAGAAACTGTACTAATTACAGCTCAGCCGGCCAAGACCCGGTGACGGCCATGTCTGTCCCGGCGAGTCGCTGATGTCCGCAAACCCGCTTCGGTTTCGCCGCAGCGGGTTTTGTCGTTTGTGCCACGCCATAGCCGGTCTCGTCAGTGGCGTCGCACATCCAGTCACACCACCGAATACGGAGATTCCATGAGCTTGAAAGAACAACTGACCGAAGATATGAAAGCCGCGATGCGCGCCAAGGAAAGCGGCCGCCTGGCCGCCGTGCGCCTGATCATCGCCGAAGTCAAGCGCAAGGAACTCGACGAGCAGACCCAGCTGGACGACACCCAGGTGCTGGCCGTGATCGAAAAGATGATCAAGCAGCGCAAGGATTCGATCACCCAGTTCGAAGCCGGCGGCCGCGCCGACCTGGCCGACGTCGAGAAGGCCGAGATGGCCATCCTGTCGACCTATATGCCTGCCGGCCTGTCTGACGAAGAAATCGCCGCCGAAGTCGCCGCCGCCGTGGCCGCCACTGGCGCCAGCGGTCCGCAAGACATGGGCAAGCTGATGGGCGTGCTCAAGCCGAAGCTGGCGGGCCGTGCCGACATGACCGTCGTATCAGGCCTGGTCAAGAAGGCCCTCGCCGGCGCTTGATTGCCACATGCTGTTCCCGCGCGCTACCGTGCGGGGACATCATCTTGTTGCATATCAACTTGCAGCAAGCGCTGCGGTATAGTCTGACTCTAGACAAACACTGTGTAACGCCAAGTGATTCCGCAAACTTTCATTACCGATTTGCTCAACCGTGTCGACATCGTCGACATCGTCGGCCGCTACGTCCAGCTGAAAAAGGGCGGGGCCAACTTCATGGGCCTGTGCCCATTCCATAACGAAAAATCCCCCAGCTTCACGGTCAGCCCGACCAAGCAGTTCTATCACTGCTTCGGCTGCGGCGCCCATGGCACCGCGATCGGCTTCCTGATCGAGTATTCCGGCATGGGCTTCGTCGACGCCGTCAAGGACCTGGCCCAGAACGTCGGCATGATCGTGCCCGACGCCGACGACCGTATCCCGCCGGCCCAGCGCGCCGCCCAGCAGGCGCAGACGCTGGCCATGACCGATGCGCTGACCCAGGCCTGCAATTTTTACCGCGCCCAGTTGCGGGATGCGCCAAATGCCATCGCCTATCTCAAGAACCGGGGGCTGACGGGCGAAGTGGCCGCTCGCTTCGGCATGGGCTACGCGCCGTCCGGCTGGGACAGCCTGCGCGCGATCTTCCCCGACTACGACGCCCACGTGCTGGTCGAATCCGGTCTGGTGATCGACAAGGTCGACGAGCAGGGCAATCACCAGCGCCGCTACGACCGCTTCCGCGAGCGCGTGATGTTCCCGATCCGCAATACCAAGGGCCAGGTGATCGGCTTCGGCGGCCGGGTGCTCGACGGCGGCGAACCGAAATACCTGAACTCGCCCGAAACGCCGCTGTTCCAGAAAGGCCTGGAACTGTACGGCCTGTTCGAGGCGCGCCAGGCGATCCGCGACGCCGGCTACGTGCTGGTGACCGAAGGCTATATGGACGTCGTTGCGCTGGCCCAGTTGGGCTTTCCGCAAGCGGTCGCCACCCTCGGCACCGCCTGCACCACGACCCACGTGCAAAAACTGCTGCGCCAGACCGACGACGTGATCTTCAGCTTCGACGGCGACAAGGCCGGCCGCCGCGCCGCGCGCCGCGCCCTCGAGGCCTGCCTGCCGCAGGTGAGCGACGACAAGACGATCAAGTTCCTGTTCTTGCCACAGGAGCACGATCCGGACAGCTTCGTGCGCGAGCGCGGGGCCGAAGCATTCGAGCAAGAAATTGCCGACGCGATGCCGCTGTCGCAATTCCTGCTGCGCGAAGTGACGCAGGAACATGACCTCGACACGCCGGAAGGGCGCGCCCACGCCCAGTTCGAGGCCAAGCCGCTGCTGCAGGCGATGACGCCGTCGAGCCTGCGCCTGCAGATCGTGCGCGGCCTGGCCAGCATGACCCAATCGACGCCGGCGGAGATCGAAAGCCTGTTCGAGTTGTCCAAGCCGGTGGCGACCGCGCGCCGCGCGCCGCCGCGCCAGGGGCGGCCGGAGCCGGTGGGACTCGAGCTCAAGATGCTGCGCATCCTGGTCGCGCACCCGCACCTGGCCCTGCTGCTCGACGAGCAGGCGCTGCAGGCCTTCGATTATTTTGGAGAAGAAAGTTCCGATCGCCTGCGCCACCTGGTCGAGACCGCGCAGGCGCTGGGCGAACACGGCACCTTCGCGGCCCTGTCCCAGCAGCTCAGGGAAGTGACGAATGAATACGACGCGATGATCGCCGAAATCGCGGCGGAGCCGGAAAATGAGGTCGATGGAGACCGCATTGTTCTGTTAAGTTCTGTGCGACAGATCAAGATGGATTCGTTAAAACAGGAGCTTAACCAGTTGTTTTCTTCTGGATTGACCCCAGATCAGGTGAGTGCTCGCTACCGCGAGATTGTTGCTCAGCAGGACCTTCTGGCCCGCGAGGCTGCTGCCGAGATGGCACCCCGATGATCACCTGGCTCCGCCCTGGACTCCCAGGCGCTCGCAACTGGAAAAAGGTGGGGTGCGTGCTATAATAAAACGCTAACTATTGCAACTGTTGAAACGATTTTCGGTTCAATCGGACGCGTGGTGTTTCAGTTAGCGAGGCCCATGGATTTGTGCCTGCAGGATGATGTAAGGTAACAAAACTTTATTTTTAACCATCGTAAAGTTAGTCGTTGTGACATCGAAAGCGCCTGTGCCAACCAAGAAACCCGAAACCAACGTGGCTGCGAAAACCACGAGAGCGTCTGCCGCCAAGGCGGACAATTCGCAAGACAAGGCCGAGGTTCGTACGGCGAACCCAGCGCCTGTCAGCCAGACGACCGATGCGGCTACCCTGGCCGCGATCGACACGTCGGGCTACGTCCTGCCTTCCGTCAAGGTGCCGGGACGGCGTGGCCGCAAGCCGAAGGAATTCACCCCCGAGAACGACGAGATCGCCGCACTGAACGCGGTCGAGCGCGCCGAGCTGAAGGCGGCGGACAAGGCCAAGGCCAAGGACCGCAAGGCCAAAGAAAAAGCGCTGCTGAAAGATGCGTTCTCGTCCGATACCGAAGCCAGCGAGGAAGAGCTCGAGCTGCGCCGCAACAAGCTCAAGGCCCTGATCAAGTCGGGCAAGGAGCGCGGCTTCCTCACGTATTCCGAGATCAACGACCACCTGCCCGAGAACATCGTCGATCCGGAAGCGATCGAAGGCATCATCGGTACCTTCAACGACATGGGCATCGCTGTGTACGAGCACGCGCCCGATGCCGAGACGCTGCTGCTGTCCGATAACGTTCCGAACGTCACGAGCGACGACGAAGCCGAGGCTGCCGCCGAGGCCGCGCTGTCGACGGTCGACTCCGACTTCGGCCGTACCACCGACCCGGTCCGCATGTATATGCGCGAGATGGGCTCGGTCGAGCTGCTCACGCGCGAAGGCGAGATCGAGATCGCGAAACGCATCGAGGATGGCCTGAAGGACATGATCCAGGCGATCTCCGCCTGCCCGGTGACCATTGCCGAGATCATCGACGCCGCCAACAAGATCGAGCGCGACGAAATCAAGATCGACGAGATCGTCGACGGCATGGTCGACCCCGAGGAAGGCGAAGAGACGTCGCCGAGCGCGGTCGCCCCAGCCTCGACCGATTCCGATGAGGATGAAGAAGACGAAGAGGACGCCGAAGAAGAGGAAGAGGAAGAAGAAGCCTCGACCGGCACCGGCGCCGCCGCGGGCTACTCGGCCGAGCAGCTCGAGGCCCTGAAAGCCGCCGCCCTCGGCAAGTTCGACGAGATCGGCCAGCAATTCGACAAGATGCGCAAGGCCTTCGAGAAGGACGGCTACAACTCGAAAGCCTACGTCAAGGCGCAAGAAGCGATCTCCAACGAGCTGCTGGGCATCCGCTTCACGGCCAAGGTGGTCGAGAAGCTGTGCGACACCTTGCGCGGCCAGGTCGACGAAGTGCGCCACATCGAGAAGCAGATCCTCGACGTCGCGGTGAACCGCTGCGGCATGCCGCGCGCCCACTTCATCAAGGTCTTCCCGGGCAACGAGACGAACCTGGAATGGGTCGACGGCGAAGTGGACGCCGGCCACGCCTATAGCGCCATCCTGGGCCGTAATATCCCGACGATCAAGGAACTGCAGCAACGCCTGATCGACCTGCAGGCGCGCGTCGTGCTGCCATTGCCAGACCTGCGCAACATCAACCGTCAAATGGCGGCTGGTGAAATGAAGGCCCGCAAGGCCAAGCGCGAAATGACCGAGGCGAACTTGCGTCTGGTGATTTCGATCGCCAAGAAGTACACCAACCGCGGCCTGCAATTCCTCGACCTGATCCAGGAAGGCAATATCGGCCTGATGAAGGCGGTGGACAAGTTCGAATACCGTCGCGGCTATAAATTCTCGACGTACGCAACGTGGTGGATTCGCCAGGCGATTACCCGCTCGATCGCGGACCAGGCGCGCACGATCCGTATTCCGGTGCACATGATCGAAACGATCAACAAGATGAACCGGATCTCGCGCCAGATCCTGCAAGAGACCGGCGCCGAACCGGATCCGGCGACCCTCGCGATCAAGATGGAAATGCCGGAAGATAAGATTCGCAAGATCATGAAGATTGCGAAAGAGCCAATCTCCATGGAAACGCCGATCGGTGACGACGACGATTCGCATCTGGGCGATTTTATCGAGGACAACAACACCCTGGCGCCGTCGGATGCGGCCCTGCACGCCTCGATGCGCGGCGTGGTGAAGGACGTGCTCGACTCGCTGACGCCACGCGAAGCCAAGGTGCTGCGCATGCGCTTCGGCATCGAGATGTCGACCGACCACACGCTGGAAGAAGTGGGCAAGCAGTTCGACGTGACCCGCGAGCGGATTCGCCAGATCGAGGCGAAGGCGCTGCGCAAGCTGCGTCACCCATCGCGCTCGGACAAGCTGAAGAGCTTCCTCGAGGGCAGCAGCTGATTGGTCGTGAAGGCTTGACGTACTGGCAGTAAAGGCAATATGCTCTCGCCACTTCGCTCATCTGGTGTCCAGCCGGTGAGCAGGTGGCGAGTTCACTTTCCACCGTACCAGTTTCTGGGCCTCTAGCTCATGCTTGGTTAGAGCAGCGGACTCATAATCCGTTGGTGCCGTGTTCGACTCACGGGAGGCCTACCAACAAAGTTGAAGGGTTACGCAATTGCGTAACCCTTTTTACTTTGCGCTGTGCAACTCTTGGCACACGCGAGAATCGTTGCCGGTAAGGGCTGGAGCGCATGCCAGCGCAGGGCCCGGCTTGCCTTGGCGCTCTTTGACGGGGCCGCAAGATATCCAGCCGCGCTTTGTCACTCATACTGCTTTTCTGGCACGACCAATTGCAAAAACGACAAATCCCCGGTGTTTCGGGGATTCCTGAATTTATTCGCTCACGCAACCTTATTGGCGGCTAAATCCCATCCACCAACCGTCGAGCCGCCACCGCCACCGCCGATTTTCTGTTGCGTGTATTTCCATTTCACTTTGGAGAATTTCAGGCTCACATGCTCTTGTAAAATCGCGCCTGCCTCGATGCCGGGTGAAATTGCGCCGATCAGGATATTTTCCAGGTCTATTTCGAAATACTTGATTGGGTTTCCGTTGCCGTCGGCGCGCATGAATTCGAACTTTGCTTTTGGAATGGTCTTGCCCATCGCGCAGGTCTGCATAAGAATTGGCGATGACAAGTCCGCCATTTTGCTGAACGTAACCTCTTCGAGCTCGACTCTTTCTGCCGTATGGCCCCCGCCGGTCGATGCGGTTGCGCTACGGGGTTGAATGAGTCCCCAATTCACCGATGTACATTCAATCCAGTCTCTATGCTTGTCGTCCTGCGACTCGCCTTTGATCCCATCGATTTGCAAATAGACGTCAATTGCCATGATTCCTCCAGTATTGTTGAGCTGACTATGCTGCCTTAACTAATGCAGAGCCTGCTTGTGAGACATCAATGACTCTGATTTCCATAATGATAAGTTGAGCATTTCTTTCGATTATGGAGCTAGATATGAGTAGCAACAATCCCAAGTCTCCACGACCCAATGCCACAATGAAAATGTCGCCGGATGGACGTGCCCGTCTTCGGGCGACCGAAAAGGCCATATATCGGTATTACAACGATATGGGGAAAAACAAGGGGCATTGCACTTGGGGCGTAGGTATCCTCGCTCACAGAGGTGTTTGCACAAAAGAAGAGTTGGGCAAGAAGGTATCAGTCAAGATGGTTGACCAAGAATTTGAGCGAAAGATTGCGGAGACGGAGGCAATCATTCACCGCAATATCACTGTTGCACCTAATCAAGCTCAGTTCGATGCGCTTTGCAGTCTGGCTTATAACGCGGGCGCGAACGGATCCAGAGAAACTTTTAGATTTGTGAATCGAGGAGATTTTGCCGGTGCTGCCAACAATATGTCGTTAATGATCAAGGTTACTGTAGTCGAGAAAGGAAAAAAGAAGCTGGTGATAGCTCCTGGGTTAATCAAGAGGCGTGCCGAAGAGAGCGCACCATTCCGAGCTGAAAAAGCTGCTGCCACTAGCAAATGAGGAGAATTACAAATGTCAGTCCCTGGACTTATAGCCTTGATACGCGGCGCCATTTTCCTGCAATTTTTCTTGGCGCTCACTCTTGTGGCGTCGCCTTCAGTCAACGCATCAGATTCGATAGAACGTATCGTAACGGGGCAATGGCGATTTACCAAGCCGATTGATAGCGCTGACATCACATCACTTGATGAACGCGAAGCAGCGCAACTAGTCGGTCATATTTTTACGATAAGGAAAGATAAAGTCGCGTTCGGTGACCAAGATTGCGGAGATACGGAATTTGAAGCGCAGAAAGTTGAGCCGACCTTGTATTTGCGTAAAGGATGGAATTCGAACGTCGAAGGACTCAAGCTACCCAATCCGGTCACGGCTGTTGAAATAAGTTGCACTACGGTTTTTATCTTGAATCGGAACAGGCTGGTTATATTTTGGAAGGGCTGGTTCTTTGATGCCGTCCGAGTAAACAAGTAAGCAGCGGGCTGTGTTGAGTCCAATTAATGTGCTCTGAGAAATTGCCACAGTAGCGAGCACTTTGATTGTCATTAAAGCCCGTTCAAATCGATTCCCGCTCACGTTCAGATGTGTAAGCATCAACATGGCTTGCTTGCCTGTCAATTTGAACGAGCGGAGGGGACGTGAACACTGCAGCGGCATCCCGTCATCAGAAACTCACCGACTACCGTCCCGATATCGACGGCTTGCGCGCGGTAGCAGTCATTGCAGTAGTGCTGTATCACGGCTGGCCAAACTATCTGCCCGGCGGTTTCATCGGGGTAGACATCTTTTTCGTCATCTCCGGCTACCTCATTACCTCGATCATCCTGTCTGCACTGGAACAGGATCGCTTCAGCATCCTCGAATTCTACGCGCGCCGTGTCAGGCGTATTTTTCCGGCACTGCTACTCGTCCTTGTCGCCACAGTCGGCTTCGGCTGGATCGTCCTGTTACCCGATGAGTTCAAGCAGGTCGCACGACATGTCAGCGCGGGTGGGTTGTTCGTCTCCAATTTATTGCTCTGGAGCGAGGCCGGCTACTTCGACAACGCAGGATTGACCAAGCCCTTGCTGCATCTGTGGTCGCTCGGGATCGAGGAGCAGTTCTATCTGCTGTGGCCCTTGATGCTCTGGTTGATGGTCAAGTACAGGACCGGAGTCCTGGTCCTGCTGTGCACCGTGTTTGCCGGCTCCTTCATGGCCAACCTGGCGCTCACGGCGAGCGACGCAACGGCCGCTTTTTACTCTCCGGCGACACGCTTCTGGGAATTGATGACAGGTGGCATAGGAGCCTATCTGCACCTGCGTTTCCGCGACTGGTCCGGCCGCTGGGCGCAGTTGGCCTCGATCGCCGGTGCGCTGTTGCTGGTCGCGGGCTTTGCCTTCATCGGCACGCAAGACGCTTTCCCGGGCTGGTGGGCGCTGCTCCCGGTTGGTGGAGCATTCCTGCTGATCATGGCTGGTCCTGACACAGTCATCAACCGTAAGCTGTTGAGCACGCGTCTTGTCGTCGCAACAGGCCTGATCAGTTATCCCCTCTACCTCTGGCACTGGCCCTTGCTGTCGTATGGCTTGATCGTCAATGGCGAAAAGCCCGGTTTTCTCGTTCGCGCCGGTTTGGTTGCTGCGGCTTTCGTGCTTGCCATCCTTACCTACCGCTTCCTTGAATTGCCAATACGTAGAGCAAGTGTGCGCGGCCGGACGGTACGCACGCTTGCCACCGGCATGGCCGTGATGGTGCTCGCAGGTGTGCTCATCCACGCGGGCTTCATTCGGGAACGTCTTCACGCGCCAGGCGCGGAAATCTACCTCAATGCGCTCAATGACAGCGATTTCCCGGGCGCCAGACTCAGTCCCCTTCGCTATGGGAATTCCTTGTTCCAGAAGGTGGATGGCCGCGCGCCTGGCGTGACCGTTTTTCTCGGCGATTCGGTCATGGAGCATTATGGTCCGTTCATTGGACATGCCGTTTCGGACCAGCCTGGACGGTTTCGTTCGGCTGTTTTCGCCACACACGGAAGTTGCCTGCCGATTCCTCATGTCATCCCTTTGCCGAAATACAGATACATCCGCTGTCTGGCGACGGTGGAAGACGGCTACGCGTTTGCCAAGCGTCCGGAAGTCGAAGCGGTCGTCGTGGGCGCCGCCTGGTCCGGCTATTTCCAGGACCCTCATGGCGGGAGCCTGGCGTTTGATGATGGCGTCAAGCTGCTGGAGTTTCCCGACCAGCTTGCGAAAGAAGAAGCTTACCGCACGCTCGCGCGCAGCCTGCAGGAACTGAAGGCACTGGGCAAACAGGTATTCCTGTTGCAGCAGCCGCCAACGGGGCCATCGTTCGACCCTCGGAACATGATCACCGGGTCGCGGTTCGACAGCATCAAGCCACTGCCGCGCATTGAACCGCTCAAGCTCGATCGATTCATTGCAGATAATGCGGCATCGCGAAACCACATCATCGAGATCGCACGATCCGTCGGCGCGGAGCTGATCGACCCCAGTACATCCCTGTGCAAGGACAATATGTGCCCTGTCCTCGGCGCGGACGGCGCGCCGGCGTACACCGACACCATGCATATGCGGCCTTCATACAGCCGCTCCGCCGCGCAATATCTGACGCAAACGATTAGCCCGCGCCTTGCCGGGCAAACCGACCTTCGCGTGTCGACGGCTCCCTAGCTGAGAAGGACCGATCTGCGCGTGGACGGCGGCATCGACATCCGTGCCGGAACGCAGCCTGAGCTCTGCGCCTCACCGCCAGCATCCGCGCGGCGCGGGCAAGTGCGTGAATGCGATGAGAAACAGCTTTTGACACGGCTCCGTACACGTCATTTTCCCAGGATCGCGTCGAGACTGCGAAGGCGCGAGACGTCACAACGAAACACGCCGGCACGCCACGACCGCATGCGCCATGCGACGCCATTGCTCGAGACGTAACACTGAATTGCGTCCAGCGCCGATTCTCCTCCCAGCCCGGCCGCGCGACACTGCTGGCGTCACCTGTCACGGGTAACGCCAGCAGTGCCGTTCTATTCACGACAATGAACCTGAAAGAGGATGATCATGACTGCTCTTCGCCTCCATCGCGTGGGCCTTGCGCTCACCGCCTGCGCGACGCTGTTTGCCGCGCTGATCCAGCCAGTCCACGGCGCCGCGCCGGCCCCGGCAGCGCCGGCGTCACGGGCCGCGGCCACCGTCAGCTATCACAAGGTCGACGTCGACGGCGTCAAGGTTTTCTATCGCGAAGCCGGCCCGAAGAACGCCCCGGCCATCCTGCTGCTGCATGGCTTCCCGACCTCGTCGCACATGTTCCGCGAGCTGATCCCGAAGCTGGCCGACCGCTACCGCGTGATCGCGCCCGACTATCCCGGCTACGGCCAGAGCGACCAGCCGCCGATGGAGCGCTACACCTACAGCTTCGACAACCTGGCCGCGACGATCGACAAGTTCACCACCAAGCTTGGCCTGACCCGCTACGCCATGTACGTGATGGATTATGGCGCGCCGATCGGCTATCGCCTCGCCGCCAGCCATCCGGAGCGCATCAGCGCCATCGTGGTCCAGAACGGCAACGCCTATGACGAGGGGCTGGACAATCCGTTCTGGGCGCCGGCCAAGGCCTACTGGAAGGACAAGAGCGAAGCCAACGCGGCCAAGCTGCGGCCCCTGTTCGAATTCGACGCCACGCGCTGGCAGTATGCCGAAGGCTACCGTGACCCTGCCGGCCACGTCAGTCCCGATTCCGCCGTGCTCGACCAGGCCTATATGGACCGCCCCGGCAACAAGGCGATCCAGCTCGAGATGTTCTACAGCTACGGCACGAATCCGCCGTTGTATCCGGGCTGGCAGGCGTATTTCCGCAAGCACCAGCCGCCGATGCTGATCGTCTGGGGCAAGAACGACAAGATCTTTCCGGCGGAAGGCGCCACCCCCTATCTGCGCGACCTGCCCAAGGCCGAGCTGCACCTGCTCGACACCGGTCATTTCGCGCTGGAAGAGGACGGCGAGCAGATCGCACGCCTGATGCGCGACTTCCTTGGGCGCACGGTCAAGCGCTGAGCCGAGAGAGGTCGAGGTCGCACTCATGCATAATGATGCCCATCGACCACCCGTCCCGAGAAGGCGCATGACCGGCAACGCCAGAGCAGAGCAGCAAATCACCGTCAACGACATCGAGGTCGGCGTGCGCGTCTACGAAGCGCTGGCGCACCACGCGAGATCGGGGCAGGGCGCGCCGATCGGCTTCAAGGATTTGCTGACGCTGGCGCGCTCGCTGCATCCGAAAGATGCGGTGCTCGGCCGGGCGGTCCCGATCGGCATCGGCATGAAGCTGCGCTTTGTCGACGCCTTTTGCGCCGCCCATGCCTGGCCCAGGCTGTCGAGTCTCGCGGTCGACCAGGAAAGCATGCTGCCGTCCAAGGGATACGATGGCGATTGGGAAGCCGACCGGCGCGCCGCCGCCGCATTCGACTGGTCGGGCGCCGACGCGCAACTGCCGGCGTTCGCCAGCGCGCAGCGCGCCGCCGTGCCGGCCCGCCTGAAGCCGCGCAAGGAGCGCCCGGCCGATGTCTCCTGGTATGCCTATTTCTGCTCGCACCGCAAGGACTGCGAGTGGATCGGGCAGGAAGACAAGCAGGAAATCATCAACCTGATCATGGCGGGACTGGATCCGGAGAGCGCGCTCAAGCGGGTCCAGGCCGCCAGGACGGATCGCGCCGACGCGGCATAAGCCCCTTATTGCCGCACCGGCAGCGCCACCTCGCGCGCCTGCGCTGCGGCTTCGGCCCTGGCTTGCGCCGCCTCTTGCGCCGGTGGCGCCGCCAGGGCCGCCATCTCGGCCGCCTCATCGGCGTCCGGCGCCGGCGCGGCGCTCGGGTAGGGGCGGATCAAGTCCAGCCGCACGGCGTATTGCACGCCATTGCGCACGGCGCTGGTTGCGATCTGCCCGGCGTCGTTGATCGCCACGGGATTGATGAAGGTCCACCCCAGCCTGGGATCGATCAGCGTCCCCAGGCTCTGCATTCTTTTGCCACGCCAGATGAAGCCGCCCAGCTCGCTGCTGTCGCCGACGATATGACCGTGGTTGTTGACGCCCTTGCCTTCGCTATACCGCAGCCCGGTGGCGGGAGTGGGGTCGATGTTGACCAGGCGGCCACGCTGCCCAGGTCCCGGAAACTGCCGTTCGGTGCGCGCAGGATGCCATGCAGGCCGGGGCGATCCGTCGTGGCGGCATTCGCGATAATGTGGCCGGCGTTGTTGATGTCCCGGTAGAAGGTGCTGGCGTAGATGAGGCCGATGTTGCGCTGCTTGCCGCAGGCATAGACATAACCTTGCCACAGGCCGTCGGCGCGATCCAGTTGCCGAGCACTTCGCCCCTGTCGTTGATGGCGGCGGCATTGCTGGGCACGCCGCGCAGCGGCCCCAGCACCACCACGCCCTTGCCCCGGTTGACGAAGCCGCGACTGGTGTCGTCGCCGAGCCGGTATGCGACCAGGGAGCGCGCGCTCCGGTAGCGCGCGCGTCCTTGCCGCCTTACTGGGCCACGGGTTTCACCACCTCTTTCGCGATCCCTTCAGCCTCTTCCTGCGCCCGCTTCGCCGCGGCCTGCGGCGAAGGCGGCGTCTCCACCGACGGCTCCTCGTCATGCTCGGCCGGCGGCACGGCGTCCACGTGCGGCTTGATCAGGTCGAGCCGCACCGCGTACCGTATCCCGTTGCGATAGGCATTGGCCGCGATCTGTCCCGCATCGTTGATGGCGCGGGGATCGCGGATGTCCCAGCCCGAGGCTGGATTGATCAGCGCGTTCAGGCTCTGCATCTTCTTGCCGCGCCAGATGAAGCCGGACAGGTGATCGCTGCCGCCGACGATGTGGCCGCGGTTGTTGATGCCGGTGCCTTCGCTCGAGCGCTCCACGGTGGGCGGACGGCCGTCGATGTCGATCAGGCGCCCGCGGCTGTACAGGAAGGCGACCCGGTTGCGGAAGAAGGTCGGCACCCCGGCATAGCCGGTGGCCTGGCCGCGGTCGTTGATGGACAGCGCGCCGTTGGGCGTGAAGCCAAAGTCGCCGAGGTCGCGCATCTTGCCCTTGGTCCAGATGAAGGAACGCAGCGGCTGGTCGGGGAAGGTCAGCGGCCCGGATTCGCCGGCGATCTGGTTCTTGTTGTTGAGCGAAGCGGAGAAGGTGATCGGGGGCGGGCCCGGGAAGTCGTTGGGCAGGTCGCCGATATCCGTCAGCGCGCCGTTCGGCGCGCGCAGGAAGCTGCTGATGCCTTCATTGAAGGGCGTATCGGACGCGAAGGCGGTGATGTAGCCGGCGTTGTTGATGTCGCGCCAGGTGGTGAACCTGCCGCCGATGACGCCGATATCGCGCAATCTGGCGCAGTCGTAGATGAAGCCGCGCTGCTGGCCGCCGCTGGTGGTCCATTGGCCCAGCACCTGGCCCTTGTCGTTGATGGCGACGGCGACGCTGGCCGTGCCTTTCAGCGTGCCCAGGTCGACCAGGCCCTTGCCGCGATTGAGGAAGGCGTGATTGGCCGTCGGGGAATAAGGATAATAGCCGACCACCACGCCGGCATTGTTGATGTCGGCGGCCGTGCTGTTGGCTGGCCCCACCACCGTGACCTTGTACTCGGGATAGGCCCAGGCCGCGCCGGCCAGGGTGAACGACATCAGGACCAGGGACAGGCGATGACGAAAATGCATGACGATCTCCTTGGGTTGTTGGAAAGCGCGCCGGAGTGGCGCAGGCCGCATGGGACCCGCGTCGTCACCGGTTGGCGCACTCCGGCGCCTTGCGCGCGCCAACCGCTTCATCACTGCGCGACCGGCCGCGCCACCTCGCGCGCCTGGGCCTGGGCTTCGGCCTTGGCCAGCGCCGCCTCCAGGGCCGGCGACTGCGACAGCGATGCCATCCCGGCCGTCGCATCCGCCTCCGGCGCCGGCGCCGCGTCGGGGTGGGGACGGATCAGGTCCAGGCGCACCGCATACTGCACCCCGTTGCGGTAGGCCGTGGCCGCGATCTGGCCAGCGTCGTTGATGGCGCGCGGGTTCGCGATGTTCCAGCCCAGCCTGGGATCGACCAGCGCGTTCAGGCTTTCCATCCGCTTGCCGCGCCAGATGAAACCGGACAGGTGGTTGCTGAAACCGACCACGTGGCCGCGGAGGTTGATGCCGGCGCCGCCACTGTAGATGTCCTCGGTGACGGGGCGGTCGTCGAGGCTGACCATGCGGCCGTTGCTGTACAAGAAGGCCACCTGGTCACGAAAGCCCGTCGCCAGCGTCGCCTCGCCCGTGATCTGGCCCCGGTCGTTGATCGCATTGCCGCGGTTGGGCACCGTGCCCAGGTTGCCGAGGTCACGGATAACGCCCTTGCTCCAGACATAGGCGCCGAAAACATCCTCTGGAACGTTATATTGGCCGGACTGCCCGGTGACCTGGTTGCGGTTGTTGAGCGCGAACGGATTGTTCACCGAGGGGATGCCCGGCAGCGCGCCGAGGCTGGTGAGGGCGCCGTTCGGCGCGCGCAGGTAGCCGCGTGTCTCGTTGGTGTCCGGATCGATGCCGAACAGGGTGACGTGGCCGGCGTTGTTGATGGCGGTGTGGCTGGTGATCCTGCCGCGAATGGCGCCGATGTCGCGCGCCTTGCCGCAGGAGTAGATGAAGCCGCGCGACAGGCCGTCTGCGCCGAGCCAGTTGCCGAGCACCTCGCCCTTGTCGTTGATGCCGGTGGCGCTGCTCTGGCTGCCCTTCAGGGCGCCCAGGTCGACCAGGCCCTTGCCGCGGTTGAGGAAGGCGCGGGTCACGCCGGGGGCAGGCTGGTAGGTGCCGGCCACCACGCCGGCCTGGTTGATGCCGGCGACCGAGCTGTTGGCGGGGCCCACCACCGTGACCCGGTACTCCGGGTAGGCGCCGGCGGCGCCGGCCAGCGTGAACCACATCAGGACCAGGCACAGGCGATGACGCAAGTACATGACGATCTCCTTGGATTGATCAGGTCTACTGCGAGGTCTACTGCGAGGCTTGCTGCAAGACTCACTGCGCCACCGGCCGCGCCACCTCGCGTGCCTGGGCCTGCGCCTCGGCCTTGGCCAGCGCCGCCTCCAGTGCCGGCGATGCAGGGAAGGCCAGCAGCTCGGCCCGGGCCTCGGGCTCCAGCGCCGGCGCCGGGTTGGTGTGTGGGCGGATCAGGTCCAGGCGCACCGCGTAGCGCACGCCGTTGCGGCTGGCGACGGCCGCGATCTGGCCGGCGTCGTTGATGGCGACCGGGTTGCTGATGTCCCAGCCCGATGCCGGATCGATCAGCGCGTTGAGGCTCTCCATGCGCTTGCCGCGCCAGATGAAACCCGACAGATGGTTGCTGGTGCCGACCACGTGGCTGCGGTTGTTGATACTGTTGCCGCTGCTGAACTTGTACTCGGTGGCCGGGCGGGTATCGAGCATGATCATCCGTCCGTGGCTGTACAGGAAAGCGGAACTGTCGCGCGGCCCGGCGGGCAGGTATGCCTCGCCGGTGATCTGGCCGCGGTCGTTAATCGCGTGTCCGGTGTTGGGCGTCGAACCCAGGTCGCCCAGGTCGCGGATCGCGCCGTTCTTCCAGACGAAGGCGCGGTATCCCGGCTCCGGGGAATTGAAGCGCCCGGACCGGCCGGTGATCTGGTTGCGGTTGTTGAGCGCGGCGGGAACGGTTTCCGGCGCGCCGTTGCCGTCCCAGGCAATCGCGCCCAGGTGGGTGAAGGCGCCGTTCGGTGCGCGCAGGTAGCCGAGCGTTTCACCGGTGGCCGGATTGCGGCCCGAGGCGGTGATGTAGCCGGCGTCGTTGATGTCGCTGTAGCCGGTGACCTTGCCGGGAATCGTGCCGATGTCGCGCGCCTTGCCGCAGGCGTAGATGAAGCCGCGCTGGCGCCCGTCGGCGCTGCGCCAGTTGCCGACCACCTCGCCCCGGTCGTTGATGCCGCTGGCCGAACTCCACACGCCCGTCAGGGCGCCCAGGTCGACCAGGCCCTTGCCGCGGTTGAGGAAGGCGCGTCGTCGGTCGCCGCCTGCGGAATAGTCGCCGACCACCACGCCGGCGTTGTTGATGCCGTAGACCCAGCTATTGGCAGGGCCGACCACCGTCACCCGGTACTCGGGATAGGCGCTGGCAGCGCCGGCCACGGTGAACGACAGCAGGACCAGCGACACGCGATGATGCAGGTACATGACGATCTCCTCGATGGATGAGAGTGGCGGCCTTACTGCGCGACCGGTTGCACGCGTTCGCGCGCCTGCGCTTCGGCCTCGGCCCGCGCCAGCGCCGCCGCCTGCGCTGGCGGCGGCGCGACGGCGGCCAGTTCGGCCGCCTGGTCGGCGTCCGGCGCCGGCGCCGCCAGGCCGTGCGGCCGGATCAGGTCGAGCCGGATCGCATATTGCACGCCCGCGCGGACGGCGGTGGCGGCGATCTGGCCGGCGTCGTTGATGGCTTCGGGCGCGCCGATGTTCCAGCCCAGCTTCGGATCGACCAGCGCGTTCAGGCTCTGCATCCGCTTGCCGCGCCAGACGAAGCCTTGCAGTTGCTGGTGGTTGCCGACGATGTGGCCGTGGTTATTGATGCCCGTTCCTTCGCTGTAGGTCTGTCCGGGAACGTTGGCGCCGTCGATATTGAGCAGCCGGCCGTTACTGTACAAATAGGCCACGCGGTCGTGCGGGCCGCCGGTCGTGACCGAGGCGAAGCCCGTGGCCTGGCCGCGGTCGTTGATGGCATTGGCGCTGTTGGGCGTCACGCCGAAGTCGCCCAGGTCGCGCAGCGTGCCCCTGGTCCAGATGATGGCGCGGTAGGGCTGCTCCGGGAATTCCAGCGGCCCCGACTTGCCGGCGACCTGGTTGCGGTTGTTGAGCGCGTAGACCTGGGTGATCGGGTGCTCGACCGGCAGGTGGCCGATGGCCGTCAAGCGACCGTTCGGCGCGCGCAGGTAGCCGCTCGGGTCGCTGTCTGCGTAGCTGGTGGCGATGGTGAAGCCCGCGTTGTTGATGTCGCTGTAGATCGAGCCGGCGCCGATCACGCCGATGTCGCGCTGCGCGCCGCAGGAATAGATAAAGCCGCGCAAGCGGCCGTCGGCGCCGACCCAGTTGCCGAGCACCTCGCCCTTGTCGTTGACGGCCACCGCGCCGCTGGCGCTGCCCAGCGCGCCGAGCTTGACCAGGCCCTTGCCGCGGTTGATGAAGCCATGGTTCGTTCCGCCGACCGGGTAGCTGCCTGCCACGGCGCCGGCCTGGTTGATGTCGGCGGCGCTGCTGCCGGGCGGACCGACGATCGTCACCCGGTACTCGGGGTAGGCGCAGGCGGCGCCGGCCACGGCGAAGGACAGCAGGAACAGGGCAATGCGGTAAGGCGTGTGCCACATGATAATTCTCCTTGATAAACAAGGGCTTGCGTCGAACTGGCGGGCCCGTCGATTCAAGGTGCGCCGTCGCCGTGCGCTGGATTTGGCGCCGCACAAGCCGGGCAGGCGAGCGCCGCCCGGGCATGCCGAATCGATCAGCATGCATGGTGAATGGCTTGGCGCGAAGAATGAAAGGCTGGCTGCGGCGAATCCTGCGTGCATGGCAACGCCGACAAGCACAATCGTGCGAATTTGGTTGCGTGGAAATTAAGTTTTTTTCTTACATTTCGTCCAAAAGACATGGCGGATCGACTAGACTCCCACACAACTACATCGTTGAGCCTCGAGATGTCCGATCCCGCCGTCGCCACCAGTGTCCTGCCCACCGAGCCGGGCATCGTTCCCAGCAACCTCCATTTCCCGGTGGTCGGGATAGGCGCCTCGGCCGGCGGCCTGCCCGCCCTGCAGCGCCTGTTCGAGAACATGCCGTCGGCCCACGAGATGGCGTTCGTCGTCATCCTGCACCTGTCGCCCAGGCATCCGAGCTCGGCCGCATCGATCCTCCAGCGCGCCACCCGCATGCCGGTGGTGCAGGTGACCTCGCGGGTCCAGATCGAACCCGGCCACGTCTACGTGATCGCGCCCAACGTGCACCTGACGATGATGGACGGCCTCCTGATCGTCGAGGAACTGCAGCGTCCGCGCGGCCAGCACGTGGCGATCGACCTGTTCTTCCGCACCCTGGCCCAGGTGCACCGCGAGCGCTCGGTCGCGATCGTGCTGTCCGGCACCGGCTCCGACGGCGCCGTGGGCCTGTCGCGGGTCAAGGAGCAGGGCGGCGTCACCATCGTGCAATTGCCGGACGACGCGGAACACGACGGCATGCCGGTGGCCGCGATCGGTACCGGTGCGGTCGACTTCGTCATGCCCGTGGTCGAGATGCCGCAGAAGCTGGTCGACCTGTGGGACAACGCCAAGCGCATCGAACTGCCGCCGCCGGGCAACCTCGAAGCGCCGATCGAGCATGCCGCCACGCCGGCCGAGCTGGAAGCCGGCACCGAAGAGGCGCTGCAGGAGATCATCGCCTCGCTGCTGACCCGCACCGGCCACGATTTCCGCCATTACAAGCGCGCCACCGTGCTGCGCCGCATCGAGCGGCGCATGCAGGTGCGCCAGATGCGCACCTTGCCCGACTACCGCGACCTGCTGCGCGGCGACGTCGGCGAGAACAAGGCGCTGCTCGACGACATGCTGATCGGCGTGACCAACTTTTTCCGCGACCGCGAAGCCTTCGATTCGCTCGAGCGCGACATCATGCCCGAGCTGTTCAAGGACCGCGCCGCCGGCGACGAGGTGCGCGCCTGGGTCGCGGCCTGCGCCAGCGGCGAAGAGGCGTATTCGCTGGCGATGCTGATGGCCGACCAGGCCGCGCTGATGGAAACGCCGCCGGCGTTCCAGGTGTTCGCCTCGGACATCGACGACCATGCGATCGACGCCGCGCGCGCCGGCACCTATCCGGGCTCGATCATCACCGACGTCGCGCCCAGCCGCCTGCGCCAGTATTTCAAGCGCGAGGACAGCCGCTACCGCATCCGCAAGTCGCTGCGCGACCGCATCCTGTTCGCCTCGCACAACCTGCTGCGCGACCCGCCGTTCTCGCGGCTCGACCTGGTCAGCTGCCGCAACCTGCTGATCTACCTGAACCGCGACGTGCAGATGCGGGTGCTGCAGACCTTCCATTTCGCGCTCAAGCCCGGCGGCTACCTGTTCCTCGGTTCGTCCGAGTCGGCCGAGTCGGTGGCCGACTATTTCATCCCGGTCGACAAGAAGAATCGCATCTACCGCGCGCGCACCACCGGGCGCCAGCTGCATTACCAGAATCCGTCCTCGGCCCTGTACGGGGTGCGCCTGCCGGAAGTCAGCCGGCCCAAGCTGCCCGGCAGGCGCGCCAGCACCTATGCCGAGATGCACCAGCGCGCGCTGGCCCAGTTCGCCCCGCCGTCGGTCGTGGTCGACCGCGAGGGCAACCTGGTCTATGTGTCGGAGCAGGCCGGCCAGTACCTGCGCATGGGCGGCGGCGAACCGTCGCGCAACCTGCTGACGCTGGTGCTGCCCGAACTGCGCCTGGAGCTGCGCTCGGCCATGTACCAGGTGGCGCAGAACGGCGGCAGCGTCGAATGCCGGCCGATCGAACTGGCCGGCGGCGAGGCGCAGGGCGCGGTGGCGGCCACGGTGCGCGCCTTCCGCGACGAGGAGTCCGAAACCGACTACCTGCTGGTGCTGTTCAACCGGGTCGAGGAAGGGCCGGACGGCGCGCAGCCGCCGCGTCCGGACGGCAGCCACGACGTGGTCCTGTCCCAGCTCGAGGCCGAGCTGCAGCGCAAGCGCGAGCAGTTGCAGGAGACGATCGAGTATTCCGAGATCTCCACCGAAGAGCTGCGCGCCTCGAACGAAGAGCTGCAGGCCATCAACGAAGAGCTGCGCTCGGCCGCTGAGGAACTCGAAACCAGCAAGGAAGAGCTGCAATCGGTGAACGAAGAGCTGGTGACGGTCAATTTCGAGCTCAAGGTCAAGGTCGAGGAAACCGGCAAGGCCAACGACGACCTGAACAACCTGATCGCCTCGACCGACATCGCCACCATCTTTGTCGACAGTGGCCTGCGCATCAAGCGCTTCACGCCGCGCGCCGTCGACCTGTTCTCGATCATCGCGACCGACGTCGGCCGCTCGCTGCTCGACCTGACCCATAAGCTCGACTACGACCAGCTGGCCGGGGACGTCAGCGCCACCTTCGACACGCTGCGCCTGGTCGAGCGCGAAGTGCGCAGCAACGACGGCCGCTGTTACATCGTGCGCCTGCTGCCCTATCGCACCAACGAAGACCGCATCGAAGGCGCGGTGATGACCTTCTTCGACATCACGGCGCGCCGCCATGCCGAGGAACAGGCGCGCGCCAGCGAGGCGCGCATGCGCATGGTGGCCGAAAGCGCCAAGGACTACGCCATCATCACGATGGACGAGGAGGGCCGCGTCACCAGCTGGAACAAGGGCGCCGAGACGTTGTTCGGCTACACGGCGGACGAAATGCAGGGCCAGAATCTGGACCGCCTGTTCGTGCCCGAAGATATCGCCGCCGGCGTGCCCGAGGATGAACTGCGCCGCGCGCGCGAGGACGGCCGCGCCGAGGACGAACGCTGGCACCTGCGCAAGGACGGCAGCCGCTTCTACTGCAGCGGCGTCACCACGCCGCTGCGCAACAGCGAATTCTATGGCTACGCCAAGATCGCGCGCGACGAGACCGCGCGCGAGCGCCAGGGCAAGGAACGCGAGCAGGCGCTGTCCCACGAGCAGACGGTGCGTTCCGACGCCGAAAGCGCGGCGGCGCTGAAGGACGAGTTCCTGGCCGTGATGTCGCACGAGCTGCGCCATCCGCTCAATATGATTCACATTAACGTCGAACTGCTCTCGCGCATGCCAGAGTTGCGCCAGTCGCCCAACTTCATGCGCGCAGCCACGATCATCCGCAGTTCGGTCATGAGCCAGGCCAAGATCATCGACGACCTGATGGACATGTCGCGCGTGCGCACCGGCAAGCTGTCGCTGACCATGGCGCCGGTGGTGCTCGACACGCTGCTGCAGGGCGTGGTCGACGCCGCGCGCAACGATCCGGCGGCCAAGGGCCTGCGCATCGAGCTCACCGGCGGCGCCGACGGCATGCCGGTGCTGGCCGACGTGGTGCGCATCGAGCAGGTGGTGATGAACCTGCTCAGCAATGCGATCAAGTTCACTCCCGGCGGCGGATGCATCGAAGTCCACCTGGAGCGCGAGGAAGAAGCGCTGCGCATCGACGTGATCGACAGCGGCCAGGGCATCGCCCCGTCCTTCCTGCCGCACGTGTTCGACATGTACGGCCAGAGCATGTCGGTGACCACGCGCTCCAAGGGCGGCCTGGGCATCGGCCTGGCGCTGGTGCGCGAGATCGTGGCCCTGCACGGCGGCCGGGTCGACGTCGCTTCGGAAGGCGTGGGCAAGGGCGCGCGCTTCTCGGTCTGGCTGCCGCTGTTCGAAAACAAGGCGGCGCCGTGCGGCGGCGGCGAGGCGGCATCGGACGACCTGGCCGGGCTGCGCATCCTGGTGGTCGACGACATGGAAGACATGCTGATGGTGTTCAAGTCGCTGCTCGAGATGAGCGGCGCCATCGTGTTCGAGGCCTCCAGCGCCAAAGGCGGCCTGGCGATCCTCGAACAGGAAGACGTCGACCTCCTGATCTCGGACATCTCGATGCCGGAGATCGACGGCTACGAATTCCTGGGCATGGTGCGCGCGCTGCCGAAGTGCGCAAGCCTGCCGGCGATCGCCATCACCGGCATGCGGCGCGACGCCGACATCGCGCGCGCGCGCGCGGCGGGCTTCTCGGCCCATCTCGGCAAGCCGGTGTCGGTCGAGCGCCTGAACGCGGTGGTGCGCGACCTGCTGCCGCGCAAGGCATGACCGATAGCGGGCCGCGGGTTCAAGCGCCGGCCAGCTCCCTGGCCAGTTCGTCGAACTTGACCGGCTTGACCAGGTGGGCGTCGAAGCCCGCCTCCAGCGCGCGTTCGCGGTCGCTCGCCTGGCCGTAGCCGGTCAGGGCGATCAGGCGCATCGGCCGCGTGGCGGCGTCGGCGCGCAGGCGCGCCGCCAGCTGGTAGCCGTCCAGGCCGGGCAGGCCGATGTCCAGGATCGCCAGCCCGGGCCGGGCTTCATGGGCCAGCGCCAGGCCGTCGATGCCGTTGTCCGCTTCCAGCACGCTGTACCCCGATGCCTCCAGGTGCGCCGCCAGCATGCGGCGCGCATCCTCGTTGTCCTCGACCAGCAGCACGGTGGCCGGCGCCGTCCGCGCCGGGGCTGCCGCGGCCGGCGTGTCGACCAGCGCGTGTTCCAGCAGCGGCAGGCGCAGGGTGAAGACGCTGCCCTGGCCGGTCCCCGCGCTCGCGGCATCGATCGATCCGCCGTGCAGCGTGACCAGGCTGCGCACCAGCGACAGCCCGATCCCGAGTCCGCCCTGGGAGCGGTCGAGCGAGACCTTGCCCTGCACGAAGATATCGAACAGGCGCGGCATCAGGTCGGGCGCGATGCCCACGCCGTCGTCAAGCACCGTCAGCACCGCCTGGCCCTTGCCGGCATGCGCTTCGAGCGCGATCTCGATCGCGCCGCCCGGCGGCGTGTACTTGAGCGCATTGGTGACCAGGTTCGTGACCACCTGTTCGATGCGGGTGCGGTCGGCGCGCACCCAGGCCGGCTCCAGGTTGGTGGTCAGCGTGTGCTGGACGCGGCCGGCCATGCGCAGCGCGGCCACGGTCGACTCGACCACCGCCGACAGCTCGACCGGCCCCATGTCGAGCTTGATCTTGCCGCGCGCCAGACGCGCCAGGTCGAGCAGGTCGTCGACGATGCGGGTCAGGTGGCGGCTCTGGCGCATCAGGATGTCCTGGGCCTGGCTCTTGAGCTCGGGCCGGGGGCTGTCCATGCGCAGCAGCTGGACCGCGCCGACGATGCCGCTCAGAGGATTGCGCAGCTCGTGGCTCAGCATGGCGAGGAAGTCGTCGCGGATGCGCACCTGCTCTTCGGCCAGCGCGCGCGCCTCCTGTTCGCGCTGCAGGAGGGCGCTGCGTTCGCCCTCGGCCGCGGCCAGCTTGCGGCCGGCTTCGCCGATGCAGCGCTGCAGGTGGTCGAATTCGGCGATGCCGGTGCGCGGCCGCGGCGGCAGGCCGCCATGGCCGAGCGCGGTCGCGCTGGCGGCCGCGCCATGGGTCGCGTTCACCAGGCGGCGCCCGAACAGCGCGGCGGCGCCGGCCGCCACCAGCAGCGCGGCCAGCATGCCGATCGCCACCAGCATCACCGCGCGCCGGGCCACGCCGTCGATCTCGGCGGCCGGCACGCTGACGGTGACGATCCAGCCCGACATCGGCGAACGGGTGAAGGCGTGGTAGGCATCCACGCCGGCGCGGGTGTCGAAGCGCACCATGCCTTGCTGGCGGCCCGCGGCGGCGCGCATCAGGAGCGGGTTGGCGGCATGGCCCAGCCGCGCCGGCTCGCTCGAGCGCGCGATGAAATAGCCTGCGCGGTCGACCACCGAGAGTTTCCAGCTGGCCGGCATCGCGCGCCGGTCGATCACCCTGGAAAAGTAATCCGGCGAGAACACCGAACCGAGCACGTAGCGGCGGCCGCCATCGATCGGCACCGGGACGTTGATGGTGGTGACGGGGATCTGCTGCACCGCCCCCTTGATCAGGCCCGAGACCACGGTGCGGCCGCTCTCGATGACGTCGCGGGTGCGGGTGCGCACGTAGTCGGGCGGCGGCGGCAGCGTGGCGCCGAGCGGCGCCACGGTGTTGATCACCTGCTGGCCGCTGGCCAGGAACAGGATGGTGCGTCCGCCGTCGCCGCGGTCGGCCGTGCGCGCGTGGCGATAGAAGTTCTCCATGTCGCCGCTGGCCAGGTGCGGCGACTGCGCCAGCACGCGCAGCGCGGCTTCGGCGCTGCTCAGCTCATTGTCCACCAGCAGCGCCGTGGCGTCGGCGGCTTCCTTCATCGTGCTCAGGGCGGCGTCGCGCTCGGAACGCAGCAGCGTTTCCAGCGCCACGGCGGCGAAGATGGCGATCGGCAGCACGATGGCGCCGGTCATGATCAGGATATAGGCACGGATTTTCATGGCCATATGATTATGCCAATGTTGAGGACGCAGCGGTGCAGATGACGATCGGGTGGGGCGCCAGCGCCGGGACGGTAGTTATATGACGGCCTGCCGCAGTTCGCCGGTGCGGTCCAGCACGTAATGATCGAGGTCGCGCGCCAGCAGCAGGTGGCCGCCGTACCGGGCGCGCGCCTCCTCTTCGAGCAGCGCCAGCGGCAGCGGGCCGCCTTCCTGGTAGCGCGGGCTGAAATGGGTCAGCACCAGGTTGCGCACGCCGGCGCCTTGGGCGAAATGCGCGACCCGCATGGCCGAGCTGTGCTGCGGGCCGGGACCGATCTTCTGCAGCACTTCCTCGGTATAGGTTGCCTCATGCACCAGCACGTCGGCGCCCTGCGCGCCGGCGGCCAGCAGTTCCGGGCTGTCGTTGTCGCCCGCGACCACGATGCGGCGCGCGCGCCGCGGCGGCAGCAGGTAATCGGCGGCGGTGATGGCGCGGCCGTCCGGCAGGACCACGTCGCGGCCCTGCTGGATCTCGCCCCACAGCGCCGACGAGGGCACCGCGTCGGCCCGCAGCTTCTCGGTATCGAGCCGGCGCTCGATCGCGGCCTCGGTGAAGCCGTAGGCCCAGGACGGGATACGGTGCGACAGCGCGGTGGCGTCGACGGCAAGGTCGGGCAACAGCGGCCCATGCGCCAGGTCGTCGGGCGTGAGCCAGGCGAGTGGAAAGGGCAGGCTCAATTCGCTGGCCTGCATGATGCACTCGATCATGGTGCGCAGCGGCGGCGGGCCGACGATGGTCAAAGGCTCGCTGCGGCCCAGCAGGCCGGCGCTGGCCAGCAGGCCGGGCAGGCCATAGCAGTGGTCGCCGTGCATATGGGTGATGAACACGGCGCGCAGGCTCATCACCGATAGCGGGGTGCGCAGGATGCGGTGCTGGGTCCCTTCGGCGCAGTCGACCAGCACCCACGAACGCGCGCCGCGCAGGCGCAGCGCGAGGCCGGACATATTGCGTTGCCGGGTCGGCGTGCCGGACGACGTGCCGAGGAAAATGAGTTCCATGGGTGATTCTCGCGTTAAGGCGTTTCATTATCCGGCAACACGGCCCTGGCCGGCGCGCAGCCAGAACTCGGGGGGCGGGCCGGTGTCATATGGGACGGGAACGCCGCCGATGGCGCGGCCATGCCCGCTTTCGACCGAGGAGAACGATATGCGCACGAGTTTCGTTGCCGCCGCGTTCGCGGCTGGCGTTGTGGCATTGCTGGGACCATCTTCCGCCGTTGCCGCACCGGCGCTGCAAGAGATGCAGGTGCCGGTGGCCGGCATCAGCTGTTCGCGCACCGGGCCGCCGCCGCAGCGGGTGATGCCCAGCGCCGAAGTGATCGAGTCGATCGACGGCGTCTACCGGCTGTCCAACGGCCAGAAGCTCGGGATTGCCGCCAGCGACCAGCAGGTGGTGGCCGACTTCGGCCGCTGGCATCAGATCCCGCTGATGGCGACCGCGCCCGAGCGCTTCGAATCGCGCGACGGCCTGGTCTGGGTGCGTTACGAGGCCGACGAAGACACCGAGCGCATCGTGGTCAGCTATCCGGCCGACGCGCGCGGCCGCTACGTCGACGCCTGCTAGCGCCTGCCGCTAGTGCTGCGGCGCGAGGCCGAACAGCAGCGAACGGTGGGCGCCGACGCCGGCCATCGCGCCATCGGCAACGGCGAGCGCAACCGAGCTGGCGGCGCGCATGGCGTCGCCGCCGGCGAACACGCCCGGCACCGTGGTCTGGCGTCCTTCGTCGGTGCGGATGTAAGGGCCCAGCGGTCCTTCGTCGAAGGCGCAACCGAGTTGCGCGGCGATCGGGCTGGCCATGTGCAGGCGGCCGAAGGTGAACAGGCCGGCCATCGCTTCCCGCCTGCCATCGGCCAGCACCACGGTGGCGTCGCCGGCAAGCCGCGCAACCGGCGTCTCGTCCACCTGCACGCCGCGTGCCTGCAGGTCGGCCCGTTGCGCCTCGTCGAGCGGGCACACGCCATTGGTGAACAGCGTCACCTGGCCCCAGTGCGGCAGCATCTGCGCCTGGTGCACCGACAGCGGGCCGCTGGCCAGCACGCCGATGCGGCCCTCGTCCAGTTCGTAACCGTGGCAGTAGGGGCAGTGGAACACGCTCTTGCCCCAGCGTTCAGCCAGGCCCTCGATCGGCGGCAGCTCGTCGCGCACGCCGGTGGCCAGCACCAGGCGCTGGCCGCGCACGCTGTCTGCGCCATCGAGGTCGACGATGAAGCCGCCGGCGTCAGGGCGCGCGCCCTGCGCCAGCCCGTCATGCCAGGCCACGTTGGGATAGGCGGCGACGTTGGCGCGGCCCTCGCGCGCGATGTCTGCCGCCGGCTGGCCGTCGCGGGTCAGGAAGCCGTGCGAGTCGCTGGCGAAGCGGTTGCGGCGCTGCCCGGCGTCGACCACCAGCACCTTGCGGCGCGCCCGCGCCAGCTGCAATGCGGCCGACAGGCCGGCATAGCTGCCGCCGATGACGATGGCGTCGTAGTCATTCGTGATGTTCATGTTCGGCCTGTCGATGAGGATGGTTGTCGTAGCGCAGGTTGAAATCGCGCGACAGGTCGGCCAGCGTCACTTGTCCCAGGCGCTGCACCAGCAGCGCCTCGGCTTCCTGGAAGGCGTCCGCGAGCGAGGCGTTGACCACCTGTTCGACCAGGCATGCGCTGTGCTCGTTGCGGTTGCCCATCGCGAACACGGTGGGGGCGCCGACCGCGTCGTAGACGTCGCGCAGGGTGACCGTGGCCAGGTCGCAGGTGACGGTCCAGCCGCCGCCGTGGCCACGCTCCGAGCTGATGTAGCCGCGCTCGCGCAGCCCGGCCAGCACGCGCCGCACCAGCACCGGATTGGTGCCGAGCATGCCGGCCATCTGCTCCGAGGTCATCGGGCGCTCGCTATGGGCCAGGTGCAGCAGCACGTGGAGGACGGAAGAGAGTTTGCTGTCGCGTTTTATGTAACTAATAATATTACAAAATCGGCGGCAGCATGAAATTTTCTAACGCTCCGGTTGGGATTCCTCGACCGGCCCAGTCTTCGGCGGCAGCTTGAGCGTCGGCAGATACCACCACATATAGGTGCTCACGCAGGCGCCGATCACGACCATCGAGATCAGGATGGCGACACTGTCGAAATGGCGCGTCGACCATGCCATCGAGCCCCACAGCATGACGGTGGCGACGATCTTGCCCTTCAGCGGAATGCCGTGTCCGGCCTCGAAGTTGGCAAGGTATTTTCCGAACACGGGATGGGCCAGCAGCCAGCGGTGCAGGCGTTCGGACCCGCGCGCGAAACAGGCCGAGGCCAGCAGCAGGAAGGGCGTGGTCGGCAGCAGCGGCAGGAAGATGCCGAGGATGCCCAGCAGGACGGCCAGTACCCCGGCCACGTTATAGAACAGTTTCATACCGTCACTCTAGCATCCGGCGCGGCAAGAGGAGCGATCATCCCTGTTATCGATCCGGTTATGCAAAAAGGAAGCAGCCGAGAATATCGGACTGGAACTTTTAAGTTCCGTTCTGCAACTTTTGGCGTCCGACTCGGTATAATGTCCGGCTCGACGACGGACGCGTCTGTTCGGCAGTGGCAGGAATCGTTCTACGCCCGACTCCTTTTCCGCCTGCTGTCCGATTGCCGCCTGGCTCGCGCCGGCCATCGTCTTGATGCCTTATCCCACATCGTCCAATCCCATCGTGGCCCGGTTCGGCGGCTACTTCCACCGGCGCGTGCTGCGCCAGTTCGCGCTCTACCTGACGCTGATGCTGGCGCTCGTATGGGGTGGGGTGGGGTGGGGTGGCGGTGGAGCAGGCGCGCTTCGCCTCCCTGGCCGAGAGCGGCGCCCAGGCCAATGTGCGGAACCTGTCGCGCGCCTTCTCCGAGGAAGTCAAGGCCACCGTCGCCCTGGTCGACCTGTCGCTGGTCCAGCTGCGCGGCACCTGGCAGCGCGATCCCGCCAACTTCGCGCGCAGCGCGGCCGAGCATGCGCGCCACCTGCGGGTGCCAATGCACATCACCGTCACCGACGCCCAGGGGCGCCTGCTGTACACCGACGCCGCCGTCGGCGGCGCCACGGCGCCGCAGGGCCTGGCGCTGGGCGACCTGCGCCAGTTCGCCGTCCACCGCGAGCGCGGCGGCGACCGGCTCTACGTCGGCCGCCCCGAACGCAGCCGTCTCTCGCAGCAGTGGGTGGTGCAGTTTACGCGCCTGATCCGCGCCGCGGACGGCCGCCTGGCCGGCGTGATCGCGGTGGCGATCCGGCCCGAATACTTCCTGCGCTTCTACGACAGCATCGACCTCGGCCCGGATGCCGCCGTCAGCCTGATGCGGCTGGACGCCACCGTGATCGCGCGCAGCTCGCGCGCGGACGGCAACCGCCACATGGGCGTGGCGATCCCCGACGCGCCGCAGACGCGCGATGTGGGCATCAGTGGCGCCTTCCGCAAGGCGAGCCGCCTGGACGGCATCGAGCGCTTCTATGCCTGGCACAAACTGCCCGAATACGGCCTGGTGGTCACGGTGGGCCAGGCGGTGCCGGATGCCGAGGCGCGCTTCGCCCAGCAGCGCGAGGTGATGCGCAGCGCCGGCCTGGTGGTGTCGCTGGTGCTGGCCACGCTGGGCTGGGCGGCGATCGGCGCGGCCGACCGCCGCCGGCGCGCGCTCAAGGCCCTGGCCGCGGCCGAGGCGCGCTGGAAGCTGGCCCTGAACGCGGCCGGCGATGGCGTGTGGGACTGCGATATCGCCACCGGCATCGCGACCCTGTCGCCGAGCGCGCAGCGCATCCTCGACAGCGAGCATCCGACAGTGTCGTGGTTCGGCGAGAAGGGCCTGGCGGAGCTGGTGCATCCGGACGAGCTGGAACAGGTGCGCGCCGGCCTGCGCGCCCACGTCGACGGCATCACCGCCGATTACACGATGGAACACCGGCTGCGCACGCGCGACGGCGGCTGGCGCTGGATCGAGGCGCGCGGCGCCGTCACCGAAAGGGGCGAGCGCGGCGAGCCGCTGCGCATGGTGGGCACCTTCTCCAACATCGACGCGCGCAAGCGGGAAGAGCAGCGCATGCGGCGCATGGCGCACGAGGATGCGCTCACCGGCCTGCCCAACCGCGTGCTGCTGCACGACCGCATGCGCCAGGCCATCCTCACCGCGAACCGCGAGGGCCACAAGGTCGGCCTGGTCTATTTTGACCTGGACAACTTCAAGCCGGTCAACGACACCCATGGCCACGCGGTGGGCGACCGCCTGCTGCGCATGGTGGCGCAGCGCCTGCGCGCGGCGCTGCGCGAATCGGACACGCTGGCGCGGGTCGGCGGCGACGAGTTCGCGGTGCTGCTGCCGCGCTGCCAGCAGCCCCAGGACGCCGAGCGGGTGGCCGCCACCATCCTGGCGCGGCTGGAGCAGCCATTCGAGGACGGTGAGCGCATCCTGCGCATCTCGGGCAGCCTGGGTTACGCGCTGTACCCCGATTGCGGCGCCGGCGATGGCGAAGGCGATGCGGCGGCCGCCGCCGAAGCGCTGCTGCATAGCGCCGACCTGGCGATGTACGACGCCAAGGCGCATGGGCGCAACCGCATTTCGGGCAGTTACCGCACGCGGGTCGGCTGAACCCGGTCCGTTTCCAGCACCATCCCGCTGGCCGGCTGGCTCGGCATGCGCGACAGGCTGACCTGCAGCTGCTGGCGCGGCACGCGGTAGCGCGCTTCGCCGGCCAGCAGGCGCAGCGCCGCTTTCACCAGTTCCACCGTGGCCGGTTCGCCCGGGCAGCGGTGGCCGTTCAGGTAGTCGCCCGCGCCTTGCGCCACCAGGCTGTGGCCATCGTCGCGCCAGCCGGCAAAGCGCTCCGGATCGAAGCGCTGCGGCGCCGGCCACAGGTCGGGATGGTGGTTGGTGCCGTACAGGTCGAACAGCACCCAGTCGCCCTTCGCGAAGCGCAGCCCTTTCCAGTCGAAGTCGCCGGTCGCGCGCCCGCCCACCGCCGGAAAGAACGGATAGTAGCGGCGCACCTCTTGCGCGAACATCGTCAGCAGCGCGTCGTCGGCGCCGGCCAGGCGCGCGCGCCACTCGGGAAACTGGTGCATCGCCAGCGCGCCGAAGACGATGAAGCGCGCCACCGCCACGATCGGCCGCAGCAGGTTGATCAGCTCGACCGCGGCGACCTTGACGTCCAGCAGCCGGTCTTCGTGGTCGCGGTGACGGGAGATCACGGCCAGCGCGCTGGCCGGATCGGCCGGCAGCCGAGCGGCGCGCACCGCCTCGACCAGCGCGCGCGCCCAGCGCTCGCAGCGCTGGCGCAGCAGCTGCGCGCGCAGGTTCTTCGGCCCGAAGCTGCCGGCGGCATCGACCATGGCCGCCAGTTCTTCGGTGCGTCGTTCCAGTTCGCCGGCGGCGAGCGGCACGCCGGCCCAGCGGCAGGCGGCGTCGGCCAGCGCGGCCTCGGCCTCGCGCAGCAGCACGACGCTGTGCCGGCCCGGCCAGGCGGCCAGGCGTGCGCGCAAGGCGTCTTCGAAACAGGCCACCATGCGCGCCTGGTAGTCGGGCGTGAGCAGCGACATCATCAAGGCCTTGCGGCGCCGGTGCGCCTGGGCGTCGAGGGTTTCGGCGCTGCCGAAGTCCTGCAGCAGCATCAGGACCGTGGGCGGGATGGCGCGCTTGCGCGTGAAGCGGTCGGGCGTGTAGAACAGGCGCGCGGCCTCGGGGCCGCGCATGCAGACCGCTTGGCGCAGCATGATGCGGGTGGTGAAGATGTCGCTGCCGAGCCGCTCGCAGCGGCGCCCGATAAAGCGGTAGCCTTCGGCCAGCAGGGCCAGCGCGTTGTCGATGCCGCCGGTGCCGGGCACCGCGCGGTGCACGGAAACGGGTTGGTCGTGCGTGATGGTCACGGAAGTCCTCCGGAAGCGTCGGACTTGCGAATCTAACAGCCTGCGTCCGACTGCGGCGCTAGGGATGCGCCCCCACGTCCGGCTCCGCCAGCGCCGGCAGCACCGGCGCGACATGGCGCGGCAGGTAGATGGTCACCGTGGTGCCGGCGCCAGGCGCGCTCTCGAGCCGGATCTGGCCGCCGCTCTGGCGCACGAAGCCGTGCGCCATCGACAGCCCGAGCCCCGTGCCCTTGCCCTCGGGCTTGGTGGTGAAGAAGGGTTCGAAGGCGTGTTCCATCACCTCGGGCGGCATGCCGTGGCCCTCGTCGGCGATGGAGATCACGATGTAGTCGCCGGGCGCCGGCTCGCCTTCGAGCGGGCTGGCGCCGGCGTCGACCGTCAGGTTGGCCAGCCGCAGCGCGATGCGCCCGCTGCCGTCCATCGCGTCGCGCGCATTGATCACCAGGTTGAGCAGCACGTGTTCGAGCTGGTTCGGGTCGACCAGGGTCGGCCATAGATCTGGCTCGGTGGTGCGTTCGAGCACGATGCCGTCGCCGGCGGCGCGCTGCAGCAGGCTGTCGCTGCGCTCGAGCAGCTGGGCGACGTCGACCACGCTCGGATGCAGCGGCTGGCGGCGGGCGAAGGCGAGCAGCTGGCCGGCCAGCTTCGAGCCGCGCTCCACCGCGTCGAGCACGTTGTGCAGGCGCTTGCGGCTGGGCGGACCTTCGGCGCGCAGCATCAGCTGCACGTTGGCGCTGATGATGTGCAGGATGTTGTTGAAGTCGTGCGCCACGCCGCCGGTGAGCTTGCCGACCGCTTCCAGCTTCTGGGCCCGGGCCAGGGCCTGGCGCGCTTCATCGAGCCTCTGCTGGCGCTGCAGCTCGCGCGCCTCGGCTTCGCGGCGCGGCGTGATGTCGCGCACGAACACGGTCGCGCCCGCGCCGTCGCCAGGGGGCAGCAGGGCCACCGCCAGCTCCACCGGCACGCGCCGGCCGCTGGCGTGCAGCGCCTCGGTCTCGGTGGGCTGGCCGGCCATGGGGCCGGCGCCGCCGCGGATGAAGGCGTCGAAGGTGGCGCGGAAGGCGGCGCGCCGTTCTTCCGGCAACAGCTGCTCGGCCGGGCTGCCGATCGCTTGCGCGGCGTCGAGGCCGAAGATGCGCGTGGCCTGCGCATTCCAGTCGGTGATGCGGCCCTGGCGGTCGACGGCGACGAAGCCGTCGTAGGCGGTCTCGAGGATCGTCTTGAAACGGCGCTGGTCGGCCGCAATGCGGCCGTGCGATTCGCGCAGCTCGAGCGTCATGGCCTGCGCCAGCTGCAGCGCGCGGCGGCGCGAGCCGGCCAGCAACCACACCACCATGCTCACCAGCGCGCCCAGCACGACCCCGGTGGCGGCCACCATCTGCGGGCGCTCGTGGTCGAGCGTGGCCTCGAGGTTGGCGCTGGACGCCATCCGCACGGTCCAGGTGCGGCCGGCCATCGCCATGCGGGTGGCGGTGGAAAAGCGCGGCGGCCCGGCGTGGCCGGCGCCGGGGGAGCGGTACAGCAACGCGTCCGGGGCCATGTGGTCGCCATCGTAGATCTCGACGTCGAGCTGGGGCGCGGCGATGCCGCCCACGCCGCGCATCAGGTCCTTCATGCGAAACGGCGAATAGATCCAGCCCACCAGCGCCGCGCGGCGTTCCTCGACGGTGTCGACGTCGCGCCCGCTGCGGTACACCGGCAGGTACATCAGGAAGCCGGCATCGCGGCTGGCGCCGCCTTCCTGCACCAGCACCACCTTGCCGCTGAGCGCGGCCTGGCCGCTGTCGCGCGCCACCGCCATCGCCGTGCGCCGCACCGGCTCGCTGTACATGTCGAAGCCGAAGGCGCGCAGGTTGCGCGCGTTGAACGGCTGGATGTGCGAGATGGCCGTGCGCGGCTGGCCGTCGCCGGCCGGATGGACGCGGTAGTCGGGAAAGCCCTCGGCGCGCACCCGGGCTTCGTGGGCGGCGAGGGCGCCGGGCGGGATCGCGCTGGCGATCGCCAGCGCCTCCAGGCCGGGGAAGGACTGGTCCAGGCGCAGCACCTCGTAATACTCGGCGAACTCGGCCCGGCTCAGGTCGACCGAGCCGCGCAGGTAGCCGCGCGCGCCGCGCAGCACCTGCTCGTAGACCAGCAGGCGGCGTCCGATGGCATAGCCCATGTCGCGCGTGCGGTAATCGAAGGCTTCGTGCAGCTGGGCCTCGGCGCTGCGCTGGGCGCTGGACCAGGCGCCGAAGGTGACCAGCAGCGTCAGCACGAACACCAGCAGCGCCATCAGGACTGGCGCATGGCCGGCATGGGGCGCCGGGGGCGGGGCTGGAGTGTGGTTGGCGGTCTGCTGCATGTCCTTGTGCGTGACAGCCGGAGCGGCGGGGTTGATCGGAGAGACCGGACTACGTAGCATACGCATCCTTGGATTGACGGGGCGCACGCGACTTTGCGCCTTTGTCAATGAAGTTTGTCAATCTGGCACACGTGATGCTCTGCTAAATGAAACATTCTAATCTGAAACACTTTCCTTGCAAGAGTGCAAAGGCGGGATGAGTTCCGCACTCGCATCGCTGCTGAAACGCCATTGGCCCTTGACTGCGCTGGCCGGCCTGTGCGGCCTGGCCCTGCTGCTGGGCATGGTGGCGCCGTTGCGGGGCGGCAGCCATGAACTGCTGCTGGCCTTCCCGTCCACGGTCGGGGGAGAACTGGCGCTGCCGGCGGAGATCCGGCTGACGCGCGGCGTGCGCGACGTGCTGCTGCTGCGCAACGACGGCAGGGTGCCGGTGGTGTTCGGTCCGCTCAAGATCGGCGCGGGGCGCGAGCTGCGCCTGCCGTTCGGCGAGGCCGGCCTGTATACGTATGCCTGTCCGCCGGTCGCCGGCAAGGTGGTGCGGGTGAGGGTGGTGGACGCGCCCGGCCCCGGCTGGGGCCGCCTTCGCTGGCGCCTGGACGACGTGCGCCAGTGGGTGCGCTACCTGCCGCTGAGGTCACCGGACGAATAAACCGGTCATCGGCCGACCGCAATCGTACACCCGCGATGGCGCCGATTCTGTCATCATGGAAGCCATGTCGACGATTTCCATGCCACTGTTCCCGCTCAGTACGGTGCTGTTTCCGGACGGGGTGTTGCCGCTGCAGGTGTTCGAGGTGCGCTATCTCGACATGATCAGCCGCTGCATCCTCGAAGGCACCCCGTTCGGCGTGGTGCTGCTGACGCATGGGCACGAGGTGCGCCGGCCCGATGCCGAGCTGGAGCGTTTCGTGGCCGCCGGCACCATCGCCTCGGTCACCGAGACCACCACCGACACGCCCGGCCTGCTGCAGGTGCTGTGCCGCGGCGGCGCGCGCTTTTCCGTCGTCACCGCCGAGCAGCGCGTCAACGGCCTGTGGATGGCCGAGGCGCAACTGGTCGAGGACGATCGCAGCGTGAACATCCCGTCCGAGCTGCAGGGCGCCTCCGACGCGCTCGACCGGGTACTGAATTCGCTGCACGACGTCCCCCAGCACCGCTGGCCGGTGCAGCCGCCGTTCCGGCTCGACGACTGCGGCTGGGTGGCCAACCGCTGGTGCGAGCTGCTGCCGCTGCCGAACCAGCAAAAGCATCATATGCTGATGCTCGACAACCCCGTGATCCGGCTCGAATTGCTGCATGACGTGCTGGATGAACATGGCTTGATCACTTCTTAGGGAAGCAGCGCAGGGGCCCGGCATGACATTTTCTGACGATCTTCTCATCGGGTACATCAACGGCGAACTCGCCGAGCCGGCGCGCGCGGCGGTCGAGCGGGCCATGCGCGCCGATCCGGTGCTGGCGGCGCGCATCGCGCATCACCGGGCCGAGCTGCAGCTCAAGGGCAATACACGCAACGGGCGCGTCGGCGTCTCGGCCAACGGTCACGACGGCAGCCACGCCCAGCGCAGCGTGCCGCCCTGCGGCGCCAAGGTGGTGCAGCTCAACAGCCTGCGCCCCGGCCGCACGGTGCCGCCGCCGCAGATCGCCTACAGTAACTGGTGCAAGCGCCACTGGGTGGCGGTCGGCGCGGCGCTGCTGGCAGGCGCCGCCCTGGGCGCCTTCGGCTGGCACAGCCTGGCGCAGGCGCCCGGCCTGGCCACGCTCGACCACGTCGATGGCGCCCTGGTGGCGCGCGGGCCGCTGGTGGCGGCGCTGGACGGCCAGCTGGCCAGCCCCGGGCCGTCCGACAACGGCGTGCGCATCGGCGTCACCTTCGTCGCCAGGGATGGCGGCTATTGCCGCAGCTTCGTCGTCGACACCACCGCCGGCCTGGCCTGCCTGAAGAGCGGGCGCTGGAGCATCCCGGTGCTGGCCCAGGATGGCGGCGGGGCCGCCTGGGTCGACGGCAGCCAGCCGCCGCCCGTCGTGCGCGAGGCGATCGACGCGCGCATCGCCGGCACCGTGCTCGATCCGGTGGCCGAACGCGCGGCCCAGCAACGCGGCTGGACGCGGTGAGGCGGCCCGCGGGAGAGCCCGTCCGCGCCGCCGCGCGGCAGGGAGTCGCTTTCTTTTGGTAAACTGTTTAAAAACAGGCCGGCATATACATGGGTGGCGATTTCGGGTATCGTGTCACCCGCTAAAAGTGTCTCTACGTCCGTTATTCCGGCCTGCCGCCGGGCTGTCCCGCTTGCCGGCTTATCCCCGGTCCCCTGCCTGCCATGCGCGCCGGAGCCCGGTTCCCGTTCCGCCCTTCGCCGCGCGTCCATCGACCCGCGACGGGGAGAACATGCCCGAGCGTAGAGCTGAACGAATGAATGCAACTAAATAATATGTCTGATTCTCCGAGCAACATCGCGAACAACAACGACGTCGCCACCGCTGGTGCCACGCCTCCCATGCCCGCCGCCCCGGCCGCGGCGCCGGCCGCCGCCGAGGCTCCCACGGTACGCTTCGCCGACTTCGGCCTGGCGCCGGAAATCCAGCGCGCGCTCTCGGACCAGGGCTATGTCCATCCGACCCCGATCCAGGCCCAGGCGATTCCGGTGGTGCTGCAGGGCCGCGACGTGATGGGCGCGGCCCAGACCGGCACCGGCAAGACCGCCAGCTTCTCGCTGCCGATCCTGCAGCTCCTGATGCCGCACGCGAACGCCAGCATGTCGCCGGCGCGCCATCCGGTGCGCGCCCTGGTGCTGGTGCCGACCCGCGAACTGGCGGTGCAGGTGGCCGACAACGTCAAGGCCTACGCCCGGCACACGCCGCTGCGCGCGACCGTGGTGTTCGGCGGCATGGACATGAAGCCGCAGACCGAGATCCTGCGCCGCGGCGTCGAGATCGTGATCGCCACCCCGGGCCGCCTGCTCGACCACATCGAACAGAAGAACGTCAGCCTGGGCCAGGTGCAGATGCTGGTGATGGACGAAGCCGACCGCATGCTCGACATGGGCTTCCTGCCCGACCTGCAGCGCATCATCAACCTGCTGCCGAAGCAGCGCCAGAACCTGATGTTCTCGGCCACCTTCTCGCCCGAGATCAAGAAGCTGGCCAACACCTTCCTGAACAACCCGCTGACCATCGAAGTCGCGCGCAGCAACGCGACCGCCGAGAAAGTCACGCAGATCGTGTACAAGGTCGATGAGGAACAGAAGCGCGACGTGGTCGAGCACCTGATCCGCTCGCGCGACATGAAGCAGGTGATCATCTTCTCGAACACCAAGATCGGCGCCTCGCGCCTGTCGAGCCACCTCGAGAAGCGCGGCGTCAAGGCGTCGGCGATCCACGGCGACAAGACCCAGCAGGAGCGCATGGCGGCGCTGGACGCGTTCAAGAACGGCAGCGTCGAAGTGCTGGTGGCGACCGACGTCGCCGCGCGCGGCCTCGACATCTCGGACCTGCCGGCCGTGATCAACTACGACCTGCCGTACAACGCCGAAGACTACGTGCACCGCATCGGCCGCACCGGCCGCGCCGGCGCCTCGGGCGATGCGCTGTCGGTGTACTCGGACAAGGACGAGCGCCTGCTGGCCGACATCGAGAAGCTGATCAAGCAGACCATCACGCGCGGCACGCTGGAAGGCTTCGTGGCCCCCGGCAGCCGCGGCCGCGAGTTCGGCCGCGAGGGTCGCGAAGGTGGCCGCGAAGGTGGCCGCGACTACGCTTCGCGCGACGGCGAACGCGGCGCCCGCCGCGGCGATGAGCGCAGCGGCGGCGCGGCGCGTGCGCCGCGCTCCGGACTCGGTCCGGGCGCGCGCCGCGAGAAGATCGATCCGTGGTTCCTCAAGCCCTACGAACCGACCAGCAGCCCGCGCAAGGACGTCGATGCGGCGCCGCACGCGCCGGCCAAGCCGGCCAAGCAGAAGCTGGCTTTCCTGCTGGGCGGCGGACCGAAGGCGCAAGCCTGATCGAGATAGCAAACCAGGCCGGCATGCACTCCATGCCGGCTTTTTTCATGGCGCGACGGCGAGCCTGAAACGCAGCCCCGGTTCCACCCGTTCCGCGGGGCGCCAGCCATGCGCCCGCGCCACCTCCTGGCAGATCGACAGACCCAATCCCGCCCCGAGGTTGCGCCGGTGCGGTCCGCGCCAGAAGCGTTCGAACAGCAGCGCCAGCTGCGCAGCCTCGACGCCCGGCCCATGGTCGCGCACCGACAGGCTGTCGCGGGCGATCTCCACGCTCACGAGCGAACCGGCGGGCGCGCCCAGCGCTTCGGCGCCGAGGACGGCCCGGTTGCTCTTCCATTCGATTCTAGCACCGGCCCAGGCGCCGCTTTTCCGCTCGCCGGCCAGGACCGGCGTGTCCTCGATGTCGTCGTCGCCGCTGCCGTCGTAGCGCACCACCAGGTCGAGGTTCAGCGTGTGCGCCGGCGCCGGGGCGAGTTCGAGCAGCTTGAAGCCTACCTGCGGGCCGGCGATCGAGAGCCAGCGGTTCTCGTACGGGACGAAGGGAAGCGGCAGGTGCTCGCGCTCGATGCCGGCGTAGGCCTTGTCGAAGGTGATGGCGCCGACGCCCAGCGCCCACGACGAGGGAGACGCTGTGCCCGCGCCCGGTTCGGCCAGGGCGGGAAGGGCGCAGAGCATGGCGGCGAGCAGCGGCATGTGCGCCGGGCGCAAGGCGCGACAGGCGCTCACCCACGACCTGCGCGGCCCCCCCTGAGCGCCACCATGACAGGTCTCGAACTCATCCTGCTGAGCAATGACCCGACCAGGATCAAGACCGTCGCAGCCAAGGCGCTGACGAATCTGCAGCGCATGAGCGGCATGGTCGACGAGCTGCTCGACACGATGGCATTCCACAGCGGCGAGAACATCCGGCTCAGCATGAACAGCGTGGACATCCTCGAAGTGATGAAGGAAGTCCAGGCGGACGCCCTTGCCGCCTACGGGCCGCGCGTGCATGTGCAGGGTGGCAGCGTGGTTGGCTGCTGGGACCGCGCGGCGCTCAAGCGGGCCGCCGAAAACCTGGTGTCGAATGCGGTGAAGTATGGCGTCCCCGGTTCGCCCATCGACGTCCAGATCCAGGAGGTCCACGGACACCTGCTGTTGACCGTCCATAACGAGGGACCGCCCATCCCGCCTGCCGAACAGGAGTGCATCTTCCAGATGTACCGCCGCGCCGATGCGGCCAGGAAGGGACAGAAGCAGGGCTGGGGAGTCGGCTTGCCTTATGTGCGCGCTGTGGCCGAGAGCCACGGCGGCAGCGTGGGCCTGGACAGCGACGTGGAACGCGGCACCACCTTCGTCATCGACATCCCGCTCGATGCGCGCATGCTCGCCGGGGCGCCAACGCTGGAATCCGCGGCGCGGCCAGCGTCCTGAAGGCGGCTTCTCGTGGCGGGCGCGATCCTCGGAATGCTCAGGCGGCCCGCTTGAGCGCGGCCCCGACCCGGTCCAGCAAGTCCTGGTGCTGGTACGGCTTGGACAGCACGTCGAGCGTGCCGCTGGGCTTGCCGCGGCCGGGCAGTTCGTCCATGTAGCCGGTGGTGACCAGCACCGGCAGGCCGGGACGCCTGGCGTGCACGCGCTCGATCAGCTCCAGCCCGTTCATCCCGCCCGGCATGATCACGTCGGTGAACAGCAGGTCGGCCTGCTCGCCGCTTTCCAGCAGGCCGAGCGCGCGCTCGCCGCTGGGGGCCGACAGCACGTCGTAGCCGGCCATTTCGAGCATGCTTTCGGCCAGTTCGCGCACGTCGTCGTTGTCCTCGACCACCAGGATGCGGCAGCGCCGCTGCTGCGGCTCATCTTGCGTGCCGCCGCGCCGTTCGGCGAGTGAAGCGTCGTCGCTGGCCGCCTGCTCGGCGACCCGGAACACCATGCGCACCTGGGTGCCGCGGCCCGGCTCGCTCTCGATGTCGAGCTTGCCGTGCGATTGCTGCACGAAACCATGCACCATCGCCAGGCCCAGGCCGGTGCCCGGTCCCTTGGTGGTGAAGAAGGGCTCGGTGGCGCGGCGCTTGACCTCGGGCGTCATGCCTTCGCCCTCGTCGTTCACGCAGATACAGACATAGTCGCCGGCCGGCAGGCCCAGCAGGCGGCAGCGCTCGTCGCCCAGCACGGCGGTGCCGACCGTGACGGCGCCGCCGTCCGGCATCGCGTCGCGCGCGTTGAGCACCACGTTCAGGAGCGCCATCTCGAGATAGGTCGGGTCGATCGTGCAGGCCGGCAGGCCGGGCTTGAGGTCGAGCCGCAAGTCGATCTTCTCGCCCAGGGTGCGCACCAGCATGTCGGAAAACTCGATCACCAGGCTGTTCAGGCTCAGGCGCTTCGGCTCCAGCCGCTGCTTGCGCGCAAAGGTCAGTAGCTGCTGCGTCAACTTGCCGGCCTGCATCGTGGCGCGCTGGGCGCGCCGGATCGGTTCGGCCGCCTTGTGCTGGGGGCCGGCGCCCAGCAGGGCGACTTCGAGGTTGCCGTTGATGACTTGCAGCAGGTTGTTGAAGTCGTGGGCCATGCCGGCCGAGAGCTGGCCGATGGCCTCCATCTTCTGCGCCTGCAGCCAGGATTCCTGGTTGTTGCGGCGCTCGGTGATGTCCATCTGCGAAGCGAAGAAGTAGAGCAGTTTGCCTTGCTGGTCGAAGATGGGGCCGAAGAACAGGGCGTTCCAGAACGGCGTGCCGTCGGCCTTGTAGTTCACGATGTCGACCGCCACCGCGCGCTGTTCCTCGACCGCGCGGTGCAGCTCGGCCACGGTGGCGCGGTCGGTGTCGGGCCCCTGCAGGAAACGGCAGTTGCGGCCCAGGATCTGCTCGATGGGATAGCCGGTCAGGTCGACGAAGGCGCCGTTGGCGAACACGATCGGATTGTCTTCCTGGCGCGGATCGGTGATCAGCATCGGCATGCGGGTCATCTCGACCGCGGCGAAGAAGATGTTGCCGCGGTCTTGCAAGCCCTCGCGCTCGATGTAGCCGGACTGCCAGTGGTGGATGCCGGGATTGTCCTCGGGCGGTCCCATCGGATGGACGGAATTGCCCTCGACGTCGCCGTCGGCCGGCACGCCGCGACTCTGGCCGCCGCCCTGGACGTCCAGATCTTTCTTGAGTGAATCGTCCTTCGTCGGTCCGAGTACCATGGGGCATCCTGGGCGGTTCGGGGCCGGCGGCATGCCGCCCCCTTTGGAGCTACTCTAGCCGTAGTGGCCGGTGTGTCTCCGTTCGTGAGCGCACAGAGGCGCCGCAGGGACGCCAAATAGGCGGCTATGCCGCCGAGGCTTGCTGCACCACTATTTTTTCACGCCATCAAGGCTTCTTCATTGGTCGGCGCTGTTGCCGATTGCGATCTCGACCAGGCCGATGCCCAGCTCGCGCGGATCAGGCCATTCGCCGCGCGCCTTCGGTGAGATCGGCTTCGGCACGTCGATCGTCAGGGTGCGCTGCGTGCCGTCGGTGGTGAGGCGCAGCCGCGCTTCCTGGACGCTGCCCGGGAGGCGGAAGGTGGCGCTCTGCTCACCCACGCGCACGGTGAACGGCAGGCCCGCATTGTCGGCATAGGCGCGTCCCTTGATGATCAGGTCCAGCCGCTTCGGCAGCGGGCGGGCGAAGTGCAGCGCCACCTGCTTGCCATCCGACCAGCGCCCCCAGCCCTCGGCATGCGACAGGCCCTCGAACCGCGTCAGCAAGCCGCCTTCGACCAGTTCCTGCGACAGCTGGAAGGCGCCGATCGGATGGAATTCGCCGGCCAGGCGCACCAGCGCGTAATCGTCGGTCTTGATTACCGGCTTGACGTCGGCTGGCAACGGGTGTTGGCCGATGACCAGCAGCCACTTCTTGCGCACGGGCAGCTGGTAGCTTTCGATCGGGGCGCCCGGCGCCAGTTCCAGCATGGCGCTGTCATTGTCGTCGATGTGGAATTGGGCGCGCATGATGTCCACCTCCCGGGAGGCGGCGATCGTGATCTGGTTGCGCTCGTGGCGCGGCACGTGGTCGCGCGCGGCGATGCCTGCGTGGTCCGGCGCCCAGCCAGAGACGATCTGGGCCAGGTAGGCGGTGGTCAATTGGGCGCCCAGCGCCACGGTGGTCGGCAGCAGCACGAACAGGAACAGCGAGGCCGCGCTCTGCTGGCCGAACGCCCACAACGCCAGCGCCAGCAGGCCGAGGCCGCCGACCATCCAGCCGCTCCACAGGGCGACGTCGATCGACGTGATTTCCGGGCTGTCGATCGGAGCCAGCGCATAGTGCGGCAGCAGCGCGAGCGCGGCCACGATGGCGGCGCCCACCAGCACGGCGGCGGCGACGCGCGCGCGCGGCGCGGCGGTGCGCAGGGCCGGCATCGAGAATGCGGCGCCGGCCAGCAGCAGCAGCAGCGGGAAGGTGAAGCTGTAGTAGCGCAGGTGCAGGCGCAGGACTTCCTGCGGGCCGACGCCGGCGATCGAGGCGGTGTAGGCCACCGTCATGCCGGCGGCCGAGCCGAGCATCAGGAAGGCGTACAGCGCCAGGCGGTTGAAGCGGAGGGCGGCGGCCTCGCGCGTGGCGCGGCTGAGCACCCATTGCAGCAGGATCGCCATCGGCAGCGGCAGCAGGATCGCCAGCGCCATCAGGTGGCCGCGGCCGTTGATGAAGCCAGCCGCGGCCAGCAGGCCCAGCTTGCTGCCGGCGCTCGAGCTGGCGGTGGAACCGTAGAAGCTGCCGAACAGGCTCAGGCCGGCGTCGCCGGCCAGCACGTAGCCGAGGCCGAACTTGACGGCCAGGGCGCTGGTGGCCAGCACCAGGGCGGCGCCCGCGCCCTCGCGCAGCCAGCCGCGGCCACTGCGGTCGCCGGCGCCACCACCGCCGCTGTCGGCGGATTCTTCCATCCGGGCGGCGATCACAAGGAACAGGCACAGGCCCGGCAGCAGGAACAGCGCATGCACTTTCACCAGGCTCATCATGCCCAGCACCAGGCCGGCCGACAGCGCAAGGCGTGCCCAGCCCCAGCGCGCGCGGGTGAGCAGCATCCAGCTCAGCACCAGGACGCCGAAGTAATAGGTGGCCTCGGGCATGAAGAAGGCGGTGTACAGGTTGAACGGCCCCATCAGGCACAGCAGGGTGATGGCGATCGCCACCACGGGCCGCGCCACCTGGCGTCCGATCATGTAGATGAAGGGGCCGGCGCCGACATACAGCAGCACGTTGCCGAAACGCGCGCAATCATAGAAACCGGTGCCGCAGGCGCTGGTGGCGCTGAACAGCCACAGGTACAGATAGGACGGCACGATGGCTTCGGCCAGCGGCTGCAGGCGCGACATCCTGCTGTAGTACCACTCGTCGGCGAAGATGGCCGGATACAGGCCGTGGTTGCGCAGCGCCAGCCAGGCGAGGACGGCCGCCAGGCCGGCGGCCAGGATCAGCCATTCGCGTTTGTCGGTTGCAGGCGTGGCCGCAGGCAGCATCGTGGTTTCCTTTTTATTATGGTCGGGAAGGCAGGGCGCGCCATGCCGCGATCGCCGCGTGCATTCGCTCCCAGTCGAAGAATTTGCGCTTTTCGTAGTACAAAGGGCCCGGGTGCGGACGCTCGTCCAGACGGGCCGGATCGACTTTCTGCAGCGCCTGCTCGCCGCGCAGCAGGTAGTGCAGCAGCACGAAGGGGAACAGGCCGATCCAGGTATTGCGCTGCGACGGATAGGACAGGCACAGGCGCAGGTAGCGCCGGCGCGCGGCCCAGGAGATCGGGGTCGCTTCGACCGGGCCGTTGGCCGCCATCGGCGCCAGCACCCGGAACAGCGGTCCGCCCAGGCCCTCGGCCTGGTACAGCGAGAATTGCCAGGTGCGTGCCAGCAGGCCGCGTTCACAGGCCAGGGTCACCGTCAGCGCATGCAGGGCGTCGTGGTCGTGGTGGCCGCCTTCCCAGGCCGTCACATGGATCGCCTCGATCGGGCAGAAGCTGTCGATCCATTGGCCGATCCAGCGTCCGGCCTGTTCCAGGTGCAGCGGCAGGCGGGCGTCGCCGATGCCCAGCTGCTGGCCGGCGAAGATCACGTCGCCGGGGGCCACGCCCAGTTGCGCGAGCACCGCCAGCGATTCGGCGTTGCGCTGCGCGGCGCTGCTCTTCGCGGTCTGGCCGTCGGTGAGATAAGCGCAGGCCACCCGCACCCCCTGGCGGCGCAGGGTGGCGATGCGTTCGAACACCCCGAACTCGTCGTCCTGGTGCGCGAACAGGAACAGGGCGACCGGCTCAATAGGCATCGAAGTCGAGGAAGCTGAACTGGATACGGGAAGGATCGAGCGCGGAAACGCGCGGCACGAACGAGCGGTAGATCAGGTTCAGCGGCGAAGGCCGCAGGCGCTGCGGGATGCTGGCGTAATTCCACCAGCTGGCGTTGGCGTCCGGGGCCAGGCCGATCAGCAGGCGCAGCGGCGACAGCAGCGGCGCGGCGCCGTTGTCCGGCGCGGCTTGCAGCGGCCCATCCAGCTCGGCATAGGCCGGCAGGCGCAGGCCGAAGGCGGCGGCGTAGAACTGCTGGCGCGCGCCATGCGCGCGGCGGTGCACCGGATTGTGCGGGTTGGCGCAGCGCCAGGCCAGGGCCTCCGGGGTCCAGCTGCGTTCGAACGACAGTTGCGCGGCGGGCGCCTTGGGGCCGTGCGACAGCGTGCCCAGGCCGACCCGCGCCTCGAGCGGGCGCACCAGCTGGAAGCCCAGCTTGCGCACGAAGCCCGGCGTGCTGTTGGCGTTGGCCACGCCGTACACGCCGTCGAAGCCGGCGGCGGCGCCGGCCTCGAAGGTGGCCGCGGCCAGCTTGGTGAACAGGCCCTTGCCCTGGTAGTCGGGGTGGGTGGCGGTGTTCAGCGACAGCAGGACCAGCGCCTCGCGGCCCTCGACCCAGGCGCGCTGCGGGATGCAGACGTAGTGGGCCGCCAGGCGCTCGCCGTCCCAGGCGTCCATGCCGACCGCGGGGCCGTCCGGGTTGGCGGCGTACAGCCAGGTGAGATACTCGGGCGTGAACTTGTCGGCGCCGGGGAAGCAGGCGGCGAACAGGGCGCCGTATTGCGCCAGCGTGGCCTGGTCATGGGCAATGGAAGCGATGCGCATCACTTGAAGATCCAGTAGCGGCTGAGCAGGTATCCGTTCACCGCCACCAGCGGCAGCGACAGGATCTTCCCGGCCAGCGGGTTGTCGACGAGGGCCACCGTCAGCGCGACGCAGGCGATGGTCAAACCATAGTTCAGGCCCACCACGCACATGTAGCGGGCAAAGCTGCTTTTCGACGCCGCCTGGTCGAACGTGACCCGGCTGTGGAAGGCGTAGTTGACCAGCAGGCCGGCCACGAAGCCGGCGCTGGCGGCGGCCGTGTGGTGGAATCCTTTCATGACCAGCAGCTGCATCAGGCCGACGTCGATGCCGGCGCACAGCAGGCCGCCGGCCACGAATACGCCGAACTGGCGCAGGCGCGCGGCGTCAATCATCGCGGCGGCGCCGGAACAGCGTCTTCTTGTGCAGCGGCCGGCTCGGCACCGAGGCGATGTCGTAGTTCAGGAAGGCCAGGATCAGCTGCACGCCCATGATCACCGGCAGCGCGGCCAGCATCACGGTGCCGGCCGGGGTCTCGACGTCGCTCTGGGCCGAGGCGATCCAGTGCGCGACGCCATACACCAGGCCGAAGGTGGTGAGCAGCACGCCGATCGGCAGCTCGAGCGAGGCCACCGACAGATTGCGCAGGTAGTAGTTGTAGAACAGGCGCTTGAAGAAGTTGCGCACGTTCTTGACCGCGAACTCGGTGATGACCTTCGAGACCTTCAGGTTGCTCACTTCGTCGCCATACACCGCGTCCATCGGCACGTCGACCGCCACCGCGCCCAGCGTGTTCAGGCGGAACAGCATGTCGCTTTCGAAGAAGTAGCGCTTGCTGATCTTGTCGAAGGGGAGGTAGCGCGCGGCATCGGCGTGGATCGCGGTATAGCCGTTGGTCGGATCGAACAGGTGCCAGTAGCCCGAGGACAGCTTGGTCATGAACGACAGCATGGCGTTGCCGAACAGGCGCACCGGCGGCATCGCGCCCAGCCGTTCGAGGTTGAAGAAGCGGTTGCCCTTGGTGTAGTCGGCTTCGCCGGCCAGGATCGGGGCCACGAACACCGGGATCAGGGACGCGTCCATCTGGCCGTCGCCGTCGATCTTGACGATCACGCTGGCGCCGTCCGCGATGGCGGCGCGATAGCCGGTCATGACGGCGCCGCCCACGCCCTGGTTCTCGGCGTGCTCGAGCACGGTCACGCGCGGGTCGCGGCAGTTGGCGCGCACGAACTCGCCGCTGCCGTCCGGGCAGCGGTCGTCGACCACGTAGACGCGCGCCACTTCGGGACCGATGCCGGCGATGACGCCGATGATGTGGCGGGTGACGCGGTAGCTCGGGATCACCACTGCGATCGTTGCGGGCGCAGGTGCGGCGCCGGCGGCGCGGGCGCCGGCCGGTTGGTCGATGGCGTTCATGGCTTGGGTGACGGTGACGTTCATGGGATTTTATTATTATCGGGTATTGACGCCCGCCTGTGCTGATCCAGGCAGGGTCTTGTACCAGCGCTGGCGCACCAGCGCGTCCAGCGCCTGCCGGGCGCTGCCGTCCCAGGTCAGCCACGGCATGCCGGTCGATGGCGGCGCCGTGCCGGCGCGCTGCAGCGCCAGCCAGCCGTTGACGGCGTCGGCCAGGTCTTGCGGCGCCAGGCCTTCGAAGTAGGCGGCGTGCTCGCCGGCCACCTCGCGGAACACCGGCAGGCTGCGCGCCAGGATCGGGATGCCGTGCTGGGCGGCCTCGATCAGCGGCAGGCCGAAGCCTTCGCCCTCGGACGGCGCCAGCAGGGCCGAGGAATTCGCATACAGCTTGAGCAGCATCTCGTCCGAGATGCCGGCCAGCCAGAACAGGCGCCTGGACTTTTCGGGATGGGCGGCCATGCGCTCGCACACCTTCTCGACCATCCAGCCCTGCTTGCCGACCACCACCAGGTTGACGTCGACCCCGCTCTCCCACAGCAGCTCGAAGGCGGCCAGCGCCTGGGCGTGGCCCTTGCGCGGCTCCACCGTGCCGACCATCAGGAAGCTGGGGCGCTGGCCGAGGGCGGCCAGCACCTGGTCGGCGTCCGGCGGCAGGCCGAAGCTCGGGGCGCTGGCGTCGATGTCGGCGCCCAGGTGGAAGTGGGCCAGCTTGAGCGGGCTGCGGCGCTCGAGCTTTTCCTTCTCCACCCAGCCGGCCAGTTCGTCGGCCACGGCGCGCGAGATGCACAGCACGCCGTCGGCCACCTTGTGCACGGTGCGCAGGAAGTCGCCGAAATACTGTTCGGTCCCGAACGGGAACACCTCGGGCCGCAGGATCGGCAGCACGTCGTAGACGACGAAATAGACCTCCACGCCGCGCGCGCGCATCTCGAGCAGGCGCTGCTCGTTCTGCGAGGTGCCGTTGGTGAACAGGTCGAGGCCGAAGAACACGTCGCTGGGACGGATCTCGCACGGCGCGTCTTCCAGCGCCAGCTCGGATTCGCCCACCTGCTTCATGCCGAAGCCGCGCGCATAGCAATACGGCTGATTCGCGCCGACCGAGTACACCGGCTCGATCCGGAAGCCCGCCGGCGGCGCGGCGAACAGCGACAGCAGGATGCTGCGCACCACGCGCTGGATGCCGGTCTTGAGGTCGGACTGCACCATGGCCGAGACGTCGACCAGCAGCTGGCGCTGCGGCGCCGGCGCGCGGTTGAACGCGATCGCGGCGGCCAGCGCCGGCAGCTCGGCCTGGGCCGCCAGCGGCGCCGCGGCGTTCACCACGCGGCGGTAGACGGCGTCGCGGCCATTGCGCGCGAAGTCCTCGATCGCCTCGAGGTACAGGCGCCCGACCTGTGGCGGCGCGTGATGGCGCGCCATGTGTTCCAGCGCGTTGCCGGACAGGCGTTCGCGCAGCGCGCGGTCGGCGCGCAGGCTGGCCAGGCCGGCCGCCAGGTCGGCGGTCTCGAAGCGGTCCTCGAGCTTGACCAGGACGTCGTCCGGCAGCAGCGCGGTCGAGCCGTGGGCGTTGACCACGGTCGGCACGCCGTACAGCAGGCAGTCCAGCACCGAGGCCGAGGTCTCGCCGCGGGTCGCATTGCGCAGCTGCACCGCGCCGTCGCAGGCGGCCAGCCAGTCGGCGTACGCCGCGGCGTCGACGAAGCCGGTGATGCGGATGCGGCCGGCCGCGGCGCTGGCGGCGATCCGTTCGGCCAGCTGCTCGCCATAGGGGCCGGGATCGTTGGCGCCGACGAACACCAGCCGGCAGTGCGGATCGGCGCCCAGCGGCGACGCCAGGAAGGCGTCCAGCAGCTCGGCATTGAGCTTGGTGCTGCCCAGCATGCCGAAGGTGCAGACCACGAAGGCGTCGTCGTCCAGGCCGAGGCGGCGGCGCGCGGCGGCGCGCGCCGCGGCGCGCCCGGCGTCGCTGGCGGCGCCGTCCGGACGGCCGCGCAGCAGCGGGATGGTGCGCCAGCCGTCGGCGGCGCCGGGGCCATACCATTCCTCGGCCAGGGTGCGCGAGAAATCGGAATGCACGATCACGCCGTTGGCGTGGTCGAGCACCGCCTTGTTGAGCGGGTAGGTCCAGATCGACGGATTGCGGCCTTCCTTGCGGTGCGACAGCAGGCCGGTGTAACCGTGCGATTCGTACAGCGCGCGCAAGAAGCCTTTGGGCAGGTATTTTTCGCGCTCGAGGTTGTCGAGCACGCCCGAGAAATAAAAGTCGTGCAGCACTACGGTGCCGGGCACGTCGCGCAGCAGCTCGAACATGTGCTGGTGGGCGTGCGAATTGCCGAAGTGGTAGACCACGCGCTCGAACTCGTGGGCGTGGGCGCGCAGCCAGTCGGGGTCGCGCAGGCGCATGCCGTCCAGGCGGCGGTCGTCGACCTTGTCCTGGGCCACCACCAGCTCGACGTCGTAGAACGCCGACAGCTCGGGCACCAGTTCGGCGCTGTAGTCGGCGATGCCGGAATGGACCGGCGGCAGCGGCGAGACGTAGGCCAGTTTCGGGCGGCCGGACGGCATCGGCGCGGGTTGCGCGCGTGCCGTCGTGGCCGCGGCCACCAGCGCGTCGAGCAGCGCGTCCGGCGCGTGGGCGCCGGCGGGGTCGCGCGACAGCGCCGGCCAGGGCGTGGCTTCAGCGGCGCCGGGCTGCCCTTCGAGGACGAGCACCGCGGCCGGCGCCAGGCCGGCGATCGCATGGCGGCGCAGCAGCGCGCCGACGCGCGTGTCGGACGACAGCTCGAAGGCGCGCACGCGCCCGGCCAGCCTTGGTTCGAGACGCAGGATTTCCAGCGCGTCCATGTCGTGCAGGGGCGCGGCCACCCACAGCTCGCACCGCCCATCCGCCTGGCGCGCCAGCGCGGCGCACAGTTCCAGGACGGCCGGCGCGACGCTGCCGGGATGAGCGAGAAGATCGATAATGATGCGCATGATTCAAGTGCCTGTGTGTGGATTGCGGGCGCGCTGCAGGTCGGCCAGCACGTTGCGGACCGAGACCGGCAATCCCCTCAGTTCGTCGGGGACGTGGGTGACGTCCGCCGGCAGCGGATCGGGCGCCGCCTGCTTGACGGCGACCAGCGTCACCGCCACGCGCCGGCCCAGCGCCGGATAGCGCAGCAGGATCGGTATCAACAGGCGGCGCAGCAGTTCGACCCTGGTCAGGCGCTTGACGATGCGCGCCAGCAGGTTCGGGCCGCGCAGCTTGCGCGCCAGGCTGCCCGCGCGGCGCAGCGGACGCGTCACGCGCCAGGACGTGCTCTGTTCCATGGCGGCGATCTGGTTCTGCATGCCGACCGCCCAGGCATGCATTTTGGCGGCGTCGGCGTGGACGCGGTCGAGCTCCTGGTTCACGGCGGCGATGCGGCCTTCGGCGAGCTCGGCGCGTTCGTGCGCATAGTCGGCGCGCGCGTTGGCCTGGTCGGCGCGCTGGTTGGCGCCGTCCATCTGCCACAGCAGCTCGGTGTTCTGCGCGCGGTAGTGCTCGGTCTGCTCGGACATCTCGCGCACCCGCTGGCCGGCCCCGGCCAGCGCCTCGTTGAGCGTGCGTTCGGCCTGCCAGGCATGCTCCAGGTGCCAGGAGATGAACCCGTCGAACACGTTCGGCTGGATGCCGAAGTGGGCCAGCAGCTCGGGATGCTCCTCGGCCACGTAATAGCGGTTCAGCCCATCGAACCAGGCGAAGCGGTAGCGCTGGCCGGTCACCAGGTGCTCCCAGCTTTCGTGGTTGGTCTCGCGGCTGTTGGGCAGGGTCGCCTCGATCACCAGCACCCACGGGCGCCAGCGCGCGAAGTCCATCCCGCGCAGCACCTCGCCCTCGAATCCTTCGACGTCCACCTTGAGGAAGTGGATCTCGCCGCGCACGTGTTCCGCGCAGACCGACGCCAGGGTGCGCACCGGCACCTTGAGTTCGGCCACGTCGTGGCCCTCGGCGCGGTGCATCTCGGCCACCGACTGCTCGGGCGAGGCCCAGCCGCGCACGGCGGGCACGTCATACAGGGTCAGCTCGCCGTCGGCGGCGCCGGCCGCGATGGCCAGGTTGACGTCATGCGGGCGCTGCTCTTCGAACGCCTGGTGGAAGGAGGGCAGCGGCTCGATGCTGATGCCGCGCCAGCCGCGCTCGTAGAAGGCCTTGGTGACCGAGTGTTCGACCGGGTCGTTGGCGCCGACGTCGATGTAGAAGCCGTGCTTGACGTGGCCGAGCGCGCGCCACAGCAGCACGTCTTCGGAATTCTGGGCATACGAGACAAACGGCTTCATGCGCCCACCTCGTCGAACAGCGCCGACAGATCGCCGATGCCGGCCTGTCGCACGAGGGCCTGCGCCGCCGACGGCTTGTCGTAGACCAGCAGCAGGACCAGGGCCTGGGCCAGCAGGTCTTGCGCGTCCAGCGCCTGGCGCACGAACACGGCGTCACCCCAGCCAAGGCGGTCGCGCGAGCGCGCCGCGCTGCCCACGCTCGGGTAGCGGCACAGCGAAGAGAAATCGAGCAGCCAGAAGCCGGCCGCGCGCAGCAGCGTCTCGATCTCCGAGAACAGGGCCTGCCCTTCGTAGATCGGCGCGAACGACACCTCGCAATGCACGACGTTGGTGCGCGCCAGCACGGCGCCGGCGTGGCGGAGGGTCGGCAGTTCGAAGCCCTGGATATCGAGCTTCAGGAAATCGACCGCGCCTTCTTGGCTGAGCACGTCGTCGAGGCGGCTGGTGGCGACTTCTTCGGTATGCACCGTGTGCAGGTGGTCGAGGTCGCGCAACTGCGCGGTGAGCGCGCGGTTGAACGGCAGCAGCGAGGAAGTCGCGTCGTCGTTATTGGCGTGGAAGGTGTGGCGGCCGCCGTCGCCGATGAAGGTCGGGTACAGCGTGACGCGGCTGTCCGGATTGTTGCGGCGGCTGGCCTCGATCTTGTCCTGTTGCGGCTCGAAGCCGACGATGCGGTAGGGCAGGCCGTGGCGGGTCAGTGGCGCGTAGACATGGTCTTCATTCTCGAGCTCCTGGGCGCCGACGTCGACCACGGTGAGCGGACGCGTCAGCAGCGGCGCGCAGGCAGTCGCCACGCGCGTCTTGAGCGTGTCGAGGCCGGCGGCGCCAGGCGCGCCGTGGCCCAGGCGGTATTCGTCGGACGTCATCAGGGCCGCCAGCAACTCGTCGGCGACGGCGCCTTCGGCCAGGCGGCCGCTCCAGTAGGCCAGGCCGGCCGGATCGGGGTCGCGGCCGAGGAAGCCGCGGTACAGGCCGCGTACGATGGCGGCGTGATTCTGCTCGGGGATCGGGGTATTGTCGGACATGGTGTTTCCAATCGGGTCAGCGAATGCTGAATTGCAGCTGCGGATGCAGGTTGACCAGGCCGCCCCAAACGATCGCCGAAGGGTTGGGGGCAACCACGAAGCTGCGCACTTCGTGCAGGTAATTCAGCACTTTCTCGAACGAGCCTTCGCCGTGGCCGCCGGCGCCCAGGCCGACGGTGAGCGTGTACTCGTCCGGGAACAGCGACAGGTTCAGGGCGAATCCGGCGGAGAGGATCGCGCCGCGCGCGGCCGGGCCGGGAGGGCGGCGCATGCAGTAGCTGTTGGTTTCGAACAGGGTGGCGCCGAACCGGTTGCGGATCTTGAAACCGATGTGGGGGTCGGCCACGTCTTCGTGCAGCAGGTAGTCGACCTGGAGGGTGACCACCTCGTCGGCCATCAGCGTGGCGCGCTCTTCGCCGTGGCGGTCGAGCAGGCGCACGCCGACGCAATCGGCGCCGGGCGTGGTGATGCTGCCGGTTTTGCCGGACAGGACCGTCAAATGCTCGCGCGCCACCGGCGCCGGCGCTGCCGGTCCGCTCTGGATCCGGATCCCATCCGGCGCCTGGTCGGCGCGGCCGAGCAGTTCGGCCTGGTAAAGGTCGAGGGCGTCGGCCGGCGCGCCATCGAAGGCGATCCGGCCGCCGCGCAGGAAGATGCAGCGGTCGCAGATGTTCAGCACGGTGCCGGCGCTGTGCGAAACGAACAGCAGCGTGGTACCCGCCTTGATGAAGCTTTCGATGCGGGCGAAGCACTTTTGCTGGAAGAACACGTCGCCCACCGCCAGCGCCTCGTCGACAATGAGGATGTCGGGCCGCACGCAGGTCGCGACCGCGAACGCCAGGCGCACCTGCATGCCGCTCGAGTAGACCCGCACCGGCTCGTCGATGTAGTCGCCGATGTCGGCGAAAGCCAGGATTTCGGGCATCAATGCCTCGACCTGGCCGGCGTCGAGGCCGATCATCTGGCCCGCCATCAGCGCGTTCTGGCGTCCGGTGAAGTCGGGATGGAAGCCCAGGCCGAGTTCGAGCAGGGCGGCCACGCGTCCGTGCAGCGTGACGGCGCCGACGGTCGGCTGGGTGGTGCCGGTGATGAGTTTCAGCAGCGTGCTCTTGCCGGCGCCGTTGACGCCGATCAGGCCGACCGCCTCGCCCGACTGGATCGTGAAGCCGATGTCCTGCAGCACCCACTTGAGGGTATGGCGCTGGCCCGGCAGGGTCCAGTCCGCGAGGCGCGCCCAGCGGTTCTTGTATTGTTTGTAGGCCTTGCCCAGGCCGGTGGCTACGATCGCGCCCATCACAGTTCGTCCACGATTTCGCCGGCGCGCTTGCGGAACATGCGCAGTCCGAGCGCGCACAGCAGTATCGCCAGCAGCAGCGGGAAGCCCAGAGTGGACCAGTCGGGCAATTGGCCCTTGACCAGCACCGTCTGCCAGGCCCCGATGACGGGCGCCATCGGATTCCAGTCCAGCAGCGGCCGCACGTGCTCGGGCAGGATGCTGGCCGGATAGACGATCGGGGTGAACCAGAACCAGAACTGGAGCGCGATCGTCATGAACTGGCCGACATCGCGAAAGAACACGTTGAGGATGCCGACCACCATGCCGATGCCCAGCGCCAGCAGCACCTGCAGCACAAGCACCGGGATCAGGGCGAGGAAGGCCAGGCCAGGGAAATTGCCGGTGGCAACAAGAAAGACGGTAAACAAGCCGAAGATGATCCCAAAATTGACCAAGGCATTGAGCACCACGATCACCGGCAGGCAGATGCGGGGGAAGCTGACCTTCTTGAGCAGATTTGACTGCTCCAGGAACATGGTTTGTCCACGGGCGACGATCTCGGCGAACAGGCCCCATGTCAGGATGCCAGCGCACAGGTAGATCGAGTAGGCGAAGGTGGAGTCCGAGCCGGGCAGCTTGGCGCGCATGACTTCCGCGAAGATCACGGTATACACCAGGATCATGGCAAGCGGACTAAGCAAGGACCACGCAGCGCCCAGCATGGCATTGGCGTATTTCGACTGGAATTCGCGTTTGACGCTGCCCAGCACGAAACCGCGGTAGGCCCACAGGCCTCGCAGCATCAGGGGCGAAATCATAGGGTCGTCGTCGGAGGTGCCTCGGATGAGGTCGGAAGGGTTGTCGTCATAATAATGCTGAGCGTTAAGAGCGGGATTATACCCCACGGCCCAGCCCACAAATTGTTCAATTGTAACGACGTGTCATCTTGTGGAGATGTCGCGCCGAACCGTCTCCGGCCAACGCGGTACGGCGGATGTAAGCGATCGCTATCGCCCTGGCGGGCACGGCCCGTAGGTCAGGGCGAGTAAGCGTCGTGCGAACGCTGGCGCCTAACTGCCCTGCGCCAACCTCTGCAGCGCGTCCGGATCGAGGATGATCAGCCGGTGCGCTTCCTTCCGCACGACTGCTTGTTGCGCCAGCACCAGCAGCGCCCGGGTGACGGTCTCGCGGCTCGTATTGATCATGTTGGCGATGTCCTGGTGGGTCGGCAGGTTCTCGACCACGCGCCGGCCGTCCTTGTCCTCGGTTTGCTGCATCAGCGCGATATAGGTGTAGATGCGGCGCGTCGTGTTGTTAATGCTGAGCAGGGCGCGGAATTCGGAATCGCGCTGGATCTTCTGCGCCAGGTGGCCGAGCATCTTGCGCGCCACCGACGGCGAGTGCGAGAACAGGTGCAGGGCGGTCGAGGCCGGCAAGAAGGCGACCAGCACCTCGGTCGTGGCGACCACCGAGGCCGAGCGGGTCGAGCCATTGATCAGGGCAATCTCGCCGAAGAAGTCGCCGGCCGCGAGCATGCGCAGGCCGACCGCGCGCCCGTCCTCGGTCACGTCGATCACCTGCAACTGGCCCGACAGCAGGAACAGGAGGGCGTCGCCGATGCCGCCCTTGTGCAGGACGACCGAGCGCTTCGGGAAGTGGCGGTAGCGCAGCTCACCCTTGACCTTGGCGATTTCCTCGTCGCTCAGGTCGGCCAGGAGCGGAATCTTGCGCAGGTGGACCTGGATCTGGCGTTCCTGCAACTGCGGGGCGGCCCCGTTGGCGGCGTCGGAAGCGCTGGCGAGTGCTGATAGCTTGGTGGTGGAACTCATCGATTGCTTCGGTCTCGTCAAAAATGCCCGATCAGGAACATGGCGATGGCGGCGCCGCCAATGCCGGCGGCGTTGGCGCCGATGTCGCGCCAGCAGAAGCGGCGGTCAGGCACCAGCGCCTGCAGGCATTCGATCAGCCAGCCGCCGATCAGCAGGCCGGCCAGCCACCATGCGGCCTCGCTTCCGGTCCGGGCGATGCGCAGCGCCAGCACCGTCAATACGGCATAGGCGGCGAAATGCAGGAATTTATCGTTCGGCAGCGGCGGCAGCCAGCGATTGGGCACCAGGCACCCCACGCAGAGCCCGAGGGCCGCGCATACGAACAACATCACATCCAGACCCATCTCGCCAATCGCTTCCCGCCAGATTCAAGACAGCGATTGTACCGCCTGGATCACTGAGTATGCCACTGCCAACTCAGCTGCAGCTGGCGGTTATTGTACTGAAAGATCGAGATGTTCTCGCGGTTGCGCACCGCGCGTGCTTCCAGCACGACGCTCTGCTGCTTGCCTATCCGGTAAGTCAGCGAGGCGCGCGCCACCTGGGTGCGCTGGGCGCGCACCTGGTCGATCAGCAGCTCGGGCGAATAAGGGCTGGCGCTGTCCCAGGTCTGGCGCGTCCAGGCGAGTTCGCCGGTCAGGCCCCAGGCGATCGGCTGGCGCAGGTTCAGGCTCAGGTAATTGCCGTGGCGGTTGCCGCCCGGGCGGTCGCCCAGCGCCCGGTCGGACATCAGGCCGGCGCTGGCGGTGGCGCTGAAGCCGTCCAGGTGATGGCTGAGCAGCACGCGGCCCTCGAACAGGTTCGAATCGAAGGCGCTCAGCGTCGCGTAATCGTTGCGGGTGGCGGCGCCGATCAGGTGCAGCTGGGTGCGCGCCGGCAGCGGCAACGGCGGCGTCACCCGCAACTGGGCCTGGCCCTGGCGCTGGTACAGGTGGCCGCCCATGCCCGAGACGCCGAGCGAGCCGGTGGCGCGCAGCAGCCAGGTCTTCAGGCGCCAGGCCGATTCCAGGCCGCCATACAGCGCCGCCGTGTCGTAGTCGCGCAGCCGGTCGTAGCGCCGGCCCTGCAACTGCAGGAAGCCGAGGGTGCCGTTGGCGGTGACGTCGCGCACGTAGTCGGCGCTCACTTGCGTGTATTGGTCGCGCTTGGGCAGGAAGTCTTCCAGCAGCGGCAGTTCGACGCTGCCGTCCGGCCCCTCCACCACGAAGGACGAGTTGCTGGCGCCCTGGTTGACGTTGTCGTCCACGCCGCGGGTCAGGCTGACGGTGCCCGAGACGGTCGGGGTCCAGCTGACGCAGCCCGTGTCGCGCGCCTCGGCGATCAGTTCCAGGATCTCGCGCCGCGGATTGAAGCGCGTTTCGACGTTGGCGAACAGGCGTTCGGCCTCGTCGCCCTGGCCCAGGCTGCACTGGATCAGCGCCAGGTCGAGCCAGGCGCCGGCATGCTGCGGCACCATCCCGATCAGGCGCGCCATCTGCTCGGTGGCGTCGTTCCTGCGGCCCTCGGCCAGCGATTGCAGGGCTTCCTGGTACAGCAGCTCCGCGGCGGTCGGCGCGCCCGGCGTGGCGGACGGCGCGGCGGCGGACTGCGCCAGCCCCCAGCAGGGGGCCAGCGCGACGGCCAGGCAAACGAGCGAGCGGATGATGGCGGACGGCTGGCTCACGGCGCGCCCTCCATGGTGGCGCGATTGGCGCTGGCCTGCGGATTCATGCTGGTATCGAGAGTATAGAGGGGAGTTGCTTTTTCCTTGCCGCGCAAGTGGCGTTCGCCCAGCGGGAGAAAGCGGTGGCGCCGGCTGTGCTCGACCGTGCCGGGCCCGATGATCATATCGTGCGGAAAATCGCGCGCGACCTGCTCCAGGCGGGCGGCGGTGTTGACGCTGTCGCCGACGGCAGTATAGATGCTGCGGAACGAGGTGCCGAAGTCGCCCGCCATCGCGGCGCCGCTTTCGATGCCGATGCGCACCCGCAGCGGCTTGTGGCCCTGCGCCACCCGCGCCGCGCTCAGTTCGGCAACGCGGCGGCGCATGGCGCAGGCGGCGTCCAGCGCCAGGTCGGCGTGCTCGTCGAGCGGTAGCGGCGCACCCCAGAACGCCATCATGCCGTCGCCGGTATATTTGTCGAGCGTGCCCCGGTGAGCGATCACGGGGCCGGTCAGGCAGTCGAGGAAATCGCGCGTCAGCCTGGCCGCTTCTTCCACCGGCAGGGTCTCGACCTGGCTGGTATAGCCTTCCATGTCGGCCACCAGGGTGGTGACGTCGCGCCGGCGCGGACGCAGCGGGTCCTGCTCTTCGCTGCGCAGCAGCTGCTCGACCACGGCCGGGGCCACGTATTGGCGCAGCGTCTGCAACAGGTGACGCGAACGGCGCTGGGCCTGTTGCCATTGGTAGGGAACGGCCACCGCCAGCAGGAACAGATTGGTCGCCAGCGGGCCGACCGGCGCGAAGTCCGGATCGTGCGGCGCCGCCAGGCAGGCGAGCAGCAGCCACAGCGCCGAGCTGGCGCCCAGCAGGACCACGCCGGCCGCGGCCGACAGGCGCGGGAACAGCAGCGTGCAGGCGATGCACGAGGCGGCGGCGAACAGGCAGGCGATCAGGCGTCCCGGCCACGGCGCGGGCAGCTTGCCCTCCTGGCGGTCGAGCAGGGCCGACAGGATGGTGGCCTGCACGCCCAGGCCCGGACGGTTGGCGGCGAGCGGGGTCGAGACCCGGTCGCCCATGCCGAGCGAGGACGAGCCGACCAGCGCCAGGCGTCCGCTGGCGCTGGCCGGGACGATGCGCTGGGCCAGGATATCGGCGGCGCTCACCACGGTGTAGGCGCGCCAGTCGCGTGCGTAGGGAATGCGCATCATGCCGGTGTCGTCCAGCGCCGGCGGCGCCTTGCCGCTGCAGCAGTTGAGCAGGGCCAGGCCCAGCGCAGGGTAAGCCTGGCCGCCGAAGCGGGTCACCAGTGGCACATGGCGCAGGGCGCCGTCGGGATCCGGGATGAAGCCGATCGCGCCGATATGGGGCGCCGCCGCCAGCGCGGGATAGTTGCCGATATAGCCGGTGGCGGGGACGCCGCCGGCGTAGCCCTTGACGGCGCCGCCCAGGTGGCCGTCGAGCACCGGCTGCGGCCGGTTGCCGGCGAAATCGAAGTCGAAGGCCTGGGCCGGCACCACCGGGCCGTGCGCCGCCAGCAGGGCCAGGCGGGTGTCGCCTTCGGTGCCGGTCGGCGCCGGCAGCAGGATGTCGAGCGCGACGCCGCGCGCCTCGTAGCCGGTGAGCAGGATCTCGACCAGGTGGGCCAGGCGTTCGCGCGGCCAGGGCCAGGGGCCGAGTTCGTCCAGCGAGGCTTCGTCGATGTCGACCACCAGGATGCGCGGCTCGGGGGCATCGCTCACCTGCAGGCGCAGGAAAGCGTCGCGCAGCCATTCGTTGGGCAGGAACGACACCTGGTTGAGCGTCAGTCGCATCCAGCTGTTGTCGGAAAGCGACAACGGCGCATGAATGCCATATTGCGACCACAGGGTCACGACGAAGGCCAGCGCAGCGATGACCCAGCGTCCCCGGGGTCGTGCTTGATTTCTCGGTTCAGCCACGCGCTGCGCTCTTATATTAGGTCGGTCGATCAGAAAAGGTGAGCAAGTATAGCGTTCGGGTTGCTCAATTGCATTGTTTTTATTGAAACGTCATGAATAGTAATTGATAGGTTGGCTGATGGGTCGGATCGGGCCTTTGCGCTAGAATGTGATGGTTGTCACAGATCACTGTCTTGACGGCACGGTACAGTGGAGAAGAAAGGGGAACCATCTTGCAAAAATTATTGTTGATCGCAACGCTCGCATGCGCCGCACAGTTCGCCCATGCCGCCGATGCGGGCAAGATCGTCTTCGTTGCCGGGGCCGCGCAGGCCGGCGACCGTCCCGCCGTGGAAGGAAGCCAGGTCGAGGAAGGGCAGATGCTCTCCACTGGCGCCGACGGTTATATCTATGTGAAAACGCCCGACAACGGCCTGTTCATCCTGCGCCCGCAGACCCAGGCGCGCATCGTCACCTACCGTATCGACGAAAAGAACCCGGCCAATACCCGCGTCAAGTTCGAGCTGATCAGCGGCACGGCGCGCAGCAAATCGGGCGACGCGGTCAAGCACGCGCGCCAGAATTTCCGCTTCAATACGCCGGTTGCGGCAATCGGCGTGCGCGGGACTGACTTCACGGTATTTACCGATAACGATATCTCGCGCGTGTCCGTGTTTTCTGGCGGCGTGGTGGTGAGCGGTTTTGTCGGGGGCTGCCGTCCGGATGGGGCAGGGCCTTGCGAAGGCGCGACCAGCCGCGAGTTGAGTGCGGCCCAGCGTGGGCAACTGGTGCAGGTGACGCGGGGACAGGCTGCGCCACAGTTGCTGGATGAAAGTGTGCAGCGACCGGGACAGGCCGCGCCAGCGCGTCCCGATGAGCCTTTGTCCAAGAAAGATAACGACCAGCCCAAGGTTAATGTCGAGGCGGCGAAGAATATTGGCCTTAATGATGCGGTTGAGAAAGTCGTTAATGCCGGGCCAGTAACGCCAGCCAATCCGCCTCCGGCGGAGACGCCAGCGCCCGTTCCCGTCCCCGTTCCTGTTCCGGTGGATCCGGTCGTGCCGCCGGTGGGAGTGCCGGACTTGGCTGAGCGCACGGCGATCTGGGGGCGCTGGCAGCCTGTCGGCGCTGCCGCGCCCGTGCTTGATTACTCGACTCAAGGCAATAAGAGCGAACTGATCGCTTTAAATGGCTATTTCGCACTCTACCGTACGCCTGGCAATGAATATGTTACGCCGAATAGTGGCAGCGTAGGATTTGGTTTGCGCGCTGGTGAAGCTTACGTCATTACTGAATTTGGCAGTGGAAACTCGATCACGAACAAAGCAAGTTTATCCAACGGAACCTTGAACGTTGACTTCGGAAAACGTAGTTTTACGACCAGTATGGACCTGGTGACCAGGAGCGACACTGTCAAGCTACGCGGCGAGGGCAGCATATCCGCCGATGGGCGCTTGTACAGCACCGCTGACGGCCGTGTGGGCTATCTGAATATCCAGGGATTGATCACCAACGAGCGCGGGCCTTCGCGTACTGCAGCGACAATTTTCGATGGGCGTCTCGATGATCGTAGGACGGTAAATGGTGGAGCAACCTGGCGCTAATCTGCACCGCATGAGTCGACAAAACCCCGGAGATTCTGGGGTTTTTTATGTCATCCATATTTGAATGGGCAATTCGATTAAGCGTCGAAATGTTTCAAGATGTAAGCGATCCAGCGCATAACCAAGAGTAAAAATTGATTTGATGTAAGTGAGAATGTTAGAGAATTTCATTAAAATCAAGCTACACCTCAGGAAATTGTCCAAATTTTGTAAATTTTTCAGGATAGTTTGTCGGTTATGTGACGGCCATCACACAACACATGAGTCCGCTTCTGTCATGATGCGGTCCGTTGGGCTTCAAGGGTGCTAGGTGCTCTTGCAATATTGAATCAACATTTCGATCGATCGATCTATTTTATTGGAGTAATACATGGCAATCGTCGCTACCCACGTCGCAGCAGTTCAAGAGCTGTACGTCGCTTACTTTGGCCGTCCAGCTGACGCAGCTGGCCTGGACTACTGGACCAACATCGTCGAAGCCCAAGGCTCGACCACTGCTGTGTCGGCAACCTTCGCTGCTTCGCCTGAGTACACCGCCGCCTTCGCTGGCATGAACAATACCCAGATCGTCAACCAGATCTACCTGAACCTGTTCGGCCGCGCTGCTGATACGGCTGGTCGTGATTACTGGGTCGGCCTGCTGAACGCTGGTACCATCGGCGTCAACACCATCGTCGCTGAAGTTGCTGCCGCTGCACTGACCACCGACGCCGAAGCCGTTGAAAACAAAGTTGCCGCCGCAACCGCGTTCACCAATGCCCTGGACACCACCGCTGAGCAAAACGGCTATGCCGGTCCTGCAGCGCTGGCTCTGGCGAAAGCCTTCATCACCGGTGTGACCACCGATGCAACCCTGTCGGCCGCAATCGCTCCAGCCGCTCTGAACGCAACTGTCGCTGCTGTTGTCAATGCTGGCACCCCGTTCACCCTGGTCTCGGGCTTGGCGGCTCTGGACGCAGCTAACGGCGCCGTGACCGACTTCCTGGCCTCGCTGGATCTGGACGATGACGAAGACACCGACACCGAAGCTTCGGACGTCTTCGAAGCGCTGTACGGCACGGACGGTGTTGCAGGTGCTACCCCAACCGTTGGCACGAATGGCGCCATCTTCGATGTTGACGCTGAAATCGGTGGCACCATCGACTTCGCAACCGCTTCGCCAACCGTGCGCGCTGCTCTGATCGCAGACCGTACCGCTGCCCTGAACACCCAGCTGACCGCAGCTCAGACCGCTCTGGCAGAAGACCAGGCTGACGTGGACGAAGTGGTTGGCCTGAGCGCCGCTGTCGCTTCGCTGGAAACGGCTACGACCGCTGTCGAAGCCGCTAACAGTGCCGAAGATGAAGCGCTGGCAATCCAGACCGCTGCTGTCGCTGCATTCGAAGTGCGTACCGGCGCAACTGCTGGCAGCGTGACCGTTAATGCCGATGGTACCGTCGCTGGCTTCATCGTGGAAAACCCGACTACCGGCGCACTGCAACTGGCTACCGGCCTGACCGCCGCTCAGCGCACCGCTGCAAACCAGCTGCTGACCGATATCGTCGCTTACCAGGAAGCCCTGGCTGACCAGACTGCAGCAGTTGAAGCGCAGTTCGCGGCGCAACTGGAAGTGAACCTGCTGGACGAAGGTACCGCAACCGAAACCAACGCGCTGACCGCACTGGTCGCAGAACTGAATGAAGCTGATGTCGGCGCCATCGTCGATGACATGCCAACCGCTGCGCAGATTCTGAACCAGCGCGCAATCCTGGAAGAATCGGGTACCCCAGCTGATCTGCTGGCCTTCGAAAATGCGCTGACCGCGTACATGAACGCGAACGAAACCGCAGCGAATAACCCGCTGTCGAGCGCAGTCATCGCTCAAGCTGGTGTCGTTGCAGGCCTGGAAGGCGACATCGAAGATCTGGCTGAAGCAGTTGCTGCTCTGGAAGTTGCTCAGGCTAACTACGATGAGCTGACCAGCCTGAACGAGGCAGTTGCCGATGCGCGTGCCGCGTTCAGCACCAATGGCTTCCGTCCTCCAGTCGTTCTGGATGAAGTGACTGCAGGCGCGACCCTGAACGCCGCTGGCACCGCTGGTTCGGACATCTTCGTCGTTGGCGATTCGATGACCACCAACATCAGCAGCTTCGGCCGTGTTGGCAGCGATTCGCTGTACATCGGCACCGAGTACACCCTGAACACCGGCGCGATCACCGCTGGCGACAACTCGGTACTGGAAGTGTTCTTCATCAACAATAGCACCGGCGGCGTCCAGGTTCGTCTGGAAACCGAAGTCTACGGTTCGGACAACGCAGCAGTTGCTGAGCAAATCATCACCCTGACCGGCGTGCAAGCAGAAGACCTGCAATTCGTCGACGGCATCATCTCGCTGCGCGCACCAACCGCCTAATGCTGTGTCCGCATTAGCGGACGAGCGATAGAGCCAAACCCGCCACCGCAAGGTGGCGGGTTTTTTTCGTAGTGCGTCCGGCGGAGCGCATCTATTCGGACCTGAAAGTCTTCTGTTGACGAGATGCCCTGGAACGTAGCTTGCAAGCCTGCCATGACGATCCACGTGCCGAACCCGGTGCGGCGTGGGGACGAGGCCACTGGATGTGGTGGGCGCCGGTGCGAGCCAGAGGGTGGTAAGGCAACCCTATCCCCATCGATGAAAGGCTGTGGATCACGAGCCACTAAACAATGATTATCATGACAATTATTTGTGACGAGGATCACATCTTCCGTTTGTTTTAGGTCATAATACGCGTGCTGAGCAATTTGCTTGTGTTTCGGCAACTTGTGGGGCCAGTCCGAGTTCCGCTCGATACTGTTCTGCATTCCAGATCACAGCCCATGAAAAAACTGCTAGACGAAAAAAACGAGATCCAACGCGCCTTACTCGGGTTCAAAAGCACGTTCATCACCATCGGGGTGTTCAGTGCGATCATCAACATACTGATGCTCACGCCGTCCATCTACATGCTGCAGGTGTACGATCGCGTGCTGGCCAGCCGGAACGAAATCACGCTGCTGATGCTGACGCTGCTCATGCTGGGCGCGTATCTGTTCATCGGCGCGCTGGAAGTGGTCCGCTCCTTCGTGCTGGTGCGCGTTGGCGCCAAGTTCGACATGACGCTCAACAAGCGGATCTACACTGCTGCATTCGAGCAGAACCTGAAGCAGGCCGGCGGCAATGCCGGCCAGGCCCTGAACGACCTGACCAGCCTGCGCCAGTTCCTGACTGGCAATGCGCTGTTCGCATTCTTCGACGCGCCCTGGTTCCCCATCTATCTGTTCGTCATCTTCCTGTTCGAGCCGTCATTGGGCTGGTTCGCGCTGGGTGGCACCGTCATTCAGGTGATCCTCGCGATCGTCAACGAACGCGTGACGCGCGCGCCGCTGTCCGAAGCGAATTCGATGGCCGTGTCGGCCAGCACCATGGCCACGAACAACCTGCGCAACGCGGAAGTCATCGAGTCGATGGGCATGCTGCCGAACCTCATGGGCCGGTGGTTCAAGACCCATGGCAAGTTCCTTTCACTTCAGGCGGATGCGAGCCAAAAGGCCGGCAGCATTGGCGCCGCCACCAAATTCGTCCAGACTGCATTGCAGTCGCTAGTGCTGGGCTTCGGCGCACTGCTGGTGTTGGAAAACAAGATCACGCCGGGCATGATGATCGCCGCGTCGATCCTGGTGGGCCGTACCCTTGCACCGGTCCAGCAGGTGATCGGCGTATGGAAGAGCTGGGCCAGCACCCGCAGTGCGCATGAGCGCCTGACCAAGCTGCTGGAGTCCAACCCGGCGCGTCCGGCTGGCATGGAACTGCCCAAGCCACAAGGCGCGCTGACCGTCGAAGGCGTCACCGCAGCGCCGCCGGGCGTGAATGTGCCGATCGTCCGTAATCTCAATTTCGGCATCAATCCCGGCGACGTGCTTGGGGTGATCGGCCCGAGCGGATCGGGCAAGTCTACCCTGGCGCGCCTGCTGGTCGGTGTCTGGCCGTCCATGGTGGGTAAAGTGCGCCTGGATGGCGCGGACATCTACCAGTGGAACAAGGCTGAACTCGGCCCAAATATCGGCTACTTGCCGCAAGATATCGAACTGTTCAGCGGCACGGTCAGCGAGAACATCGCCCGCTTCGGCGACGTCGACGCCGAAAAAGTGGTGACGGCCGCCAAGCGTGCCGGTGTGCATGACATGATCCTGCGCCTTCCAAAGGGCTATGACACCCCGCTGGCCGACGGCGGCGGCGGCTTGTCCGGTGGCCAAAAACAGCGACTGGGCCTGGCGCGCGCCATGTACGACGACCCGGCGCTGATCGTGCTCGACGAACCGAACTCGAACCTGGACGACGTCGGCGAGCAGGGCCTGGTCAATGCCGTGATGGACCTGCGCAAGCGCGGCAAGACCATCATCCTGATCACGCACCGTTCGACCATCCTGGGCGCCACCAACAAGCTGCTGGTCATGAAGGATGGCTCGGTCCAGGCCTTCGGCCCGACCCAGCAGGTGATGGCAGCGATTCAGGACGCCAACAAGAAGGCGCTGGAAGCAGCGCGGGCGGCAGAAGCCGCGAAAACGGCGCAGCCTCGCGTCGCCGGGCCCGGAGCGCCGGCAGCACCTGCCGCCACTACCACGCCAGCTACTGGAGAAACGAACTGATGAAGTTGGTAAAGAAAGAGAAAGACGCGGCGGAAGTGATCACGCACGACGTGACGCCGCTCGAAGTGCAGACCGATGCGCGCGCCTTCAGCCGCATCGGCTGGTTTGTCGTGCTGTTCGGCTTCGGCGGCTTCCTGCTGTGGGCGCTGCTGGCGCCGCTCGACAAGGGCGTGCCGCTGTCCGGCACCGTGGCCACCGAATCGAACCGCCAGGCCGTGCAGCACCAGGCCGGCGGCACCGTCCAGGAGCTGCTGGTGCGCGATGGCGACGTGGTCAAGAAGGGCCAGGTGCTGGTGCGCATGAATCCGATCACGGCCCGTTCGGCGGTGGAGGTCACCGACGCCCAGTACCTGTCGGCGCTGGCCAACGTCGCCCGCCTGACGGCGGAACGCGACGGCGCCCGGGCGATCAAGTTCCCGGAAGAGATGGAAAAGCGCCGCGCCGAACCGCGTGTCGCTGAACTGATGAGCACGCAAAACCAGCTGTTGATGGCGCGCCAGAGCTCGCTGCAAAATGAACTGGCCGGCATCGACGCCAGCATCGAAGGCCTCAAGGTGCAGATCAGCGGCCTGCAGGAATCGCGCGACAGCAAGAAGGAGCAGGTCGAGTTCCTGAAGGAGCAGCTGGGCGGCATGCGCGACCTGGCCAAGGAAGGCTACGTCGCCCGCAATCGCCTGCTCGACCTCGAGCGCACTTATGCCCAGTTGGGCGGCGCCATCTCGGAAGACATCGGCAACATCGGCCGCTCGCAGCGCCAGGTGATCGAGCTGACGATGCGCCGCGCCCAGCGCGCGCAGGACTACCAGAAGGAAGTGCGCACCCAGCTGGCGGATTTCCAGCGCGAGGCCGATGCCCAGGGCGCGCGCCTGCAGGGGCAGCGCTTCGAGCTGTCGAACGTCGAAGTGAGGTCGCCTGCCGACGGCGTGGTGGTTGGCCTGGCGGTGTTCACCAACGGCGGCGTGGTGCCGTCCGGCTTCAAGATGATGGACATCGTCCCGAGCAACGCCCCGCTGATCGTCGACGGCCAGCTGGCGACGAACCTGGTGGACAAGGTTCATCCGGGCCTGCCGGTGGAGCTGATCTTCTCGGCCTTCAACACCAACAAGACCCCGCACATCGACGGCGAAGTGCTGTACATCTCGGCCGACCGCAGCGTCGACGAAAAGACCGGCGCGCCGTACTACAAGGTGCACGTGAAAGTGACGCCGGAAGGCCAGAAGAAGGTCGCCGCGCACAATATGGACATCCGCTCCGGCATGCCGGTCGAGCTGTTCGTCAAGACCGGCGAGCGCACGATGATGAGCTACCTGCTCAAGCCGATCATGGACCGCGCCCACTCGGCGCTGAGCGAGGAGTAAGCGATGGCGCGCACACACGCATTCCGTTTGCGCGGCCTGGCGGCGGGCGCGCTGCTCGTCGCCGGTTTCTGCGGCGCGGGCAGCGCCGGCGCGGTCACGCTGGAAGAGGCCTACCAGGCCGCGCTCAAGAACGACCCGACCTTCCGCATGCGCTACTACGAGAACGAGAGCGGCAAGGAAAACCGCATCCTGGGGCGCGCGCAGTTGTTGCCCCAGGTGTCGGCCAGCCATTCGGTGAACCGCAACATTACCGACCAGTTGCAGTACGATCAGTTAGGTCGTCCTGTGCTGCAGCATCCGAGGTATTTCAGCCGGTCGTCGGTGGTTCAGCTTCGCCAGCCGCTGTTCAATATGGACGCTGTTCAGCGCTATCGCCAGGGTAAGGTGCAGAGCGACCAGGCCGAACAAGCCTATGAGGCCGGGGTCGACGAGGTGTCGGTGCGCGTGGTGAGCGCCTATATGGACGCCTTGTTCGCCGAAGACCAGCTGGCGCTGGCGCGCGTGCAGCGCGATATGTATGCCGAGCAGCAGAAGGTCAATGACTTCCTGTTCCAAAAAGGCGAGGGCACCAAGACCGATTCGCTGGAAACCCAGGCCCGGCTCGACCTCGCCGAGGCTCAGCTGGTCGAGGCCCAGGATCACGTGGTCGCGGTGCGCAACACCCTGGCCGGCGTGATCGGCATGGACCCGGGCACGCTCGACCAGCTCGGCCCGAATTTCCGTCCGGTGACGCTCGACGTGGCCGGTTTCGAGGAGTGGCGCAAGCTGGCACTGGAGCGCAACAACACGCTGGCGGCGACCCGCCTGGGCGTGGAAAATGCGCGCCTGGACATCAACCGCAACCGCGCCGGCCACTTGCCGCGGGTGGACTTCGTCGCCGCCTACAGCAAGAACGACAGCGAAACCCTGAACCTGCGCGGCACGGAGTCGACCAACCGCTCGCTCGGCATCCAGGTCAACATCCCGATCTATTCGGGCGGCGCCATCAACGCCCAGACGCGCCAGGCCGCAGCCACCTATGGCCGCGCGCAGGCCGAACTGGACGCGCGCACCAACGAAACCCTGCTCGAGCTGCGCCGCGCCCACGACCTGGTGATGAGCAGTGGGCGCAAGATCGACGCCCTGGTCAAGGCCGTGGACTCCAGCAAGGAGCTCATGAAGGCCACCGAGCAGAGCATCAAGGGTGGGGTGCGCATCAACCTCGACCTGCTCACCGCCCAGCAGACCTTGTTCACCAGCCAGCGCGACCTGGCCCAGGCCCGCTATTCCTACCTGGTGGGCCTGATGCGCCTGCGCGCGGCGTCCGGCACGCTGGCGCCGGACGCCATCCGCGAGATCGGCGCCTTCTTCCGCTGATCCGAAAAGGGGGGCACTTGCACCCCCTTCATCTATCTGGGCTGGCAGTGGGCGCTCGATGGCGGGCGAGTTACTTCTGTCGAGCAATTGCTGCGTATTGCATTCGGGGTCATCAACAGATAACGGTGACAGCGCCTTTATCTGCGGTCAACCAGGCCTATCTGGATGGCAATTTCCGTTAAAAGATTTCATCCCGCCATCAACCAGACGCCGCCGTTATGCGGATTGGATTAATATCAATTATCCATTCAATAACGGAGGTAGCAATGGCAGTTGATGCAATCGAAGTTCAAAAACTCTATGTGGCCTACTTCGGCCGTCCAGCCGATCCGAACGGCATGGATTACTGGACCGACGCGCTCGACGCGAATTCCATTGGCATGGCCGACGTCTCGGCCTCGTTCGCCGCATCGCAGGAATACCGCGACACCTACGCCGGGCTGGATAACCGCGCCATCGTCGCCGAGGTCTACCAGAACCTGTTCGGCCGCGCGGGCGAGGAAGCCGGCGTGAATTACTGGACCGACCTGATGGACCGCGGCGTCATCTCGATCGATGACGTGGTGAAGGATATTTCCGAAGCCGCCAATGGCAGCGACAGCGTCGCCTTCAACGGCAAGGTGGCCGCCGCGAGCCTGTTCACCGCGCGCGTGGACGAACCCGACGAGATCGCCGCCTACACGGGCGATGCCGCGAATGATATTTCGATGGAATTCCTGGCCACGATTACCGACCTGGGCAGCGCCGCCGACGCGCTGAAACCGGACGTGGTGGACGCCTGGATCGAGCGCATCGTCGATGCCCATGGCGCCAGCGCCGAAGGCATCGCGCTGGTCGGCGTGGCGCCGGCGGCGGAGCCGCTGCCGGGCGCCTGACGCATCGGGCGGGTCAGGCCGCCGCGTGGCCGGCGACTGGCGCGCCCGTCTTGGTCTCGCCCGCGCAATGCGGGCACGACACGCCCACGACATAGCTCGGCGACAGCTGCTGGCGCGGCGTCACCACGGCGCGGCAGGCGAAGCACTGCGCGGTCTCGGTCGGTTCCAGCTTTGGATTGAGGGCGGTGCGGTAATCGAACACGAAGCAGTCGCCCGTGTAATGGTCGCCGCCGACTTCCTCGAAATACTTCAGGATGCCACCCTCGAGCTGGTACACGCGGTCGTAGCCGATGTCCTTCATGTGGATTGCGGCCTTCTCGCAGCGGATGCCGCCGGTGCAGAAGGTGACCACGGTCTTGCCGTTCAGCTCATCCTTGTGCTCGGCCGCGACGGCCGGGAATTCGGTGAATTTATCGATGCGGTAGTCGAGCGTGTTGTCGAAGGTGCCCACGTCGACCTCGAAGGCGTTACGGGTTTCCATCATGACGACTTCGACGCCGTCGTCGTCATGGCCCTGGTCGAGCCAGCGCTTGAGCGTCCTGGCGTCGACCGCCGGTGCGCGGCCCAGTTCCGGCTTGATCAGCGGCATGCGCATGGTGATGATTTCTTTCTTGATCTTCACCAGCATGCGCTTGTGGGATTGTTCGCCCGACAGGCTTTCTTTCCATTCCAGGTCGGCCAGGCGCTCGTCGCTGCGCACCCAGGCCAGGTACTGGTCGATGTGCTCGCGCGTGCCCGACAGGAACATATTGATGCCTTCCGGCGTCAGCAGCACGGTCCCCTTCAAGCCAAGCTCGTTGCACAGGGCCTGGTATTGCGGGCGCAATTCCTCCAGGTTGTCGAGCGTGATGAATTTATAGGCGGCGATATTGACGTACTGGTTTTGGGAGGACATGGTCGATGAGCCTTGCAAAGGCGGTTGGAAAGACAGGGCGATATTATAAGTCAGCAAGCGTGCCCGACCACATGGCGCTCCCGATTTGCGACGGAGCTGCGCCGCTCGTTCCCGCTGGTCATTCATGAAGAAGCGTCAGGAAGCGCGAGGGAGCACTCTTATGTCGAAAAATCTTACAGTAAATACAATCCGGCATTGCGAAAAATCAATTAACTTGTTGATTATTAACACTAATGCATTGCTGGCATCTTAATTGCTTTATGGATCATGTTCTGTTTTTAATTACCATAACTAGGGATAAACAATGATTCGTAAATTTGCCTTCATCACTCTGGCACTCGCGACCGGCTTCGCATCGGCTGCGCAAATTCTGCCTTCGAAATCGTTCAGCACCAACGCCAACGATATCTACACTTACAGCTTCGACCAAGCGCAAACCGGCAGCTACATCCTGGACTTCACGTTCAGCTTCAACGGCAAGGTGCAGAACAACGATTTCCTCGGTGTATGGTTCGGCAATGCAGGCGTCGCCAAGAACTATGAAGGCCCGAATTTCGGATTCAAGGCCAACTGCAACGAACAAGGCACCTGCACCGACGATCTTTTCGTGCGTACGCAAGGAACCGGTGGTCATTTCATCGCAGGCAGCGACCTGAAGGAAGGCGAGACCTATCACCTTTTCGCACATCTCTACAAAAGCACTGCGAACGGCTTTTATGACCGCTTCGACCTGTGGCTGAACCCGACTGCAACCGAGATGCAAACGCTGACCGGCGCCGACGCTTCGGCCACCGAAAAGTCCAGCCTCAAGTCGTTCGACACCATTGGCATTCGCACCGCCAATGTCGACAACGGCCTGACGCTGAACGTCAACCCGGCCGAAGTCCCGGAGCCGGGCAGCGTTGCGCTGATGGGCCTCGCCCTGGCCGGCCTGAGTTTCATCCGCCGCAAGCGCGCCTGATCCGAAGGAGCCGGTGTCGATAAAACCGCTGCTTCGGCAGCGGCTTTTCGGGTGCTCACAGTGCAAGCGCCAATGCCAGGCGGACTTTCCTGGCGGCGTTGCAAGATATGGTCGCTGGACAGCGGTGGCCTGCTGGCCGTCGTCGAGGTCGTATAAGCGAGCGTACCGGCGAACCGACACCGATGCGGGTGGCATGATGCTGTTCGACCCGATGGCACGGTCAGCTGTATGGACGATATCGTGGTGATTGGTTCGACCGCAGCCTGATCGTAGCGTGTCACCTGGCTGGCGCCTCTGGCGACGCTCTTGCGCGTGCAGTCGGCAGGCCGAAGAACGACTACCTCTCGCCGTTTCCGGGTGCGCTGGATTGTCGGCCTTGGTCGCACCACACCCATATTCCGCCTTCATCAGGTTGTCCGGCTCGCGGTAAAATACCCGGATGACTTCCCCGACTTTCACCCACCTGCGCGTCCACTCCGAATACTCCATCGTCGACGGCCTGGTCCGCATCGACGACCTGGTCAAGGCGGCCGTCAAGGACAACCAGCCGGCGCTGGCCGTGACCGACCTGGCCAACACCTTTTGCCTGGTGCGTTTCTACAAGGCCGCGCGCGGCAAGGGCATCAAGCCGATCGTCGGGGTCGACGCCTGGATCACCAACGACGACAACCGCGACAAGCCGCACCGCCTGCTGATCCTGGCCAAGAACCATACCGGCTACCTGCAGCTGTGCGACCTGCTGGCGCGCGCCTGGCTCACCAACCAGCACAAGGGCCGCGCCGAGATCCGCACCGAGTGGCTGGAGGCGCTGGCCACATCCGTCTCGACCCTGCATCCCGACGAGCCCCAGGCCAACGCCCTGATCGTGCTGTCGGGCGCCCATTTCGGCGACGTCGGCCAGGCGATCGAGAACGGCGATTTGCCGAAGGCCGAGGCGAATGCCCAGCGCTGGGCGCGCATCTTCCCGGGCCACTTCTATATCGAGATCCAGCGCGCCGGCCAGCCGAACCAGGAACAGCAGGTGCGCCACTCGGTGGCGCTGGCCGGCCGCCTGGGGCTGCCGGTGGTGGCCACGCACCCGGTGCAGTTCCTGGACAAGAGCGAGTTCATCGCCCACGAGGCGCGCGTCTGCATCGCCGAAGGCGAGATGCTGGCCAACGCCAAGCGCGTGCGCCGCTTCAACGAGAACATGTGCTTCAAGTCGCAGGCCGAGATGCTTGAATTGTTCAAGGACTTGCCGGGCGCGCTGGCCAACTCGGTCGAAATCGCCAAGCGCTGCAACGTCACGCTCACCCTGGGCAAGCCGCAGCTGCCGAACTTCCCGACCCCGGGCATGACGATCGACGAATTCCTGGTCGCGGAAACGAAAAAAGGCCTCGAGGAGCGCCTGGTCCAGCTGTATCCCGACCCGGCCAAGCGCGAGCAGGAACGGCCGCGCTACGAGGCGCGCCTGGAGTTCGAGAACAACACCATCATCAAGATGAAGTTCCCGGGCTACTTCCTGATCGTGGCGGAGTTCATCCAGTGGGGCAAGAACAACGGCGTGCCGATCGGCCCGGGCCGCGGCTCGGGCGCGGGTTCGCTGGTCGCCTACGCGCTCAAGATCACCGACCTCGATCCGCTGAAGTACAACCTGCTGTTCGAGCGTTTCCTGAACCCCGAGCGCGTCTCGATGCCCGACTTCGACATCGACTTCTGCCAGGAAAAGCGCGAACTGGTGATCCAGCACGTGAAGGACCTGTACGGCCGCGACGCGGTGTCGCAGATCGCCACCTTCGGCACCATGGCGGCCAAGGGCGCGATCCGCGACGTCGGCCGCGTGCTCGACTTCGGCTACAACTTCTGCGACGGCATCTCCAAGCTGATCCCGTTCAAGCCGGGTAAGCCAGTTTCGATCGCCGAGGCGATCGAAGAAGAGCCGCTGCTCAAGGAGCGTCTCGAGAACGAGGAAGAAGTGAAGCAGCTGCTCGACCTCGCGCAGCAGGTCGAGGGCATCACGCGCGGCATCGGCATGCACGCCGGGGGCGTCCTGATCGCGCCGGGCAAGCTCACCGACTTCTGCCCGCTGTACACCCAGGGCGGCGACGCCGGCGTGGTCTCGCAGTACGACAAGGACGACGTGGAGGCCGTGGGCCTGGTCAAGTTCGACTTCCTGGGCCTGACCACGCTCACCATCCTCGACCGCGCCGTCAACTACATCAAGGATCTCGACCCGGCCGAGGCGGATTTCGACCTGGCCGCCCTGCCGCTGGACGACCGCGCGTCGTACAAGCTGCTGTCCGAGGCCAAGACGGTCGCGATCTTCCAGCTGGAATCGCGCGGCATGCAGGGCATGCTGAAGGACGCGCGTCCCGACCGCTTCGAGGACATCATCGCGCTGGTGGCGCTGTACCGTCCGGGTCCGATGGACCTGATTCCCGACTTCTGCAAGCGCAAGCACGGCGAGAAGTTCGACTATCCCGACCCGCGCACCGAGTCGATCCTGTCCGAGACCTACGGCATCATGGTCTACCAGGAGCAGGTGATGCAGATGGCGCAGATCGTGGGCGGCTACTCGCTGGGCGGCGCCGACATGCTGCGCCGCGCGATGGGCAAGAAGAAGGCCGAAGAGATGGCCGAGCACCGCGAGATCTTCCGCGCCGGCGCCGCCAAGGACGGCCTGTCGACCGAAAAGGCCGACGAGATCTTCGACCTGATGGAAAAGTTCGCGGGCTACGGCTTCAACAAGTCGCACGCGGCCGCCTATGCGCTGCTGTCGTACCACACCGCCTACCTGAAGGTGCACCATACCGCCGCGTTCATGGCAGCCAACATGTCGCTGGCGATGGAAGACACCGAGAAGATCAAGATCCTGGTCGAGGACGCGAAAGAAGTCTGCAAGCTCGTGATCCTGCCGCCGGACGTCAACGAATCGCAGTTCCGCTTCACGCCGGAAGGCGAGCCGAGGTCGAAGACCGGCAAGCAGGTGACCAATATCCGCTACGGCCTGGGCGGCGTGAAAGGCGCGGGGCAGGGCGCGATCGAAGCCATCATCGCCGCGCGCAAGGAGGGCGGCAAGTTCAAGGACCTGTTCGATTTCTGCAAGCGGGTCGACCGCAAGCAGATCAACCGCCGCACCATCGAGTCCCTGATCCGCGCCGGAGCGATGGACGCCTTCGGCGTCGACCGCGCCGTGTTGCTGGCGTCGGTGGCGTTCGCGATGGAAGCGGCCGGCCAGGCGGCGGCGGCGGCCAACCAGGTCAGCCTGTTCGGCGGCGACGATTCCGACCTCGTGGCGCCGCCCGAGTACGTCAAGGCCACGCCCTGGACCGACCGCCAGAAGCTGTCCGAAGAAAAGATCGCGCTCGGCTACTACCTGTCGGGCCATATGTTCGATTCGTACGCGCAAGAGGTGCGGCGCTTCGCCAAGACCAAGCTGAAGGACCTGGAGCCGTCGCGCGACCCGCGCATGATGTGCGGCGTGATCACCGGCGTGCGCACCCAGATGACCCAGCGCGGCAAGATCCTGATCGTGGCGCTGGACGACAAGACCGCGGTGCACGAGGTGACGATCTACAGCGAGGTGGCCGAGGCCAACAAGCACGCCCTCAAGGAAGACGAGTTCCTGCTGGTGGTCGGCAAGGTGTCCGAAGACCGCTTCAACGGCGGCCTGCGCATCACGGCCGAGAAGGTGTTCGACATCGCGGCGTCGCGCATCCAGTACGGGCACAAGCTCGAGATGGACCTGAGCACGTCGATCGACCCGGCGAAGATCGCCGACGTGCTGCAGCCCTACCGGGTGCAGGACGGGATGCCGGTCAGCCTGCGGCTGGAGACGAATGGTATTCCCTACGTCATGCAGCTGGGCGACGACTGGCGCGTGGCGCCATCCGACACGCTCAAGCAGGCGCTCGAGCTGACGCTGGGGGCGAAGGACGTGGCGGTCGAATACTGATCGGGTGTTGGCGCGTCCTTGAACCCTGCCGTCGTCAAGACTGCGGGTGTTCGCGCAACCCGATGGTGGCCTGAGTGGTCCCGTTCGCGGCCCGCTCCAGCACCACCTTGCGGTTGCTCGATTCCTGGTCGCGCTGCGCCTCGCGGTGCCACAGGTGCAGCACCTCGGTGGCCAGCGCGCCGTCCTTGCGCAGCACGCCGGCGTGGAACAGGCGCACCACCAGGTCCGAATCCTCGTGGCCCCAGCCGGTGAAGCTCTCGTCGAAGCCGTTCACCTTCACCAGATCCGATTTCCACACCGCCAGGTTGCAGCTCTTGATGCGGCGCCAGCTGAACTTGCGCCGCACGCGGCCGAGGTCGGGCCAGCGCAGCATCGTCTGGATCACCTTGTTCATGTCGCCGGCGAGGCGGTGACGCAGGCGTTCGCCCACGCTCATGCCGGCGACGTCGATGTGCTCGCGCAGCGCACGTTCGGTCAGTCCCTGGCTCAGGAGAATGCGGCTGCCCGACACCAGGAAGCCGGGCTGGGCCAGCGCGCGGTGGCGGCGGATGAAGTCGCGTTGCGGGACGCAATCGCCGTCCAGGAAGATGATATAGTCGCCTGTTGCCGCCAGGGTGCCGCGGTTGCGCGCCATGGCGGCGCGAAAGCCTTCGTCCGGCTGCCACACGTGCCTGACGGGCACCGGCGCCCCGGCCGCCAGGCGCTCGATGCAGTCCCGCGTGTTGGCAGTCGAGCCGTCATCGGCGATAATGATTTCGAAATTCTTGTCGTCCTGTAAAAAACAGGCTTCCACCACCGCCTCCAGGGCGTCGGGCCGGTTGTACGTGGTGATCACGACCGAAATTGTCTGTGTTTGCTGCATTGCTGTCCGATTTTAGGCCTAGGCCGCAAGAATATCCCACAAGAACCTGAATGAACAATAAGCCGATGATGTCCCGGGAGCCAATGCAGGTTTGGATCGGCTTCCAGGTGTTCCTGTTTCCCTTCCTTAGCCTGACCACCCCTTCCGGCATCGGATTTTCCAGCCTCCTGTTCCTGCTGACGGCCCTGTGCGTGCCGCGCAAGGCCTGGGCGGCGTTGACGCCGCACTGGAAAGAGATCCGCTGGGTGGTCGCCGCCTTCTGGTTCCAGTTCGCGCTGGCCATCGTGGCCGTGCTGGTCCGGCCCGAAGCCGGCCTCGATTTCCTCGACAAGCCCTCGCGCATGCTGCTCGGCCTGAGCTGCATGGCCCTGGTCCTGCTGGCGCGGCCGTCGCCCGCCACCCTGTGGTGGGGCGTGGTGGCCGGCAGCGTGGCCGCGTTGCCCTTCGTCGCCTGGCAGCGCATCGTGCTGCAGGTCGAGCGCCCCGGCGGCTTCCTGAACGCGATCACCTTCGGCGACCTGGCGCTGGTGCTGGGCCTGGTGGCGCTGACGGCGGCGATCGACTATCGCCACCATACCCGCAAGGCGATGCTGGCCGGGATCGGGGCGCTGGCCGGGCTGGCCGCCTGCATGCTGACCGGCACCCGCGGCGCCTGGGTCGCGCTGGCGCTGGCCGCGCTGCTGTTCCTGAGCTATGCCCAGCTGCTGAAGAGCCGCAAGGTGCGCCTGCTGCTGGCCGGCAGCTTCGCCCTGGTCGGCGCCGCCTTCTTCGTGCCGGCCACCGGCATGCAGGAACGCGCGCTGCAGGGCGTGGACGACGTCCAGACCTGGGTCGACGGCGGCAACGTCTTCACCAACGTCGGCACCCGGCTCGAATTGTGGAAGGGCGCGGCGATCCTGATCGAGGAGCGGCCGCTGTTCGGCCTGGACCGCAACACGGTGCGCGCCGAGATCCGCCGCCTGGTGGAACAGGGCACGCTCGATCCGGCGATCCTGTCGCTCGAACACCTGCATAATGACGCACTGCAGGCGCTCGCCACCGGCGGCGTGTTCGGGCTGGCGGCCTGGATCGGTATCCTGGCGGCGCCTTTCGTCTTCTTCGCGCGCCAGCTGGGGCGCAGCAGCGCGGACCGCGCGCTGGGCGCCAGCCTGCCGCAATTCGCGCCGGCGCTGGCCGGCATGCTGGTGGTGCTGTGTTACTTCAGCTTCGGCCTGACCGAAGTCATTTTCTGGTCCCTCAAGGGCAGCATGTTCTATGCGCTGATGGTGTTCCTGCTCATGGGATTCTGCCTGGCCGCCCAGCCGGCGAGGGAAGCAAAGGTTGAACAACGTGGAAACTAACCTCATCGTCCGGCGCCTGCTTGGGCTGGTCAAACCGTATCAATCGCGCGCCTGGATGGCGCTGCTGTCGATGGCCATCACGGCCGCCACCCAGCCGCTGCTGGGCGAGGCGCTCAAGGTCCTGCTCGACGACGGCTTCAAGGAGAACATCGACTTCAGCCTGTGGTGGATCCCGGCGATCCTGGTGTCGATCTTCATCCTGCGCGGCATCGGTACCTTCGGCACCGCCTACTTCAACAACTGGGTGCTGTCGCGCGTGCTGAACGACATGCGCGCGATGGCCTTCGAGAAGGTGTTGCGGCTGCCGGTGGCGCGCTACCAGGACGAATCGACGGGCAAGATCATCAACACCGTGGTCAACGACGTGCGCCAGGTGGTGGACATGATCCAGTCGGTGTTCGTGGCCTGCGTGCGCGACGTGCTGGTGGTGATCGGCCTGCTCGGCACCCTGCTGTACCTGAACTGGAAGCTGACCCTGGTCGCCATCATCGTGATCCCGCTGACCGCCGTCATCGTGCGCACCACCACCAAGCGCCTGCGCAACCTGAACCGCGAGAGCCAGCGCGTCACCGCCGAGATGACCGGCGTGGTCGAGGAAGCCGCGCGCGGCCACCAGGTGATCCGCGTGTTCTCGGGCGAGAAGTACGAGCGCCAGCGCTTCCACAAGCGCAGCGAAGCCCTGCGCGGCTTCTCGCAGCGCATGACGGTGGCCTTCGCCGCCACCACCCCGGTGACCCAGATCGCGACCTCGCTGGCGCTTTCCCTGGTCATTGTGCTGGCGATCCAGGCCGACATGACGGTGGGCGAATTCACCCAGTTCGTGACCATGATGCTGATGCTGCTCACGCCCCTGAAATCGCTGGCCGAGGTGAATGGCCCGATGCAGCGCGGGATGGCGGCGGCCGAGACGGTGTTCGGGATCATCGATTCGGAGCCCGAGGCCGACACCGGCAGCCGCGAACTGGGTCGCGCCAAAGGCCACCTGGTGCTGGAAAACGTGGTGTTCCGCTATCCGAACGCGCTGAACCCGGCCATGAACGGCATCTCGCTGGAGGTCAAGCCGGGGCAGACGGTGGCGCTGGTGGGCGTGTCGGGCGGCGGCAAGTCCACTTTCGTGAACCTGGTCACGCGCTTCTACGATCCGGAAGCCGGCCGCCTGCTGCTCGACGGCGTGCCGTACACCGACATCAGGCTGGCCTCGCTGCGCGGCCAGCTGGCGATGGTGAGCCAGAACGTGGTGCTGTTCGACGATACGCTGGCGGCGAATATCGCCTACGGCGCCGAGCAGGTCGACTACGAGCGCCTGGCGGCGGCGGTGCGCGCCGCGCACCTGACCGACGTGGTGGCGCGCCTGCCGGACGGCATCGACACCCGCATCGGCGAGAACGGCTCGCGCCTGTCGGGCGGCCAGCGCCAGCGGGTGGCGATCGCGCGCGCGATCTACAAGGATGCGCCGCTGTTGATCCTCGACGAGGCCACGTCGGCGCTGGACAACGAGAGCGAACGCGCGGTGCAGGCGGCGCTCGACACCCTGATGGCCGGCCGCACCACGATCGTGATCGCGCACCGCCTGTCGACGATCGAACGCGCCGACCGCATCGTGGTGATGGAGGCCGGGCGCATCGTGGAGCAGGGGACGCATGACGAACTGCTGGCGCTGAAGGGCATGTATGCCAATCTGTATCACCTGCAGTTCACGGCCGAGGCCAAATAACCACCGCCGCCCCACGTGCCGGCGCGCTCAGCGCGCGTAATGCGCCGCTTCCCCCGCCTGCTCGTGGCCAAGGCTGACGCCATTGGCCCTTTCCTGCACCGCTTCCACATACCGCTTGAGCGCATCGTCCAGCGACGGCAATAGCAGGCCGCGCTCGCTGCTCAGGGCGCTGTAGCCCGGCCGGCGCGCGGCGTAGCCGCACTCCTCGACCGAGACTTCCTGAAGCCGCTCGCTCGAGACGCCGGCCGCCGCGCAGGCGCGCCGGGCCAGCTCGAACCAACTGACCGCCTCGCCGTTGGTCAGGTGCCAGATCCCGCGTTCGCGGTCGATCAGCAGGTCGAGCGACACGTTGACCAGGTCCGGCACGTAGGTCGGCGACACCGTTACGTCGCTCGCCGCCTGGAACGGCAGGCCGACGTCGAGCGCGTTCAGGGCCTGGGTCACGAAGTTGTGCTGGTCCCAGGGGCCGAAGAAGGAACTGGTGCGGATCACCAGCGCCTGCGGATCGGCGTCCAGCACGCGCTGCTCGGCCTCCAGCTTGCTGCGGCCGTACACGCCGAGCGGGTTGGCCAGGTCGGACTCGACATACGGCTGTTCCCTGGCGCCGTCGAACACCAGGTCGCTCGAGAAGGTCATGAAGCGCAGCGCATGGCGGATGCAGGCCAGCGCCAGCACGGTCGGGCCCAGCGTGTTTTCGCGCATGCAGCGGTCGAAGTCGGCTTCGGCCTCGTCGACCCGCACGTAGCCGCCGGCATTGACGATCGCCCACGGCTTGAAGCGCACGATCGCCGCTTCCACCGAGGCCGGGTCGGTGATGTCCATCTCCTGGCGCGTCAGCACGTGACAGGCCAGGTTGCGCTTTTCGCAGATGCGCTTGAAGCTTGAGCCCAGGGTGCCGCTGGCGCCCGAGATCAGGATCGGCTGCACGGGGCTCGACTTGAACTGGCTGCGCACGGCGATGTCGGCCACCGCGGTGCGGGTCGCGACTGGTTTGCACAGGAAGCGGCCCGGCCGGCGCCACCAGCCTTCGCCCTGCAGCACCGGATTGGACAGCGGCCGCTTGCTGGCCAGCTCGCGCATCAGGGTGGCGACCGCGGTCGGCCGCGGCGCCGGGCCGCGCACGTCGAACGGGCCCGGCTCGTAGTAGCCGCGGCATTCGGTCACCAGGCAGTTCCAGTCGAAGGAGCCGAGCAGGGCCCACACCGTGACCGCGCGCACGTCGGCGCCTTGCTGGCGCGCCTTGAGCGCGGCATTCCAGATCTCGAGCAGCCAGCGCATCTGGTCTTCGCGGTTGGCGTCGATATGGGCTTCGGTGATGGCGATCGGCAGCCCATAGCGTTCCCAGGTCTCCATCAGCAGCGGGGCGATCCCCGGCGTGGGCGTGGCCAGCGCGCGCGGCGCCTCGACGTCGGCGTGCGGCACGCCGCGAAACACGTGGCGATGGGTTTCAGGATAGCGCTCGGGACGATGGTCGAGCCAGCGCTCGCTGGTGATGTAGTAGTTCACGCCAACGACGTCGGGCGGGCAGGGGTTGTCGCGGAACCAGCGCAGCTCTTCCTCGCCGGCGCCGGAGTCGAGCAGGTAACGCCACAGCTTGTGGTTCTCGTCGATCATCCCGCACAGCAGGTCCCAGGCCAGCCAGCGGCGCTCGTTGAAGAAGCCGGTGATCTCTTCCATCTCGGGGGTGCCGTAGGTCTTCGACAGGTCGTCGGTCTGGACCAGTTTGGCCTGCGGATTGACGGCGCGGATCGCGCGCATCGACAGCACGGTGGCGCGGCATTGCACCAGCAGGGCGCGGATGAAGGTGGCTTCGTCGCCGCCGTGCGGATACCAGACCCCGGCCAGGCCCGAGAAGCGCGCCGTGGTGCAGATCTCGTTGACCGGCGTGTAGTACTCGACCCAGGGATAGCGCGCCGCCACCGCGCCGGCGTATTCGGCCAGCAGGTCGGGGAAGGCGGGATCGATCAGGCTGGTGTGGCGCGGGCCGCTGCCGTGGTGGACCAGGCCCACGATCGGCGTGACGCCCAGCTGGCGCAGCGCCGGCAGGCGTTCGTCCGGCCACGACCAGTCGGCCTTGTCGACGCCGTCGGGAGCGGTGCGTTCCCACAGCACCGGATAGCGGATCGCCTGGATGCCGAGGGAAGCGAAGCGTTCGATGTCCTGCAGGCGCCCGGCGTGGCCGTTGCGGTCCATCTGGCTGAAGTAATTGTCGCGTACGCGGTTGACCGTGCATTCGAGACCGCCCCAGAGGGCGAGGTCCGGCGTGGAAGAGTCGGTGTGAATATTCATGAAGTCCGTACCTGCGTAATGAACACAGATCCCAGCCTAACGGCCCGGTGCAACGGGCTATGTGAAGTAGCCAACACAATTCGGACTTTTCGGACAAATCCTACTTTCTGTAGGCATTTCTTTATTTACCCTTTATAACTCAAAGACTTACAGCTATTTACCCGAAGCTTGTGACATCCGGGCACCGCCGTCGGGTCCGGCATGAACCGCTACTGCACCGTTGGCGCGCCGCCGGCCCGCGGTTCGGGCGACAATGTGCGCCAGGATGATATGGAAGGGAACGAGGCATGTACATGGTGTACTGGACGGTCGTGGATGACGAGGGGGCGCAGCCGCATTCCGAATCGTTCGATACCAGCGAGATGGTGGCGGCGATGCAGTTCATGGAAGCGCTGCGCGCGCGCCAGCGCGCCGGCGAAGGCGTGCGCTTCATCACCATGTGCTCGGAGCATCCGGACGTGGTCGGGCATCCGGGCGTGGACGTCACCGGCCCCGATTACAACTGGAAGAAGCGGCGAAGGTAAGGAACTTGGGGGGATAGCGCCAGTGGCGGGAATGACGTGTCACGGCAGGCGGCTCTTCAGGATCTTGCCGCTCGGCGCCGCCGGCAGCGCGTCCATGAACACGATGCGCGCCGGGCGCTTGTAGGGCGCCAGGCGCGGGCGCAGCCAGGCCTGCAGCGCCGCCTCGTCGACCCCGCGCGCCTCGACGAAGGCCACCACTTCTTCCTCGGCCGCCGGCAGCGGCCGGCCCACCACGGCCGATTGCACGACCGCCGGATGCGCGTTCAGCGCCGTCTCGACTTCCAGCGGATAGACGTTGAAGCCGGAGCGGATGATCAGCTCGCGCGTGCGGCCCAGCAGGAACAGGGCGCCGTCGGGATCCTGGCGCGCCAGGTCGCCGGTCGCCAGCCAGCCTTCCGCACGCAGTGCGGCGCTGCTCGCGGCCGGGTCGCGGTAGTAGCCGCGCATGCGTCCCGGACTGCGTATCCACAGCTCGCCGGCCTCGCCCTGCGCCACGTCGAGACCATCGCGCGCCACGATGCGCACCTCGACGCCGGGGATCGGCAGGCCGACCGACGTGTCGGTGCGCGGGGCGTCCAGGCGGGTCTGGCTGACGGTCGGACCGCCCTCGGTCAGGCCGTAGCCGTTGTGCAGCGGCAGGCCGAACGCGGCTTCGACCGCGCGCTTGAGGCTTGGGTCGAGCGGCGAGCCGCCGGCGTAGCAAAAGCGCAGGCGCGACGACAGCGGCCTGGCCGCGTCCTCCACGATCGCCAGCAGGCGGGCATACATCGCCGGCACGCCCTGCACGATGGTCAGCTCGCCGGCGCGGATCGCGGCCAGCAGGGCCCGGGCATCGAAACGCGGCGCCAGCTGCAGGCAAGCGCCCGCGTACAGGGTGCCGAGCAGCACCGAGGTCAAGCCATAGACGTGGGAGATCGGCAGGCCGCCCCAGGCGCGGTCTTCCGGGTTCAGGCCGCGCAGCCGGCTCGAGGTCGCGGCCACGAACAGCAGGCCGGCGTGGCTCAGCATCACGCCCTTGGGCTGGCCGGTGGTGCCGGTGGTGTACATCAGGGCCGCGACCTGGTCGGCGCCCGCTTCCACCGGCTCGGGCACGCAGGTGGTGTCGAGCGGGCCGGCCAGCAAGCCGCCAGTCACGCTGTCCGCGCCCGCGCAGGGCAGGGCGCCGCTGCGCGCCGCGTGGCGGGCGGCGTCCGGCGAGCTGGCCGTGAGGTAGAGCGCGCGCCGCGCGCCGCTGTGCGCGCGGATGGTGTCCAGTTCGCCCTCGCTCAGGCGGGCGTTGACGATGACGCTCCAGGCGTCGATGGCGGCGGCGGCGAACAGCAGCGCCACCTGGGCCACGCAGTTCTCGGCCACCAGCAGCACGCGGTCGCCGGGGCGCACGCCGAGATCGCGCAGCAGCGCCGCATACGCATCGGCGGCGCCGGCCAGCTGCGCATACGACCAGGTGCGGCCGTCCTCGACGAGGGCCGGGGCGTCCGGGCGACGGGCGGCGCCATGGCGCAGGATGTCGCTGATGCGGCGAAATTCGGTGGACTGCATGACGGTGAGTGGATCGACGGGCAGACTTTATACCGCCTGGCGCGGCGCATCGCAAGCGAACTTGCATAAAAGTAAATGATTTCAGCCGTGCGCCGGCCCTGGAGGTTTATACTATTTTTGTAAAACCGCCAACAACCAACAGGAGACAGTGTCTTGGCCAGGAAGGACGCAAGCGGCAACGGGTTGCACAGCGTGATGCGCAGGGATGCGCGCCATGGGTCTGCGGCCGGCCGGCCGGTGCTGTCCGAGGCGCGCGCCGTCCTGACCCACGAGGTGCTGGCCATCGACGAACGCGGGCGCCGCTCCGGCATCGCCATCCCCGCCGAACGGCCGCTGACGATCTACGTCGACCGGCGCGAGCTGGTCACCCTGATGACGCTGGGCGGCGCGCCCGAGGCGCTGGTGCTGGGCTACCTGCGCAACCAGCGCCTGGTGCGCGCGCTGGAAGACATCGTGTCGATCCAGGTCGACTGGTCGGTGGACGCGGTGGCCGTGATCACGCGCCACGGCATCCAGGACGTCGAGGCGCGCACCGCGAAGAAGGTGGTCACCACCGGCTGCGGCCAGGGCTCGGTGTTCGGCGGGCTGATGGACGAAGTGGACCAGATCGCGCTGCCTGCCGACGCGCGCCTGGCGCAATCGAGCGTCTACCGCATCGTCGACACCATCCGCACCCAGCAGTCGGTGTACAAGCAGGCCGGCTCGGTGCACGGCTGCGCCCTGTTCACGGAGGGCGGCGAATTGCTGTACTTCGTCGAGGACGTGGGCCGCCACAACGCGGTCGACGCCATCGCCGGCCTGATGTGGCTGGACGGCGTGGAGGGCGCCGACAAGGTGTTCTATACCACCGGCCGGCTCACGTCCGAGATGGTGATCAAGGGCGCCCAGATGGGCATTCCCTTCCTGCTGTCGCGCTCGGGCACGACGCAGATGGGCCAGATGGTGGCCGAGCGGGTCGGCATGTCGCTGCTGGCGCGCTGCAGCGGGCGCCATTTCCTGCTGCTGGCCGGGCATGAACGCCTGGTGTTCGAGCCGCAGCTGCTGGATACGCCCTACGTTCGTCCCGACCTGCGCGATTAGATGGCCCTGCTGGACGCCACCGCGCACGCCTTCGCGCTGCTGTTCAGCGGCGACGCGGCCCTGTGGCACATCGTCTGGGTCTCGCTCAAGACCAGCCTGCTGGGGCTGATGCTGGCCACGCCGCCGGCGGTGCTGCTCGGCTACCTGATCGCCATGCACCGCTTTCCGGGGCGCCGCATCGCGGTCTGGCTGGCCCAGGCCGCGCTGTCGCTGCCCACCGTCCTGATCGGCCTGCTGCTCTACCTGATGCTGTCGCGGCGCGGGCCGCTGGGCGGGCTCGAATGGCTGTTCTCGCAGCCGGGCATCGTGCTGGGACAATGCATCATCGGCTTGCCGGTGCTGCTGGCCTTCACGCTGGCGGCGGTGCAGGCGCTCGACCCGCGCTACGCCGAGACCGCGCTCGCCCACGGCGCTTCGCGTGTGCGCGTGATGTTCACCGTGCTGCACGAGGCGCGCTACGGCGTGATGGCGGCCGTGATCAGCGGCTTCGGGCGCGTGATCTCGGAAGTCGGTTGCGCGCTGATGGTGGGCGGGAATATCGAGGGCGAGACGCGCACCATCACCACCGCGATCGCGCTCGAGACCAGCAAGGGCGAATTCGCCCAGGGCATCGCGCTGGGCATCGTGCTGGTGACCCTGGCGCTGCTGATGAACGGCGTGCTGGTGCTGCTGCAGGGCGAGGCGCACAACCCCGGGGCCCGGCTATGACGGCACTACTCACGGTGCACGGCCTGCGCAAGGCCTACGGCGAGCGCCTGCTGTTCGACGTCGCCCGGCTCGAGATCGAGAAGGGCGGCGCCTACGTGCTGACCGGCGCCAACGGCACCGGAAAAAGCACGCTGCTGCGCATGCTCGGCGGCCTGGAACGTTGCGACGCCTGCACGGTCGAATTCGAAGGCAGCCGCCTGCCGCTGTACCCGTATCCGCGCCAGCTGCGGCGCGGCATCGTCTACGTGCACCAGCACCCGATCATGTTCTCGACCAGCGTCGGCCACAACATCGCCTACGGCCTGCTGGCGCGCGGCGTGGACCGGCAACTGGTGCGCGGCCTGGTCGACGAGGCGATGGCCTGGGCCGGCGTGCTGCACCTGCGCGACAACGATCCTGCGCGCCTGTCGGGTGGCGAGAAGCAGCGCGTCGCGCTGGCGCGCGCGCGCGTGCTGCAGCCGCGCCTGTTGCTGCTGGACGAACCCACGGCCAACCTCGACGGCGCGGCGCGCGAGCAGGTGATCGGGCTGATCCCGACCCTGGTCGAGCAGGGGGCCAGCGTGGTGATGGCCTGCCATGACCGCGACCTGATCAACCTGCCCGGCGTGCGACGGCTCAAGCTGCGCGAGGGGCGATTGGAAGTACGCTGAACCACGTCCCATTACAACAAGGAGAAAGACCATGCAACGCCGTTCACTGCTCGCCGTCCTGCTGTGCGCCACCTTCGCCTCGCCTTCGCTGCTGGCGCAGGAGGTGATCAAGCTGTCCACCACCACCAGCACCGAGAACTCGGGCCTGCTCAAGCACCTGCTGCCGGTGTTCGAAGCCAAGACCAATACCAAGGTCCACGTGATCTCGGTCGGCACCGGCAAGGCGCTCGAACTGGCCAAAAACGGCGACGTCGACGTGACTCTGGTCCACGCGCGCGAGATGGAAGACAAGTTTGTCGAAGAAGGCTGGGGCGTGGACCGGCGCGACGTGATGTACAACGACTTCATCGTGGTCGGCCCGGAATCCGACCCGGCGCGCATCAAGGGCTCGAAGGACGTGGTCGACGCCTTCAAGCGCATCGCCGGCGCGAACGTCAAGTTCATCTCGCGCGGCGACAACTCGGGCACCGACGTGATGGAAAAGGGCTACTGGCAGCGCGCCGCCGTCAAGCCGCAGGGCGCCAACTACGTGTCGGCCGGCCTGGGCATGGGAGAAGTGCTGAACATGGCCGCCGAGATGCGCGCCTACACGCTGACCGACCGCGCGACCTATGGCGCCTACAAGGCGAAGACGGGGCTGGCCATCGTGGTGGAAGGCGACAAGCGCATGTACAACCCCTACGGCATCATCGCGGTCAATCCCGCGAAGCACGCGGGCGTGAACTACAAGGGAGCGAAACAGCTGATCGAGTGGATCACCTCGCCCGAAGGGCAGGCGCGCATCGCCTCGTTCAAGCCGGCCGGCGAGCAGCTGTTCTTCGCGCCGCTGCGCTAAAAGCCTGTCAGCGCGCCGGGTCGTTCATGCCGGTCAGGCTGACCACCTGGCCGTCCTTGACCACGACGCCATCCTCGAGCACGAACGTCGAGGCGCCGTTGACGTCCGGGAGTTCGAGCTCGATCGTGTCGCCGCGCTGCACGAAGCTGCCGCGCGCCGCGCAGGTGCCGAACATCGGCGTCGGCTTGAGCCCGGACGCGTCGGCCAGCAGGAAGAAGAACAGGGTCTCGCAGCTGGCGCCGCGCCCGCCGCTGCTGGCCATCAGGATCGCCTCCTTGCCGCCCGAGAGCGTAAAGCTGCGCAGCGGGAACTGCCAGCCGGCGTCCTCGCCGCTGAACAAGACCCTGCCGCCCAGGGTGACGGCGCGGCTGCCGTCGGCATTCGTGCGGCGGTCGAGCAGGCCGGCGACGGTCGACAGCGAGGCCGGCAGGTTGTCGGCATTGCTGTCGACGAGGCCGCGCGCGGTGACGGCGGCGTCGTTCGCCCGCGCCGGCGCTTCGTCCTGATCGCGCTGCACCGTGACCGCGCGGCCGGCCTCGTCGACGTCGGGCGCGAGCATGGCGGCCAGCACGCCCAGGACGATGGCGGCGATGGTGATGCCGATCCCCCACTGCGACCACTTTCGCTGGACCCGGTTGAAGTGTTCCAGGCTGTCCCACTGCTTGTTCTTCCAGGCCATCTCGCGCCCCTTGAAGCCGAGCCAGAACGCCATGATCCAGCCGACATAGGGAACCATCGCCAGCAGCCCGATCCAGCTGCGGTTGCCGATCGCCCAGATCCAGTTGAGCAGGAAGGCGCCCCAGCTCCAGCCCTTTACTCCTTCCGGAATGCCGTCCGGGATGTCGCCATCCATGCGCGGCGCCGGCGCGGAAGGCTTGTCCAGGTTGACCGGGCTCGTGCCGGCGGCCTTGCCGCACACGGAGCAATAGGCGGCGTCGGGCGCCATCTGCGCGCCGCAATGTGAACAGAACATCGGAAGTCTTTCCTGCAGGTTAAAAAAACGGCGCCGCGAACTGCGCGGCGCCGCTGGACGATTATAACGATCGGCGCGGGTGGGAAACTAACTCTTTCCCACCGTGGCCGGGATCAGACCGATGGCGGATCGGTCTCGCGCGCGAACACGCGGTGCGCGCTCAGGGCCGTCTTGAAGGCGTCGAGCGCCGCGTCGGCATTGGCCGGGTCGCCCAGGATCAGTCCCGGATCGGCCGAACCGTCGGGCAGCTTCTGCGGGATCATGGCTTTCGTCAGCAGGTCGGAACCGCTGCCGTAGGCCAGGATCGGCTTGCCGTGACGGTACTGCTCGCGCAGGAATTCCAGCACCTGGGCATTCTTCGCCAGCGCCTCGGCGGCCGCGGCGCCGTCCGGCACGATCACGCCGTCATACATCACCGACGGCCCGGCCTCGACCGAGATCTCGACGTCGATCGGATCGCCATCGACCGCCGTCACCTTGCCCAGCATATTGCCGACCATGCGCGGCACGGCGCCGTCCTTGAGCAGGCTGGCGTATTGCTTCTTGACCGCCTTGTCGTCCACGCCGCTCGCGACCAGCACCGCGACGCGGCGGCCCTTGATGCCGACCTGGCCCGGGCGGCTCAGCAGCGACAGCGCGGGCGACGGCGGGTACGTTGGGATCGGCGCATCGGTCGCCAGCGGCAGCGGCTGCGGCACTTCCAGGCCCAGGCCCTCGGCCACGCGCGCCACCAGAACCGCGTCGACGTTCGCCAGCAGGGCCAGCGTGCGGATGCGCACCGCCGGCGTCTGCACCCGGGTCAGCTCGAAGCGGAAGGCGTTGACGATGTGGTTCTGCTCGGCCGGCGTCTGGCTTTGCCAGAACAGGCGCGCCTGCGAATAGTGGTCGGCGAACAGCTCGGGCTTGCCGCGCACCTTGTCCTCGCTGATGCGCTCGGGGAAGCTCATGAAGCCCATGCGGCCGGCCTGGAACGGACAGCCGCCGCCCAGCGAATTCGGCTCGTAGTTCACGCGGCCGCGGTTGATCGCCTGGCGGTGGAAGCCGTCGCGCTGGTTGTTCTGGATCTGCACGATCGGCGAGTTGATCGGGATCTCGTGGAAGTTCGGGCCGCCCAGGCGCGTGAGCTGGGTATCCTGATAGGAGAAGTTACGGCCTTGCAGCAGCGGATCGTTGGTGAAGTCGATGCCCGGCACCACGTGCGAGGTGCAGAACGCCACCTGCTCGGTCTCGGCGAAGAAGTTGTCGGGGTTGCGGTCCAGGACCAGCTTGCCGACAGGGCGCAGCGGCACCATTTCTTCCGGCACGATCTTGGTCGGGTCGAGCACGTCGAACGGGAAGCTGGCGGCCTGCTCTTCGGTGAAGATCTGCAGGCCCAGTTCGTACTCGGGGAAGTTGCCGGCTTCGATCGCTTCCCACAGGTCGCGCCGGTGGAAGTCGGGATCGGCGCCCGAGATGCGCACCGCCTCGTCCCACACCAGCGAGTGGGTGCCGGCCAGCGGCGTCCAGTGGAATTTCACGAAGCGCGATTCGCCCTGCGCGTTCACCAAGCGGAAGGTGTGCACCCCGAAGCCCTGCATGGTGCGGTAGCTGCGCGGGATGGCGCGGTCGGACATCGTCCACAGCAGCATGTGCGCGATCTCGGGCGACAGCGAGGCGAAGTCCCAGAAGGTGTCGTGGGCGGTGGCCGCCTGCGGCATGGCGTGGTGCGGTTCCGGCTTGGCGGCATGCACCAGGTCGGGGAACTTCATCGCGTCCTGGATGAAGAACACGGGGATATTGTTGCCGACCAGGTCCCAATTGCCTTCCTCGGTATAGAACTTGACGGCGAAGCCGCGCACGTCGCGCGCGGTATCGGTCGAGCCGCGCTCGCCGGCCACGGTCGAGAAGCGCACGAACACCGGGGTACGCTTGCCCTTCTTCGAGAACGGCACCGCCCGCGTCAGGTCGCTCAAGTCTTCATAGGCCTCGAAATAGCCATGGGCGGCCGAGCCGCGCGCATGCACCACGCGCTCGGGAATGCGCTCATGGTCGAAGTGCATGATCTTTTCGCGCAGGATGAAGTCTTCCAGCAGCGTCGGGCCGCGTAGGCCGGCCTTGAGCGAGTGCTGGTTGTCGGCGACCGGCACGCCCTGGTTGGTCGTCAGGTGGCGCTTGGCAGGGTCGACGCGCACGCGGTCGAGCGGGTCCGTGGTCGGGTTCTCGCCCTCCGGCGGATTGCCGTCGCCCACCTTGTCGTTGGCGATGATCTCGCTGGCGGTGCTGCCGGTGGCGGCATGCGTCGACGGCTTGAACTGCTCGCCTTCAGTCGGCGTGCGCGCCGCCTCGCCGTATTCGCTGGCCTTGGTGGCGTTATAGGGGCGGTCGGCCGCCAGTTCCTGCTCGGACGGGATCTTGTCGAGCAGGCGGTCGGCGACCGGGTTGCTGACACCCAGGCTCTTCGGTGGATCGGCGTCCGAGGGACCGGAAACGGTGCTCAGGATCGAGCCGGCGCCATCGACAGGGCTGGAATGGTTGGAAGTGGTCATTCTTGTCCTCGCTGGTTGTAGGGTTATGAAATAACCTCAACAACATAGCTCAGCAAGAAAACCTATCTCTGTGAGATGACACACACAATGCAATAAATGCATCAAATTATTTCTATCGGGTTGATAGTGGATGGCTATTGCAAGCTCGGTCCACGACTTGGCGCACCTCGAGCGAGCGCAGCCATTTGACGTAGCGAAGGCGAGGGCAACGGCGAAATGCGGCAGGATGGGGTGACGCAGGCCCTGCATGGGTTTACCCTTCGGTTGGCCGTCGCGTCGTGAACTACGCGGCCCCGGCCGAACCGGATGCCCGGCACCGGACCTACATCAGGATGACGTCGTACTGTTCCTGGTGATACCCCTTCTCGACCTGCAGCGAAATGCGCTTGCCGATGAAGTCGCCCAGCATGGCGAGATGCTGCGATTCTTCTTCCAGGAACAGGTCGACCACCTCCTGCGAGGCGACGATGCGGAATTCGCGCGGGTTGAACTGCTTGGCTTCGCGCAGCAGTTCGCGCAGGATCTCGTAGCAGATCGTGCGGCTGGTCTTCACCTGCCCCTTGCCCGAGCAGGCCGGGCAGGGCTCGCACAGGATGTGGGCCAGCGATTCGCGGGTGCGCTTCCTCGTCATCTCGACCAGGCCCAGGGCCGAGAAGCCGCTCACCGAGACCTTGGTGCGGTCGCGCGCCAGGGTTTTCTTGAGCTCGGCCAGCACCGCGTTGCGGTGCTCGTTGTTCTCCATGTCGATGAAGTCGAGGATGATGATGCCGCCCAGGTTGCGCAGGCGCAGCTGGCGCGCGATGGCGTGCGCCGCTTCCAGGTTGGTTTTGAAAATCGTGTCGGCAAAGTTGCGGCCGCCGACATAGCCGCCGGTGTTGACGTCGATGGTCGTCATCGCCTCGGTCTGGTCGACGATCAGGTAGCCGCCCGATTTCAGGTCCACGCGCCGGCCGAGGGCGCGCAGGATTTCCTCTTCCACGCCGTACAGGTCGAACAGCGGCCGCTCGCCGGTGTAGTGCGCCATGCGCGACAGCACGCTCGGGGTGTAGACCTGGGCGAATTCGGCCAGCTTGAGGAAGTTCTCGCGCGAGTCGACCTGGATGCTGGCCGTCTCGTCGTGCACGAAGTCGCGCAGCACGCGCTGGGCCAGGCTCAGGTCCTGGTACAGCAGGGTGGTGGGCGGCAGGGTGCGCGCGCCCTGCACGATGGCGCCCCAGGTCTTGCGCAGGTAGTCGACGTCGGCGGCGATGTCGTCGCTCGACGCTTCCTCGGCCATCGTGCGCACGATGTAGCCGCCTTTTTCCTCGGCCGGCAGCAGGCTTTGCAGGTGCGCGCGCAGGCGTTCGCGCTCGGCTTCCTTTTCGATCTTCTGCGAGATGCCGATGTGGTGGTCCTGCGGCAGGTACACCAGCATGCGGCCGGCGATCGAGATCTGGGTGGAGAGGCGCGCGCCCTTGGTGCCGATCGGGTCCTTGATGACCTGCACGGTCAGCACCTGGCCGTCGAACAGCAGTTTTTCGATCGGGGTAGGCGGGGCGTTGCCGCCGTCGTGGCTGCGCGCTTCCCAGATGTCGGCCACGTGGAGAAAAGCGGCGCGCTCCAGGCCGATGTCGATGAAGGCCGACTGCATCCCCGGCAGCACGCGCACCACCTTGCCCAGATAGACGTTCCCCGCCAACCCGCGCGTGAGCGTGCGCTCGATGTGCAGCTCCTGTACCGCGCCCTGCAAGACCAGCGCCACGCGCGTTTCCTGCGGTGTGATGTTGATGAGGATGTCTTCGTTCATGGACCCTGCCGTGCGTATTGTTCAGGGTGACATGATACACGCGCCGGCCGTGGGGCCGAAGCGGTGGAATCAGATTGCCAGGCCCGCCTTGCGCAGCAGGTTGGCGGTCTCGAACAAGGGCAAGCCCATGATGCCCGAATGGCTGCCCTCGATGTGTTCGATGAACAGCGCCGCCGGACCCTGGATGCCGTAGCCGCCGGCCTTGTCGTAGGGTTCCAGCGTGGCGCAATAGGCCCTGATCCGGGCCGGGGTGAGGGTGGCGAAGCGCACGTTCGACACTTGCGTGACCTGCTCGGCCACGTGCTGGGAATGCACGGCCACCGAGGTCAGCACCTGGTGGGTGCGGCCGGACAGGCGCTCCAGCATGGCGACCGCCTCGCGGTTATCCGCCGGCTTGCCGAGGATCTCGCCGTCGATGGTGACCGTGGTGTCGGCCGTCAGCACCGGCCGCAGCGGCTGGCGCCGCTGCAGCAGGAGGTTGAAGGCGAAGGCGCCTTTGGCCCGCGCCACGCGCGCCACGTAAGCGTGGACGTCTTCGCCCGGCAGCACATCCTCGCTGACGTCGACCGCGCGGCCCGGGTCGCTGCGCAGCAGCATCAGTTCGAAGTCGACCCCGATCTGGCGCAGCAGTTCGCGCCGGCGCGGGCTCTTGGAAGCGAGGTAGATTTTATTGTGCTGGTTTTTCATCGCTGTTCTTGACCGCTGTTCTTGACTGATGCCGGGCCGCTTCAGACCCGGTGGTAAGGATGGTTCTGGGTGATCGACCAGGCGCGGTAGAGCTGTTCCGCCAGCATGACCCGGACGATTCCGTGCGGCAGGGTCATGCTGGAGATGCGGATCAGTCCTTCGGCGCGCGCCTTCAGTTCGGGATCGAGGCCGTCGGCCCCGCCGATCAGGAAGGCGGTGTCGCGGCCGTCGCGCTGCCAGGTTTCCAGTTGCTGCGACAGACCGACGCTGGTCAGGTCCTTGCCGCGCTCGTCCAGGGCGATGATGCGCACGCCCTTCGGCAAGGCCGCCTCGATGCGCTCGCGCTCGAGCGCCATCGCGGTGGCCGCGGTCTTGCTGCCGGAGCGCTCGACCGGCTTGATCTCCTTGAGCACGATGCGCAGCTCGGGCGGCATGCGCTTCGTGTACTCGGTGAAGCCGGACTCGATCCAGGCCGGCATCTTGTGGCCGACCGCGGCAATGATCAACTGCATGAGAACCCTTATTCAGCGTCCTTCTTGATGCGGCGGATCACCTTCTTGACCGGCGCATCGGCGGCCGGGGCGGCCTTCGGTGCGGCAGCCTTGCTCACGCGCTTCGGCGGCTTGGCCTTGGTCGCTTCGACGGCGGCGACTTCGGTTTTGCTCGGGGCGACCTTCACGGTCTTGCCGGTCGGGACCGCCTTGGCGGCGGCTTTCTTGGCGGCCGGTTTCCTGGCGGCGGTCTCGGTCGTGGCCGCGGCCTTGGTCGCGCGCTTGGCGGCCGGCTTGCGTTCGTTGACCGGCTTGGCTTCTTCCTGCGCCTGGTTGGCGGCCAGGTGCTTCGACTTCGGCTTGACGGCGTCGGCTTCGATGCCTTCAGCGGTCGACTTGCGCTTGGCGGCGCCCAGCTTGACCGGCTTCTCGCCCCAGATTTCCTCGAGGCGGTAGTATTGACGGATGGCCGGCTGCATGATGTGGACGATCATGTCGCCCAGGTCGACCAGCACCCATTCGCCGGTGTCTTCGCCTTCCAGGCCGACCACGTCGCCGCCCGCCGCCTTGACCTTGTCGCGCACCGAGGCGGCCAGCGCCTTGGTCTGGCGGTTCGACGTACCCGAGACCACGGCGATGCGGTCGAACAGGCTGGTCAGGTGAGTCGTGTCGAACAGGACGATGTCCTGGCCCTTCACATCTTCCAGGGCGTCGACGACGAGGGTTTGCAGTTTCTTGATATCCATTAGTTTTTGTACAGGTTATGTTGTTGAATATAGTCTAGCACTTGCGCCATACCGAGCGCGCTTGCATCCGCGCCGGATTGCAAGGCCGCGCGCAGCTGGCTGGACGAGAGATCCACGTCCAACGTCGGCGCAAGGCAGACTTTTCCGTGCGCCAGCAGGCGCACGGTGTCGGGCGTTGCAAGCCGCGTCGACAGTTCTTGGGCCACCACCGGCGGCAATGCTTCCTGCGCCAGGTCGTAGCCGGGGCGCGTCGCCACGCCCAGGTTGGCAAGCGCGAACAGTTCGCGCCACTCGTTCCAGCTGTCGAGCTTGCGCAACTGGTCGGCGCCCATCAGGAACACGATCGAGGTGCGCGGGCCCAGTTCCGCGCGCAATGCGCGCAGGGTTTCGACCGTATACGTTGGCGTTTTCCGTTCGATTTCCTGCAGGTCGATCGTGACCGGCAGGCTCGGGCTCTTCAAGGCCTCGAAAGCCAGTTCCAGCATCGCGACGCGGTCGGCATCGCTGGCCTCGAGGCCGTTCTTCTGCCACGGCTGGCCGGCCGGCAGGATGCGCAAGGCGTCCGGCCGCAACAGGCTGGCGAACAGCTGCGCCAGTGCGACGTGGCCCTGGTGCACCGGATCGAAACTGCCGCCGAGGACGGCGACGCAGCGGTTGCGCCCGGACGCGCCGGCGGCCAGGGTCACGGCGCCAGCCAGTCCCGGTGCACCAGGAAGTCGGAGTACAGCCGTGCCTCGGGGCTGCCGGGTTCGGGATGCCAGTCGTAGCGCCATTTGACGATCGGCGGCATCGACATCAGGATCGCCTCGGTCCGCCCGCCCGACTGCAGGCCGAACAGGGTGCCGCGGTCCCACACCAGGTTGAACTCGACGTAGCGGCCGCGCCGGTAGGCCTGGAAGTCGCGCTCGCGTTCGCCATAAGCCTGATCTTTGCGGCGTTGCAGGATCGGCAAATAGGCGTCCAGGAAGCGCTCGCCGACGGTCCTCACCATGGCGTACGATTGCTCGAAGCCGAGCTCGTTGAAATCGTCGAAGAAGATGCCGCCCACGCCGCGCGGTTCCTTGCGGTGCTTCAGGTAGAAGTAGTCGTCGCACCAGGTCTTGAAGCGCGGATGCAGTTCGTCTCCGAACGGCGCCAGCGCGTCGCGGCAGGCCTGGTGGAAGTGGCGCGCGTCCTCGACTTCGCCGTAATACGGGGTCAGGTCCATGCCGCCGCCGAACCACCAGACCGGTTCCTTGCCGGGCGCGGTCGCTTCAAAAAAGCGCACGTTCATGTGCACCGTCGGAGCGTAGGGGTTACGCGGATGCAGCACCAGCGACACGCCCATCGCTTCCCAGGCGCGGCCGGCCAGTTCCGGACGCACGGCGGTGGCCGACGCCGGCAGCGTGGCGCCGCGCACATGCGAGAAGTTGACGCCGCCCCGTTCGAGGACATTGCCTTCCTCGACCAGGCGCGAGATGCCGCCGCCGCCTTCGGGGCGCTGCCATTCTTCGCGCAGGAACGGTTTGCCGTCGACCTGTTCGAGACCGTGGACGATGCGCGCCTGGAGCTCGAGCAGCCAGGCCTTGATGGCGGCGGGATTGGGGGAAGACATGAAGAGTGACCGACTGGGAATGAAAAGTGGGCCGATTGTACACCGGCCCACGAAATAGCTACATCTGGCGTTGGTTGCGAAAGGCGTGGAGCCTGCCGGGGCAGGCTCGGAAAAGCCTTCTGAGGGCGGCTTTACTTGACGCCGCGCCAGCCAATGTCGCGCCGGTACTGCGCGCCATTGAAGTGGATCCTCTCGACGGTTTCATACGCCTGCTTCTGCGCCATCTTGACGCTGTCGCCCAGGCCCACCACGCACAGCACGCGGCCGCCGCTGGTCTGCAGCTTGCCGTCCACCAGGCGGGTGCCGGCGTGGAAGGTGATGCATTCCGGCGCTTCTTGCGGGATGCCGTCGATGACGTCGCCCTTGCGCGGGCTGTCCGGATAGCCGGCGGCCGCCATCACGACGCCCACGGCGGTGCGGCGGTCCCATTCCAGCTCGACCGTGTCGAGGGTGCCGTTGCAGGCGTGTTCCAGCACGGTCGCGAAGTCGCTCTTCAGGCGCGCCATGATCGGCTGGGTTTCCGGGTCGCCCATGCGGCAGTTGAATTCGAGCGTGCGCGGGTTGCCGTCGCTGTCGATCATCAGGCCGGCGTACAGGAAGCCGGTGAACGGGATGCCGTCGCGCGCCATGCCCTGGATGGTCGGGTTGATAATCTCGCGCATCACGCGCGCATGCATCGACGGCGTCACGATCGGCGCCGGCGAGTAGGCGCCCATGCCGCCCGTGTTCGGGCCCTGGTCGTTGTCCTTCAGGCGCTTGTGGTCCTGGCTGGTGGCCAGCGCCAGCACGTTCTTGCCGTCGCACATGACGATGAAGCTGGCTTCCTCGCCGGCCAGGAATTCTTCGATCACGATGCGGGCGCCGGCGTCGCCGAAGGCGTTATCGGACAGCATGTGGTCGACCGCAGCGTGGGCTTCGTCCAGCGACATCGCGACCACCACGCCCTTGCCGGCCGCCAGGCCGTCGGCCTTGATGACGATCGGCGCGCCGTTGGCGTCGATGTAGGCGTGGGCCGCGGCGGCATCCGAAAACGTTTCGTACTTCGCGGTCGGGATGCCGTGGCGGTGCATGAAGGCCTTGGCGAAGTCCTTCGAGCTCTCGAGCTGGGCCGCCTCGCGGGTGGGGCCGAAGATCTTGAGGCCGCGCGAGCGGAACAGGTTGACGATGCCCGCCGCCAGCGGCGCTTCCGGGCCGACCAGGGTCAGGGCCACGCCTTCGCGCACCACGAAGTCGGCCAGCGCCTCCGGCTCAAGCACGTCGACCGTCACCAGGCGATCGTCGAGCGCGGTGCCGCCGTTGCCGGGCGCGACGAAGACCGTCTGGATGCGTTCCGATTGGGCCAGTTTCCACGCCAGCGCGTGTTCGCGGCCGCCCGAGCCGACTACGAGGATTTTCATATTCGCTACCAATTATTCTTCGATCACGGCGTTGGTGAAGACTTCCTGGACGTCGTCCAGGTTTTCCAGCGCATCGAGGAGTTTCTGCATCTTGACCGCGTCCTCGCCCGTGAACACGGTCTCGGTGGCGGGCTTCATGATGACTTCGGCCACTTCGGCCTTGAAGCCGGCGGCTTCCAGGGCTTCTTTCACGGCGGAGAAGGCGTGCGGATCGCACAGCACCTCGAAGCCGCCTTCTTCGTCGGCCATGACGTCGTCGGCGCCGGCTTCGAGCGCGGCTTCCATCAGTTTGTCTTCGTCGACGCCCGGCGCGAACAGGAACTGGCCGGTGTGCTTGAACATGAAGGCGACCGAGCCTTCAGTGCCCATATTGCCGCCGAATTTGCTGAAGGCGTGGCGCACTTCGGCCACGGTGCGGACACGGTTGTCGGTCAGGCAGTCGACGATGATCGCCGCGCCGCCGATGCCATAGCCTTCGTAGCGCACTTCCTCGTAGTTGACGCCTTCGAGCTCGCCCGAGCCTCGCTGGATCGCGCGGGTGACGTTATCCTTCGGCATATTCGCGTCCGCGGCCTTCTCGACCGCCAGGCGCAGGCGCGGGTTGGAAGCGATGTCGCTCCCGCCCATGCGCGCGGCCACGGTGATCTCCTTGATCAGGCGCGTCCAGATCTTGCCGCGCTTGGCGTCGGTAGCGGCTTTCTTATGCTTGATATTGGCCCATTTGCTGTGTCCAGCCATGTCGAGAATTCCTTAGACGGTATGCAAGAGTGGCCGATATTCTAGCATAGGCCCCCCTCGCAAAATCGCTCAAGGAAACAACAGTCGGGTCCCCAGGGCGAGCAGCGCCAAGCCGCCCGCACAGGCGATCCAGTGGCCGCCGACGAGGCGGATCTCGGCCAGCACGAACAGGCCGACGACGGCAATCGCGGCCGGGTTGTCCGGGCCGGTGGCCAGCAGCAGGAGCATCAGGAGCCAGCAGCAGCCCAGGCACTGGCGGGCGTGGGCGGCGCCGCGCCAGAACGCCCCGGGCAGACCGTCGCGCCAGCCGGCCAGGATGCCGGGCAGGGGCGCCCGACAGTGCTCCAGGCAGGCATGCTTGGTGGGTGTCCACTGGTAGACGCCGGCCGCCACCATGGCCAGGCCGAGCAGAAGCGGGTGGCGCACGGCGCCGCCGTGGTCGGACTCGTGCAGCGTCCATTGGGCGATCGCGGCCAGCAGCGCGAAACCGGTCCAGGCGCCCAGGTAGCCGAGCACGAACAGGCCGGTGCGCAGGCGCGCCCGCTGGGCCGCATGCTCGCCGGCGAGGCGCGCGAACAGCACCGTGGCGCGACTGGCCAGCGGCAGCATCATGGCCGTGCACAGGCCGGCCCAGGTCAGGAAGACCAGCGCCAGCTGGCCGGCCTGGTAGGCCAGGGTGGGCGCGGCCATGGCTGCGCTGGCCCCACCCGCGCTGGCCGCACCCGCGGTGCGCGCGGCGCCGGCTGCCGCGTCCGCAGCGAGAGGCTGGCTGCTGAGCACCAGGCCGCCCAGCACGAGGCCGGCCCAGCACAGGCTGGCCAGCAGCGATACGACGATCAGGACCAGCAGCACGAATCGGTCGCGGCCAAGCCGTGCTTCGATGTCACTCAGGTTCATTGCGGCGCTCCCGGTGGACCCGTGCGCTCGGTCTTGCAGGTCATGATGGATTCTCCTTTTGGTTGAAATGCATGGGTTCGACCGCGCGCGCGTCAAACCCGTTCGGCGGGCGCGGCCGGATGCGTCTTGACGCCGAGGCCGCCATCGCCGGATGAGCCCTGGCGATGACGCCAGCGGTGCAACTCCCTTGCCACAGGCGCGATGCTGCACCGCCGCGATCGACCCCGTCGTGACGGCGAACTTCGGCGTTGCCGCCACAGCCTTGCGCCGATCTTGATCTCTTTCAGAACGTCATCGCTCCGTCGGTGGTTTATGTGACCGCGTGGTCGAATGCGGTATTCTTATGAGGTCCCGACCACACCGACCGCCGCCCTCGACATGACCATCACGACCCCGACCGCTGCAGCTCCGAACATGCCTCGCATCGCCCTGATCGCGCACGACAAGAAGAAGGACGACATGATCTCGCTCGCCGCCGAGTACCGCGCCTTCCTGCAGGGCTGCGCCCTGTCGGCCACCGGCACCACCGGCGGGCGCCTGATCAACGAGCTGGGCCTGAACGTCGAGCGCAAGCATTCGGGGCCGGTCGGCGGCGACCTGCAGATCGGTTCCCTGCTGGTCGACGGCCTGATCGATTGCGTGATCTTCCTGCGCGACCCGATGACGCCGCAGCCGCACGAACCCGACATCAACGCCCTGGTGCGCGCCTGCGACGTGCACAATATCCCGTGCGCGACCAACGTCTCGACCGCGCGCCTGGTGCTGTCGCAACTGATGGGCGTGCGCAGCGCCGTTTGACCCACCTGACAGGAGGAACCATGCTCGCCAAAGCGATCCGGATCGCCGCCACCGGCGGCCCAGAAGTGATGGAATACGTCGACGTCGAGGCGCCCGCGCCCGGGCCGGGCGAGGCGCGCATCGTCCAGCACGCGATCGGCCTGAACTTCATCGACGTATATTTCCGCACCGGCCTGTATCCGCAGCCGCTGCCCGGCTTTCTCGGCAAGGAAGGGGCGGGCGTGGTCGAGGCGGTGGGCGAGGGCGTGACCCATGTGCGGCCGGGTGACCGCGTGGCCTATGCCGGCGGTCCGCTGGGCGCCTATGCCAGCGTGCGCACCGTGCCGGCCCGCTTCCTGGTCAAGCTGCCCGACGCGATCGGCTTCGAAACCGCGGCCGCCATGATGCTGCAGGGCCTGACGGTGCAATACCTGCTCCGTCAAACCTACCGGGTCGAGGCCGGCGACACGGTCCTGTTCCACGCCGCGGCCGGCGGCGTCGGCCTGATCGCCTGCCAGTGGGCGCGCGCGCTCGGCGTGCGCCTGATCGGCACCGTGGGCTCGAAGGAAAAAGGCGAGCTGGCGCTGCGCCACGGCGCGGCCCACGTCATCAACTACAACGACGAAGACATCGTGGCGCGCGTGCGCGAGCTCACCGGTGGCGAGGGCGTGCCGGTGGTGTACGACTCGGTGGGCAAGGCCACCTTCACCGCTTCGCTCGACTGCCTGCGCCGGCGCGGCCTGATGGTCAGCTTCGGCAACGCCTCGGGCGCGGTGGAGCCGTTCGCGCCAGCCGAGCTGTCCAGGCGCGGCTCGCTGTTCCTGACCCGTCCGACCCTGTTCGACTACATGCACACCCAGGAAGAGCAAGAGGCGATGACGGCCGAGCTGTTCGACATGGTCGCGAGCGGCAAGGTCGAGGTCGGGGTGCGCCAGACCTTTGCCCTGGCCGAGGCAGGCGAGGCGCACCGCGCGCTGGAGGCGCGCCGCACGACCGGTTCGACGGTGTTGTTGCCATGAGGGATACGCGCGACGACGAGCCGCTGCCGCCGTTGCCGCCGTCGGCGCAGCCGTCGGGCGACGGTGCGCCGAAGTTCGGGCGCCTCTTGATCGTGCTGGCGCTGGCCATGCTGCTGGTGGTGGCGCTCACTTTCGGCTCCGAGGCTTATTTCACCTGAGGCCATGGACGATTTCAACCGCGCCTACGGGCGGGTGTTCGTCCCCGGCCGCCTGACGGTCGGGCTGATGACGCCCATGGCGGGCGGCCCCGGCGCCCTGGCCGACCTCGCGCTGGCGCAAGAGCATGCGCGCCTGGCCGATGCGCTGGGCTTCGCCGCCCTCTGGACCCGGGACGTGCCCCTGATGATCCCGCAGGGCAGCGCCAACGAGACCGCGGCGCTGGACGACCCCTTCCTGTGGCTGGCCGCGCTGGCGGCGGTGACGGAGCGGATCGCGCTCGCCACCGGGGCCGTCGTGCTGCCGCTGCGCCATCCGCTGCACGTGGCCAAGGCGGCCCTGAGCCTGGACCGGATCAGCCATGGCCGCCTGCTGCTGGGCCTGGGTTCGGGCGACCGGCCCGAGGAATTCGCCCGTTTCGGGGCCGACCTGGACACGCGCGACGTGGCCTTCCGCGACCATTGGGAAACCGTGCGCGCCGCGCTCGAACCGGCGCCGGCTGCCGGGGCAGAGGATGGGCAATACCGCGTGCTGCCGCCGCCACACACGCGCATCCCGATGCTCGCGGTGGGCAGCGCGCGCCAGTCGCTGCAGTGGATCGCCGGGCATGCCGATGGCTGGACCAGCTACCACCGCGAGGAAGACCGGCAAAAAGGCCGCATCGCCCTGTGGCACATGGCGCAGGACCAGCGCGCCCCAGGACTGCGCAAGCCCTTTATCCAGTCGGTGCAGCTGGACTTGCTGGACGATCCGGCGGCGCCGCTTGATGCGATCGAACTCGGCCTGCGCACCGGCCGCCATGCGCTGGCCGCCTATCTCGAACGCATGCGCGGACTCGGCGTCGCGCACGTCCTGTTCAACCTGCATCGGGGCGCGCGGCCGGCCGGCGAGGTCCTGCATGAAATAGGGACGGAGATCCTGCCGCGGATATAGGGCGCGCCCTGCGCGGCGCGGCCGGCATCATCCGCCGCCGGACCCGGATGCTAGAATCGCCTCATGGAAACCCCCGCCAAGAAGGACGCCCCAGCCCATCCCCGCAAGAGCCGCAAGGGCGCCACGCCCACGGTGCGCGACGTCGCGCGCCTGGCCGGGGTGGCCCCGATGAGCGTCTCGCGCGCGCTGAACAATCCCGACTCGGTTTCGCCCGAGATCCTGCAACGCGTGCGCGAGGTGGTGGACCGGGTGGGTTACGTCCCGAACCTGCTGGCCGGAGGCCTGGCCTCCAAGAAGAGCCGCATGGTGGCGGCCGTGGTGCCGACCATCAGCGGCTCGGTGTTCCTCGAGATGGTGCAGGCGCTCACCGACGGCCTCGCTGCGCGCGGCTACCAGCTGATGCTGGGCCAGGCCGGCTACGAGAACTCGCGCGAGGACGCGCTGCTCGAGGCCATCATCGGACGCCGTCCGGACGGCGTGGTGCTGACCGGGATCATGCGCTCGGAGCAGGGCCGGCGCCGCCTGCTGGCCAGCGGCATCCCGGTGGTCGAGACCTGGGACCTGACCGACAGCCCGATCGACATGCTGGTGGGCTTCTCGCACGAACAGATCGGCAAGGCGGTGGCCGAATACCTGCACGGGCGCGGGCGCCGCAAGATTGCCGCCATCAGCGCCGACGACGAGCGCGCGGTGCGCCGCAACCGCCATTTCGCCGACACCGTGCTGGCGCTGCAGCCGGGGCTGGGCACGGATCGAAAGGCGGTGCCGACCTGCGTCGTGCCGGCGCCGACCTCGCTCGGCAGCGGTCGCACCGGCCTGCGCGAGCTGCTGGCGCGCGACCCCGGCATCGACGCCGTGTTCTGCAGCTCCGACATGATGGCCCAGGGCGTGCTGCTCGAAGCGTTGGCGCTGGGCATCGAGGTGCCCGGGCAGCTGGCCGTGGTCGGCCTGGGCGACCTGGCGTTCTCGCGCGACCTGCATCCGCCCTTGACCACGGTGCGCATCGACGGCACCGCCATCGGTTCCATCGCCGCCTCGCTGATCATCGACCGCGCCGAAGGTCGGCCAGTGGAGGCGCCGGTGCGCGACGTCGGCTTCGTCATCGTCGAACGCGGCAGCAGCTGAACACTCCTCCAGCGGATTGACTTGGTCATCAAGATACCGGTATCATCGGCTCATCTTGATACCGGTAACATCGCTTTAGGGAAAAATGATGACCATGGAATCTTCGACACTGGGCAGCACGCCAACGATCACCGCGATGCGCGTGGTGCCGGTCGCGGGCCGCGACGGCATGCTGCTCAACCTCAGCGGCGCCCACGCGCCGTGGTTCACCCGTAACCTGGTGATCCTCACCGACAGCAGCGGTCAGCAGGGCGTCGGCGAAGTGCCGGGCGGGGAGAGCATCCGCCAGACACTCGAGGATGCGCGCGCGCTGGTCGTCGGCCAGCCGATCGGCGCCTGGAACGGCGTGCTGCGTTCGATGCGCACGGCGTTCGCCGGACGCGATGCGGGCGGGCGCGGCCAGCAGACCTTCGACCTGCGCGTGACGATCCACGCGGTGGCCGGCGTCGAATGCGCCGTGCTCGACCTGCTGGGCAAGTTCATGGGCGTGCCGGTGGCCGACCTGCTGGGCGAGGGCCGCCAGCGCGACCAGGTCGAGATGCTGGGCTACCTGTTCTACGTGGGCGACCGCAGGGCCACCGACCTGCCGTATGCGAGCGAGCCCGATGCCGACGACGAGTGGCTGCGCCTGCGCCACGAGCCGGCCATGGACGCCGACGCCATCGTGGCCCAGGCGCGCGCCGCGCAGGCGCGCTACGGCTTCAGGAGCTTCAAGCTCAAGGGCGGCGTGCTGCGCGGCGAACAGGAAATCGAGGCGGCGCGCGCGCTCAAGGAAGCCTTCCCGCAGGCTGGCGTCACGCTCGACCCCAACGGCTGCTGGCTGCTGCAGGACGCGATCCGGCTGTGCCGCGACATGAAGGGCGTGCTGGCCTATGCCGAGGACCCGTGCGGACCCGAAGGCGGCTATTCGGGCCGCGAGACGATGGCCGAGTTCCGCCGCGCCACCGGCCTGCGCACCGCCACCAATATGATCGCCACCGACTGGCGCCAGCTGGCGCACGCGGTGCAGCTGGGGGCGGTGGACATCCCGCTGGCCGACCCGCATTTCTGGACCATGCAGGACACCGTGCGCGTGGCGAAGATGTGCGAAGCCTGGGGCCTGACCTGGGGCTCGCATTCGAATAACCACTTCGACATTTCGCTGGCGATGTTCACCCATTGCGCGGCGGCGGCGCCGGGCGACATCACGGCGATCGACACCCACTGGATCTGGCAGGACGGCCAGCACCTGACCCGCAATCCGCTGCGCATCGTGGACGGCATGGTGGCGGTGCCGACCGCGCCGGGACTGGGCGTGGAACTCGACATGGAGGCGGTGGAGGCCGCGCACCAGCGCTATCTGGCGATGGGACTGGGCGGGCGCGACGATGCGGTGGGCATGCAGTACCTCGTCCCGAACTGGAAGTTCGACAGCAAGAAGCCGTGCATGGTGCGCTGACCCGTTGTCTCCCATTGACCCGTCACGCGGCGCGCGTGACGGGTCTTTTTTCATCCTGCGTTCCCATGAAAAAAGCCGGGCAATGCCCGGCTCCATGAGCGGCGAACGGCGCCGGTCAGCCCTTCGGTTCCTGCGTCACCTCGACCCGCCGTGCCACGCCCGACGGCCCCGGGAAGCCCTCGAAGGCGCTGTGCACCAGCGCCGGCATGATCTCCGGCGTCGACATATTGCGGCTGGTGTTGTGCACCGTGACGTCGAACAAACGCTTGCCGTCGCGCGCCGACTTGATCGACACCTGCAGCTCGCGCCGGTAGTGGTGCTCGACCGAGGTCTGGTAGGCCGGATACGGACCCCAGAACGGATCGTAGAACGGGCTGTACCAGCCGCCCCAGTAGCGGCGGTGGAAGCCGCGGTAGCCGTAGCCGAAGCGCGCGCTCGGATAGAAATACGGCGTCATGATCGGCTCCAGCACGCGCACCGGCAGGTCGGTGGTGGTGAAGCGCATCGCCACCGTCAGCGCCGGCGTGGCGCCCTCGGCGTCGCGGAAGCCCTGGCGCGCCAGCTGGGCGCGCACCAGTTCCTGGTAGCTGCGCCATTCCAGCGTGTCGTCCTGCGGCGCCGGCACCTCGAAGACATAGCTCTTGTCTTCCATCTGGGCCGGCCATTGGTGGAAGGTCGTGACGTCGCTGCGGATGGTGGTCGCGCAACCGCCCAGGAGCAGCGCAAGCGCCGTGCCGGCGGCGACCATGATGAGGCGTTTCATACCAATCTCCAAAATATTTATGCGGAATTTCCCCGATGATCAAGCTTACCGCTTGTTCAAAATCAATGAACCGGTTTTTACACCCCGTTACCGTACATACACTGCGATACATGGAATCGTACGAAGCGCCGGAAAAGCTTGTTGGTAAAATAAGCACTTCTCCACTGTGTTCTTGGACTCTTCCTATGCGCACCGATACGCCCCAGACCGTTTACCGGAAAGACTATACCCCGCCGACTTACCTTGTGGATACTGTCGAGCTCGGCTTCGACCTGGATCCCGCGCGCACGGTCGTGGCCAACCGCCTGACCTTGCGTCGCAACCCGGCGGCCAGCGGGCGCGCCATCGAACTGCATGGCGAGGACATCGAACTGGTGGCGCTGCGCCTGAACGGCAAGGCCCTGGTCGGGGCTGACTATACGCTGGCAAACAATCTCCTGGTCATCCACGAGGCGCCCGACGAGGTGGTGCTCGAGATCGAATCGGTCTGCGTGCCCGAGCAGAACACGACGCTCAGCGGCTTGTATGTATCGAATGGCAACTTCTTCACCCAGTGCGAGGCCGAAGGCTTCCGCCGCATCACCTATTTCCCGGACCGCCCTGACGTGATGGCCAAGTACACCGTGATGCTGCGCGCCGACAAGGCGCGCTATCCGGTGCTGCTGTCGAACGGCAACCTGATCCAGGAAGGCGACCTCGACGACGGGCGTCACTATGCGCTGTGGGAAGACCCGTTCAAGAAGCCCTCTTACCTGTTCGCGCTGGTGGCCGCCAGGCTGGTGTGCCAGGAAGAGACCTTCCGCCTGGCCGACGGCCGCGACGCGCTGCTGCAGGTGTGGGTCGAAGACGGCAACCTGGACAAGACCGACTATGCGATGCAGTCGCTCAAGCACAGCATCCGCTGGGACGAGGAAAAATACGGCCTCGAGCTCGACCTGGACCGCTTCATGATCGTCGCCACCAGCGACTTCAACATGGGCGCGATGGAGAACAAGGGCCTGAACATCTTCAACACCAAGTTCGTGCTGGCCAACCCGCGGGTGGCCACCGACGTCGACTTCCAGGGCATCGAGGCGGTGGTAGCGCACGAATACTTCCACAACTGGACCGGCAACCGCGTGACCTGCCGCGACTGGTTCCAGCTGTCGCTGAAAGAAGGCCTGACGGTGTTCCGCGACCAGGAATTCACGGCCGACATGATCGGCACCGACACCGGCCGCGCCGTGACCCGCATCGACCAGGTGCGCACGCTGCGCCAGCACCAGTTCCCCGAGGATGCCGGCCCGATGGCGCACCCGGTGCGTCCCGACTCCTTCGTCGAGATCAACAATTTTTATACGGTGACGGTGTACGAGAAGGGCGCCGAAGTGGTGCGCATGTACCACACCCTGTTCGGCGAGGAAGGCTTCCGCAAGGGCATGGACCTGTACTTCGCGCGCCATGACGAGCAGGCGGTCGAGTGCGACGATTTCCGGCGCGCGATGGCCGACGCCAACGGCCGCGACCTGACCCAGTTCGAACGCTGGTACAGCCAGGCCGGCACGCCGGTGCTGCGCTTCGAGGGCCGCTGGGACGAGGCCGTCCACACCTACACGCTCAAGCTGATCCAGTCCTGCCCGCCGACGCCGGGACAGCCAGAGAAACTGCCGTTCCACATCCCGGTCGCGGTCGGCCTGCTCGACGCCGCCGGCAACGACATGCGCCTGGTCGAGGGCGGCGTCGACCGCGGCACGACGGCGGTGCTCGAGCTGACCCAGGCCGAGCAGACCTTCGTTTTCACCGACGTGAAGGAGCAGCCGGTGGCGTCGGTGCTGCGCAACTTCTCGGCGCCGGTGATCCTGCAGGGCAGCTATACCGATGCCGACCTGCTGCACCTGTTCAGCCATGACAGCGACCCGGTCAACCGCTGGGAAGCGGGCCAGCGCCTGGCCATGAGCCGCCTGCTCAAGCTGACCGGCGAGGCCGCGGCCAAGGGCAATAGCGGCGCCAGCCTGAACCTGGACGAGACCTTCATCGAGGCGATGCGCAAGGTCCTGGTCGACGAGACCCTCGACCCGGCCTTCCGCGAACAGGCGCTGCTGCTGCCGTCCGAGAGCATGGTGGCCGAGCAGATCGACGGCGTCGACCCGCTGGCCGTGCACATCGCGCGCCAGTTCATCCGCGCCGACATCGGCGCGCGCCTGCGCGCCGAGCTGCTGGCGCAGTACGAAGCCAACCTGACGCCGGGGCCGTACAGCCCGGACGCGGCGTCCGCCGGCAAGCGCGCGCTCAAGAACATCGCGTTGTCCTACCTGAACGCGGCGCCCGACGATGAGAGCGTGGCGCTGGCCCAGCGCCAGTTCGACGAAGCCGACAACATGACCGACCGCGCCGCCGCGCTGGGCGCGCTGATCGCATCGCGCGTGCCGGAAGCCGCCGACGCGCTGGACGCGTTCTACCAGGAGTTCCAGAACGAGGCCCTGGTGGTGGACAAGTGGTTCATGATGCAGGCTGCGGCGCCGACCACCGACGTGGCGGCCGTGCGTGCGCTGATGCGCCATCCGGCCTTCACCCTGCGCAACCCGAACCGCGCGCGCAGCCTGGTGGCCGCCTTCTGCATGAACAATCCGGTGCAGTTCCACGCGCCGGACGGCAGCGGCTACGCCTTCTGGGCCGAGCAGGTGATCGCGCTCGACGCGCTCAACCCGCAGGTCGCGAGCCGCCTGGCGCGCGCCATGGACCGCTGGCGCCGTTACGCGCCGGCGCTGCAGGAGCAGATGCAGGCCGCGCTGCAGCGGGTGGCGGGGCACGGCAAGCTGTCGAACGACGTGCGCGAAGTGGTCACCAAGGCGCTCGCCAATTAAAAGAATTCACACCCAACCTGAGGAAGTCATGAAACGCGTAAGTCTGACGCAATACCTGGTCGAAGAGCAGCGCCTGCACCAGAACATCAACGCCGAGCTGCGCCTGCTGATCGAGGTCGTCGCCCGCGCCTGCAAGCGCATCAGCTATTCGGTGAGCAAGGGCGCGCTGGGCGAAGTGCTGGGCAGCGCCGAGACCGAGAACATCCAGGGCGAAGTCCAGAAGAAGCTGGACGTGATCTCGAACGAGATCCTGCTGGAAGCGAACGAGTGGGGCGGCCACCTGGCGGCGATGGCGTCCGAAGAGATGGAAACCATCCGCCAGATCCCGAGCCGCTATCCAAAGGGCGAATTCCTGCTGCTGTTCGACCCGCTGGACGGCTCGTCGAACATCGACGTCAACGTCTCGATCGGCACCATCTTCTCGGTGCTGAAGGCGCCGGAAGGCATGACCCAGCCGACCGAGCAGGACTTCCTGCAGCCCGGCACCGCCCAGGTGGCGGCCGGCTATGCGGTCTACGGCCCGCAGACCATGCTGGTGCTCACCACCGGCAACGGCGTGCACTGCTTCACCCTGGACCGCGAGATGGGTTCGTGGGTGCTGACCCAGAGCGACATGCAGATCCCGGTCTCGACCAAGGAATTCGCCATCAATATGTCGAATAAACGCCACTGGCATCCGCCGGTGCAGCGCTACGTGGACGAGCTGCTGGCCGGCAGCACCGGCCCGCGCGGCAAGGATTTCAATATGCGCTGGATCGCCTCGATGGTGGCCGACGTGCACCGCATCCTGAACCGCGGCGGCGTCTTCATGTATCCGGCCGACCTGCGCGACCCGCAATCGCCGGGCAAGCTGCGTCTGATGTACGAGGCCAACCCGATGGCGATGATCGTCGAACAGGCCGGCGGCGCCGCCACCGACGGCCAGGGCCGCATCATGGACATCCCGCCGACCAAGCTGCACCAGCGCGTGCCGGTGTTCCTGGGCTCGAAGGAAGAAGTCGCGGTGGTGACGGGCTATCACCAGGGCTGAATTCCCTGTTTTTGGCCGATAATGCGGCACGCTAGCGATACACACTAGCAAGTTTGCCGCATTATTTGCTAGAATATGGTTCTTTCGTCACGGCGACTCGTTGTCGTGCGCCGAAAGGCAAGGCGAAGCACAGGTTTCGCCGCTGTAGCTCAGTCGGTAGAGCAGCGCATTCGTAATGCGAAGGTCACCAGTTCGATTCCGGTCAGCGGCACCAATACTCAGCAGGTCCAAAAGGTTACAGGCGCAAGCCCGTAACCTTTTTTGTTTTCCGAATGTGAAACAAGCGCGCGCCATGCAGCCCGCATGGAATCGCGCCATGCGGACGAGTTCACATCGTGCGCCCGCCCGGGTGGATATACTCTCGGTATCCGATACCGAGGAACGATCATGGCAACCGCATTCACTTCGCAGGCCAGCGCCGCCGAATCCACCTGGCCGCTCCAGCCGCGGTTTTCCTATCCCAACGGCGACGTGGTGCAGGTGGCCGAAAATACGCGCGACGTGACCGTCGACATCATCTCCCAGGGCCCGTCCGGCCCGATCTACAACGACTATGCGATCACCGGCGGCGCCGACGCCGCGCTGTTCACGATCGACCAGGCTACCGGCTTGTTGCGCTTTATCGCGGCGCCAAACTACGAGTCGCCGCGCGACCGCGGCGCCGGGACGGGCAACAACACCTACCAGGTCGAGGTCACGCGCACCGATGGCGCCGGCACCGCCGCGCAGCTGTTGACGATCTGGGTCACGGACGTCGACGAGCGTCCCGGCACGGCGCCGCAGGTCAGCGTGATCGATAACCGCGAAGTGCGGGTGCGCACGGTCACCGAGGCCGACGGCAAAGAGCGCCAGGAGCTCACGGCCGGCACCGCCCGCGTGGACGGCCCGGACACCAACGGCACCGGCCTCACGAGCGCGGTGCCGGTCGTCGTCGACGGCAGCGGCCGGGTCCTGCTGCGCGCCGACCTGCCGTCGGAAGTAGGCATGACCGCCAGCGGCAGCGTGGCGCCGGAGGCGGCCGGCGCCGCGCTGGCCGACCTGTTGCGCGAGGTGCGCCAGCACAGCGAGGCTGGTTCCGCCTCGCAGGCCAGCCTGGTCGCCGGCGCCACCCGCTTCATCGCCGAGGCCGCGAACACGCCGCTGCTGCTGCAGACGATCGCGCCGACTGCCGCTTTCGGCACGGCGCCGCTATTCGGCCCGCTGGAACTGGTCGGCGTCGAGGCCGCGGCCGGCAATCCGCTGGTCGCCGTGGTCATCGATACACGCGGCCTGTGGAGCAGCAGCGTCACCCTGGACCACATCGGCTTCGCCGCGCTCGCCGGTGAAGTCACGGTCAGGAGCGGCGCCGGCAACCAGCACGTGGTGGCCGATGCCGACGCCCAGACCCTCAACCTGGGCGAGGGCGACGACGTGGCCTATGCCGGCGGCGGCGACGACGTCATCGACGGCGGGGCGGGCAATGACCGCCTGCATGGCGAGGACGGCGACGACGACATCACCGGCGGCGCGGGTGACGACTGGATCGACGGCGGCATGGGCATCGACACCGTACGCCTGGCGGGGAGCCGGGCCGATTACACGATCCGGGTCGAACAGGGGCATGTCGTGGTCATGGCCCGCGACGGCACCGAAGGCAGCGACTCTCTCGCGAACGTCGAGATCCTGAATTTCGGCGGCGACGGCGCCGAACGCTCGGCGCGCGGCACCATCACGCGCATGATCGAATCGCTCGAGGACCGTGTGGCGACCCGCGTCGAACTCGACGCCTGGGAAGCGCAGCATGCCGCCGGCATGTCGCTGCTCGAGATCTCGGCCAGCCTGCTCGCGGCGAGCGGCGCCGACGATGCCATGAGCGACGACGATTTCGTCAGGTCGCTGTACGAAAACGGCATGGAGCGCGGCGGCAACCTGAGGGAGTTGTACGGCTGGCTGGTCGGGCTGGACGCGGGCGCGCGCACGCGGGCAGACGTCTTGCTGGAGTTCGCCGACCACTTCGCCATGCTGCAGTATATGGACTGGTATGGGTCCAGCGCCTGGATCGCCGACACCGATGTCGGCATGCTGGTGCGCATGTATGACGTCTTGTTCGACCGCGCGCCCGACCAGGATGGCCTGAACTACTGGATCGCGGCCAGCGAAAACGGCATCGGCATGGCGGCCATCGCCGACACCTTCGTGGGCGCGGCGGAAGGCCAGTTCGGCGGCATGAGCAATGCGCAGTATGTCGCCCACCTGTATCAGGCGGGCCTGGAGCGCACGGCCAGCCAGGCCGAGGTCGCGGGCTGGGCCGCCCTGATCGACGACGGCACGCTCAATCGCGGCGACGTCCTGCTCGGCATCGCCAATTCGGCCGAGATGGCCGCACTGGTCGGCGTGATGAGCACCTCGATCGACCTGCTCTGAATCCGCCGTCTCAGGCCGGGGACGCCGCCAGCGGCTGGAACTGGTGCAGCGCGACCTTGCCCGCGGCCGGCGGCATGGTCGCGCGCAAGCCATCCATATCGGCCTGCAGCCGCGCGCGCATCGCGCCCAGCATCTGGCGCGCGAAGGGCGACAGCGGCCGGCCGGCGGGCCACATCGTCAGCGCCGTGAATTCGAGCCGCTCCGAGAACGGACGAAATACCAGGCCGGCATTGAGGTAGTCGACCGCCGTGACCGGATTGACGAGGGCGACGCCGATGCGGTTGCGCACCAGTTCGCACAGGCTGAAGGTGTACGAGGTTTCAACCACTGTCTGGAGTTGCAGGCCGTGGGCGTGCAGAATCGCGTCCAGGCGCTGGCTCACCGCGTCGTCTGGATGCAGGGCCACGAAGGGATGACGCGCCAGCTGCTTCGGCGTGACCATGCTGCTGCGCGCCAGCGGATGCCCGGGAGGCAGGGCGACCACGCCGAAGTAGTGCGCGAACAGCGCATGCTCGACGCCGGCGGTCGAGATGTCCTGGGCCGCGATGCCCAGCTCCACCTCGTCGCGCAGCACCTGGCTGCGCACGTCCTGTGAACCCATCACCTGCAGCGACACCATGCTGCGCGTGCCGGCCGCTGCCAGGTCGGCCAGCACGCGCGGCACGAAACCGGTGCCGAGGCCGGGAAAGGCGGCGATGCGCACCCGGCCGGCGCCGAACTGCTTCAGGCTGCGGATGCGCTGCTCGATCACGTCCATGCCGACGAAGTGGCGCTGGACCTCGGCCAGCAGGGCCTGCGCCTGCTGGGTGGGCTGCAGCTTGCCGCCGGGGCGCTGGAACAGTTCCAGGCCGGCGCGTTCCTCGAGCCGGCGCAGCGCCATGCTGACGGCCGGCTGCGACAATCCCAGCACTTTCGCCGCGCGGGTGGCGGAGCCCGAGGTCATCACGGTGCGGAAGATCTCGATGTCGCGGCTGAGCATGGCGCTGGTCCGGTGGTGGTGGGTGTTGGCGCGATTCTAACCCGGCGGCGCGCGGGCCGGCCCGGGGTATCAATGGCGCTTATGGGGCGATCATTCCAGGGGCAGGCGCGCGGCGCTGGCCTGCCTATACTTTCCTGCACATCCATTCTCGCGGGAGCCTCCATGAAACCGATCGCCTATCGCCGCCGCAAGCTGCTGCGTACCGCCGCAGGCCTGAGCCTCGGGGGCGCGGCGCTGCCCTGGCCGGCGGCGGTTGCCGCGGCCGACGAAGCCGGCCTGGGCGCCAGCTATGACGTGGCCGGGGACATCGTCAATCTCGAAAACGCCTACTATGGCGTCATGGCGCGCCCGGTGCTGGAAGACTACAAGCGCAATCTCGACTACCTGAACCGCCATCACTCGCACTACCTGCGCACCCGCTTCGACCGCGCGGACATGACGGCGATCCGCGCGCAGCTGGCGGCGTATGCCGGCGCCGCGCCGGGCGAGATCGCGCTCACGCGCAGCGCGGTGGAGGCGCTGCAGAACCTGATCCTGAACTACCGGCTGTTGAAGGCCGGCGAAGCGGTCATGATCTGCAACCTGGACTACGGCACGGTGATGGACGCCATGCGCGAGCTGGCCAAACGCCGCGGCGCCGGGCTGGTCTCGGTGACGATTCCCGAGCCGGCCACGCGCCAGGGCGTAATCGACGCCTATGCCGAGGCGCTGCGGCGCCATCCGCGCACGCGGCTGCTGCTGCTCACCCACATCAACCATCGCACCGGCCTGGTGCTGCCGGTGGCCGAGATCGCGCGCATCGCCCGGGAACGCGGCGTGGACGTGGTGGTCGACGTCGCGCAATCGTTCGGCCAGCTCGATTTCCGCATTCCCGACCTGGGCGCCGACTTCGTCGGGGCCAACCTGCACAAATGGATCGGGGCGCCGCTCGGTCTCGGGTTCCTCTATGTGCGCGAGGGCCGCCTGCAGGACATCGACATCGATTGTGGCAACACCGAGCATCCGCCGACCGACATCCGGGCGCGCGTGAATGCCGGCACCCTCAACGTGGCGGCGGTGATGACGATTCCGAGCGCGCTGGCCTTCCATGCGCGCATCCCGCTCGCGGCGCGCGCGGCGCACCTGCGCGCGCTGCGCGACTACTGGGTGACGCGGGTGCGCGCGCTGCCGGGCGTGCAGGTGCTGACGCCGGACGACGCCGGGATGACGGGCGCGGTGACTTCGTTCCGCCTGCAGGGAAAGATGTCGTTCGAGGACAACGTGGCGCTGGCGCGCACGCTGCTCGACCGGCATGGCATCTTCACGGTGGCGCGCGAAGGCCCGGTCGGCGGCAGCTGCATCCGCGTCACGCCTTCGTACTACACGACCACGGCGCAGCTGGAGCGCCTGGTGGCGGCGATCCGCGCGCTGGCTGCGTGAACAGCATTAGCCGGGTTGGGTGTCCTCGGTGGCGGCTTCCTGCAGGCCGCGCACCAGGCTCGAGACGCTCGGGTTGTCGACGAAGACGCAGCGCTTGCCGTGGCGCTTGCAATGGTCCTTCACGCGCCAGTAGGCGCTGTGGCTGATGCAGCCGGTCTGGCAGATCACCAGGTCGGCCGCGGCGAGGCTGGCGTCGAGCTGGCTGCTGCTGTCCTCCAGGCCGCCGTCGTGGTGGGCGAACTGGGCGCCGACCCGCTCGATCATATTGCGGTAGATCGGCACGCTGCTGCTGCGGCCTCCGACGCACAGCACGCTGCGGTTTTCCAGGCGCACCGGTGTGGCGACCGGCGCTACCTGGATCGGTTCGGGCGCAGCCTCGGCTTCCGGCGCCGGGGTGGGAGCAGGAGCGCGCGCCGCCTTCAGCTCGGCCAGCTGGGCGCGCAGCGCCTGTTCGCGCGCCTCCATCTGCGCCACCCGCTCGGCCAGGCGCTCGCGCGTGTCGAGGTCGGGAACGCTGGCCTGCAGCCGCGCCAGTTCGGCGCGCAGGGCCTGGACGTCGCCATCGCGCGCGATGGTCGCCGCCCGCGCCGCGCGCAGCTGGTGCTCGAGGCGCTCGCACTCGACCGCCTTTTCCTGTCCCAGCGCATTGCAGCGTTCCTGCAGGCGCGCCACGTCGCGTTCGAGGCGCGCGTTGTCGGCGACGACTGCATTGAACTTGTTGATGTCGCCGCGGGCGCAGGCGCCGGCCTGGTGCTGCACCATATGGATGTCGCGGCACATCTTTTCTTCGAGCGCGGTGCTGCAGCGCGGATGCGACAGCCCCGCCCAGAACGCCCCGGCGACGTCGCCGGCGGCCACCGCGGCGTCCCACATGGCCTCGACCTGCTCGGTGCTCTTGGCGGCGCGGAAGCGTTGGACGTGCTGCGCATAGCGGCGCTCGAGCTCTTTCTGCACCGCATCGGCGACCGGCGTGCGCAGGGCGCACTCGCTGACGGTGCCGACGTGGATGTCGTAATCGTCGTGCAGCACCTTCCCGCCCGTCACCTTCTCCACCAGTTTGCGCAAGCCGCCCAGCGGCAACCCGACCCCGACCAGCGGGCAATGGCAGGCATGGGACAGCTCCCACACGCGCCGCCGGCGCGATCCCTGCGCGCCGTCAGCAGGGCAGGGCACGTTCGAAGGGTGTTTGTCGCACATATCGTTCCTCTCGACGCAGGTTGGTGGCATCAGATGATAATGATTCTCATTCATTATTCTATCTCACCCATCACGCCGCGCAAGCGAAATCTTCACCCGTGCGCCACCACCCCCACCCCCAACATGAGGGTCAGAGTAGATTTATTGAGCAATTCTCCAGAATTGCTTTTAATTCTACTCCGACCCTCATTATTCAGTTGGGAAGAAATTGCCTGACAAGCTGACTGTGTCACCAATTAATCCAATTTGGTGAGAAATTGCTCAACAAATCGACTCTGACCCTGATTATTTCAGGACTCATAAATTGCGCAAGAATATCTAATTAAGTAAGCGCTATTGCGACCCAAGAAATGATTTCTCCTATGAGAGAATAATGTTCTAGAAGCAGCGATTCGACGATCAAAACAATGAGGGTCAGAGTATAATGCCGCTAAGTTAACGATCTTTGCGGCATTTTTTCGTTGTAAACGTGGCTCAGAAATGTTAACTTTCGGCCATGCTTTCTGATGCCATCCCC